>CALDMH010000067.1 GCA_937915565.1 uncultured Clostridia bacterium | reverse complement strand
TCGGCGGTTTTTTGTCTTGATTTGACTAACGAGAGCGTGAAGTACGCTTTATCGGTCAAAGCCGACGTTATAGTCACTCATCATCCGGCAATCTATCGTCCCGTTAAAAATCTCACGTCGGATTCGCCCGTTTTAAAGGCAGCGAACGCAGGGATAGGCGTTATTTCCAACCACTTGAATCTCGACGGAGCAAAAGGCGGAATCGATTTTTATCTTGCCGACGGATTAGGCGGAAAAATCGTTGAAATTCTCGACGATTTCGGAAACGGCGAGGGCTACGGAAGGGTAAGCGTTATAGATAAAACCTTCGGAGAAATCGTCGAAAACTACAAAAAGGAATTCGGGACGGAAAAGGTTTTCGCTTACGGAGATAAAAGCAAAAACGTTAAAAAACTTGCGTCGTTTTGCGGCGCGGGGCTTGGCGACGAGGAAGTGGAGGCGGCGGTTGCCGCTAATGCCGAACTCGTCGTTTCGGCGGATATTCCTCATCACGTTCTCGTTCACGCGCTTGAAAAAGGGCTTTGCGTGTTAAATTGCACGCATTACGGCACGGAAAATTACGGAATGAGAAAATTTGCGGAAAACTGCGCCGAAAAAATAACAAATTTAAAAATTTATTTCTTCAACGACGAAAGATTTTTATAAAAATATTTTTATAAATCGAACCGTTCGTTGAGGGAAGGAGCGAAATATGATAGAACAATTACTCCAATATCAGAACGTAGACGCGAAACTTCGCGAAATAGAAACGGAAATTTCTCAAAGCGAAGAGAGAAAGAAAGCCGTTTCCGCGCAAAAGTTTTTAAACAGCGTAAACGACAATATCGCGCTTTTGGAGAAGAGGGCGGAAGAACTTGCGGGCAAGTATAACGAATCTCTCGCGCTTTACAAAAAGCTCGGCGGAGAGATTAAGGAATACGACGACGTAGAGGAACTCGAAGATTCCGAGCAGCTCGGCTACGTCAGAAGAAAGGCTCAGGAACTTACGGAGCAAATTGACAATCTGCTTAACGAAATCGAGCAAATTTCTCGCGAAATAGCCGTAGTTTTAAAGGAATTCACGCAGTTGAAGGCCAAAACCAAGGAAGCGAAAAATCAATATACGGAGTTCGTGCCGAAATACAACGCTTTGAAAGCCTCCAAAGAGGAAGAAATGAAGAGTATTAAGGCGGAACTTGCAAAAATAGAGAAGAAAATTCCCGCGGAGGATATGGAGCTTTACAAAGCCAAACGGAAGGACAAAATTTTCCCGATTTTGTATGCCGTTCAGGTTTTCGGGAAAAAGCCGCACTGTTCGCGGTGCGGAACGGAATTCCCTATGGCGTGTTTCGACAGTTTGAAAAAGGGAAGTCTCGTGGAATGTGATTCTTGCCACAGACTCGTGTATTACGCCGGCAAAGAATAAAGCAAAACAAGGGGAAAGAGATGAAATTAAATTACAAAAAGACGATATTCGTCGGGTTTGCGTTTTTCCTTATATGCGCATTCTGGCAGGCTTACGACAGTATCGTTCCGATGATGCTCGTAAACAAGTTCGGTTTAAGTCAAACGGTTTCGGGCGTCATTATGTCGCTCGATAATATAATAGCGGTTTTCTTGCTGCCTCTTTTCGGAAGTTTGTCCGATAAAACGAAAACTCGTTTCGGCAGAAGAACGCCTTACATAGTCATCGGAACGGTCGTGGCGGCGATTGCTTTTTTCGGATTGACTTTTGCCGATAACGCCCAGCTTGCAAAGCTCGGAAGCGTAGGTGAAAACAGAAGTTACGAAATGCTTTTCGACGCCGATTACGAAATTTCCAACGCGGAATACAACGCTATTACGGATAAGGAACAACCGAAAACTTATTCCGTGCGCGATTACGCCTCGAAAATAGTTAAAAACAAGCTTTACGACGAGCTTACCGACGATGAAAAAGCGGAAGTCAGAGATTGGTATTCGGGAATAAACGCCGAGTATAATCAAGACCATTCCAAACCGGAAACGGTTTACGGTTACGACGCCGAAACGAAGACTTATTACGTTCTTACGGCCGTTGAGGAAAACGGGAAAACGGTTTATAAAATGCCGGACGGTTCTTCGATAGGGCAGCGCGTGAATAAGTTCAACGCGTATAAAAACCTGATAACTCCGAGCGTAAGCGATTACGCTTTGGAAAAAACTCTTGCCGAACCGTTGACGCTTATCCTTTTCGCGATGCTTTTGCTCGTAACGCTTTTCGCTATGGCGATTTTCCGTTCGCCGGCAGTTGCTCTTATGCCCGACGTAACCGAAAAGCCTCTTCGTTCGCAGGCAAACGCCGTTATTAACCTTATGGGTACGGCGGGCGGAATGTTGGTTCTCGTTCTCGGAATGGTTTTCGGAACGGGGAAAACCTACAATCAACTTATGAGTTACACCTCCTTTATCGGCGCGGTGTGCCTCGTTATGGTTGCGGGGCTTCTTATGTTCATATGGAAGGTGAGAGAGCCGAAATGGGTTGACGAAATGGAAGAAAATTCCGTGAAGGACGGTTTGGAAACGCCCGATGAAGCCGCTGTTGACCAGATTTCAAAAAAGCAACTCTCCAAACCGGAACTGAAAAGTCTTATTTTGATTTTATGCTCGGTCGCTTTGTGGTATATAGGTTACAACGCGGTGACCTCGAAATATTCGCTTTACGCGATGAACGTCCTTCATAAGGATTATAACACTACGCTTCTCGTTGCGCAGGGCGCGGCGATAATCGCGTATATTCCCGTCGGAATCGTCGCGCAGAAAATCGGAAGAAAGAAGAGTATTCTCGCAGGCGTCGTAATGCTTGCGGCGGCGTTTTTCGGAGCGACGTTTATGAATGAAAATTCGAGCGTCGTAGTTTTAAACGTTTTGTTTGCGCTTGCGGGCATAGGTTGGGCGACCATAAACGTCAATTCTTTCCCGATGGTCGTAGAGCTTGCAAAAGGCGGCGACGTCGGAAAATATACGGGTTTTTATTACACCGCTTCTATGACGGCGCAGATTATAACCCCAATTTTATCGGGCGGAATAATGGAACTTGCGGGAAGTATGAAACCGCTTTTCTATTACGCTACGGTTGCCGTCGCGCTGGCGTTCGTAACGATGTTCTTCGTTAAACACGGCGACAGTAAGCCGCAAAAGAAAGCGAACCTCATCGAAAATCTCGACGTGGACGATTAAAAAAATCTACATATAAAACAAGCGAACACCGTTGAAACGAAGGTTGAAAAAAGCGATATTGTTATCGGTTTTATCAACCTTTTTTCTTTTGCTCCGGCAAAATAAACGGCGGAAATATAAAACGTCGTTTCGGAAGAACCGTAAACGGCGCAAGCGCAAAGCGAAACGTAAGAATCCACGCCGTATTTTTGAAGTATTTCGGTTAAAATAGCAAGGCTTCCTCCGCCCGAAAAGGGCTTTAAAATCACGAGCGGAGCAATTTCGGAGGGAATGTCCAAAAACTTGAAAACGGGAGTTAAAAAGGAGATAAGAGCGTCCGAAACGCCGCTTATCCGAAAGGTTTCCGTCATAATAAAAATCGTCACGAGATAGGGGAAAAGCGAAAAAACCGTCGGCAAAGCCTTGCCTGCCCCCACGGCAAAACTATCGTAGATTTTAACTTTTTTAAAGGCGGCGTAAGCGAGCAGGGCGATGAGCAAAACCGGTATAATAAGCGATATTATTTTCATTTTTTTCTCGGTTTGAAAACGAAGCAAAGGAAAAGCCCGACGGCCGTGCAAACGAGCGACGAGAGAAGGGACGGAACGAAAACCAGCGCGGGATTTGCGGAGGAAAACGATTGCCTTAACGAAATTACGGTTGTGGGAACGAGTTGAATACTCGTCGAAGCAAGAACGAAAAGCACGGTTGCGCCCTCGTGATTGCCGCGGTTACAAAGTTTCGTGGTGGCGGATATTCCCGCAGGGGTTGCAATACCGCCCATACCGAGAAGATTAGCCGAAATATTCACGGCGATGTCGTCCGATTCGTCGTCAGTCGGCATCGAGAATAGTTTTTTTATAAGCGGGCGGAGTTTTTCGGAGAGTTTTCTGACGAAACCGCAATCCTCGGCGATTTGCAAAAAGCCCGACCACACCGCGTAAATGGCGATAAGGTTTATGGATAATGTCACGGCCTTTTGCCCTCCGCTCGTCATCGCTTCGAGAGCTTTATCGGGCGAAATTACGGCGAAAATAATCAAAGATATAAATAAAATGACGGTAAAAATCACGTTCACGTTACAAGTTATGATAAAATATGCCTTTTTATGTTTTACTTTTTCCGAAAATTATATTATAATATAAAAGTATTAAAATATTTGTTAATCGTAGGTCAGGCATATGAAAGAAAAATATTATATCACAACGGCTATCGCGTACACGTCGTCGAAGCCGCACATAGGCAACACGTACGAAGCGATTCTGGCCGACTGCATCGCAAGATTTAAGAAAAAACAGGGTTACGACGTGTTTTTTCAAACGGGAACGGACGAACACGGGCAAAAAATCGAAGAAAAAGCGCAAAAGTTCGGGAAAACCCCGAAAGAATACGTCGATATGGTTTCGGACGAAATTAAATCGGTATGGAAATGCGTGAACGTCGATTACGACAAATTTATAAGGACCACCGACGATTATCACGAAGAACAGGTTCGTAAAATATTCAAGAAATTTTACGAGCAGGGCGATATTTACAAAGGCGCGTACGAGGGTTGGTATTGCACGCCTTGCGAGTCTTTCTGGACGGAAAGTCAGCTCGTCAACGGGAAATGCCCCGATTGCGGCGGCGAAGTTAAAAAGGCGAAAGAGGAAGCGTATTTCTTCAAAATGAGCAAATACGCTCCGAAACTTATAGAATACGTCAATTCTCACCCCGATTTTATTTACCCCGCTTCGAGAAAGAACGAGATGATGAACAACTTCCTTCTCCCGGGGCTTCAAGACCTTTGCGTTTCGAGAACGTCTTTCAAGTGGGGTATTCCGGTCGATTTTGACCCTTCGCACGTCATTTACGTCTGGCTTGACGCTTTGACGAACTATATTACGGGAATCGGGTACGACGTGGACGGCAATTCTTCGGAACTTTTCAACGAATGCTGGCCCTGCGACGTTCATATTATCGGTAAGGATATAATCAGATTCCACACGATTTACTGGCCGATTTTCCTTATGGCTCTCGGCTTGCCGCTTCCAAAAAAGGTTTACGGACACCCGTGGCTTTTGCAGGACGGCGGAAAGATGTCGAAGTCCAAGGGGAACGTTATGTATGCGGACGACCTTGTTTCCGTTTTCGGCGTGGACGCTGTGAGATATTACGTTTTGGACGATATGCCGTTCGATAACGACGGGCTTATCGGCTGGCAACTTATGACCGACAAAATCAACGGCGACCTTGCTAACGTTTACGGCAATCTCGTTAAAAGAACGGTTGCGATGAGCGAAAAATATTTCGGTTGCGTGGTTGAGAGAAGCGGTGTTTGCGAGCCTGTGGACGAAGAGCTTAAATCCGCTGCGGCATCCGCTTACGGTAAGGTTTGCGGATTTATGGACGAGTTCCGTATTTCCGACGCCATAGATTGCGTTTTTACTCTTTTAAGAAGAGCGAATAAATACGTTGACGAAACCGCTCCGTGGGTTCTCGCCAAGGACGAGGCAACCCGCCCGAGGCTTAAAGAAGTTTTGTATAACTTAACCGAAACGATAGCCATAGCGGCTTCGCTTCTTGCGCCCTTTATGCCCGAAACGTCGGCGAAAATTCTCGAACAAATCAACTGCGAGGAAAGAGAATACGCCGCGCTCGGAGAATTCGGACTTTATCCGGACGGGAACAAGGTTAAGGAAAACGCCGAGGTTATTTTCGCAAGGCTCGATTTTGCCGAGATTGAGAAAAAAGCCGAGGAAATAAAGAATAAATACGCCGCGAAAGAAGAGCCGAAAAATGAGGAAACTCCTGAAATCACGATAGACGATTTTATGAAAATAAAATTCAAAACGGCTCTCGTAACGGCTTGCGAAAAGGTTGAAAAATCGAAGAAACTTTTACAACTCACGCTTAAAGTCGGCGACGAAACCCGCACGGTTGCGAGCGGAATCGCGGAATGGTATAAACCGGAGGAAATGGTCGGCAAAAACGTCGTTCTCGTTTACAATCTCAAACCCGCAAAGCTTTGTGGAGTGGAAAGTCAGGGAATGATTCTTTGCGCCGAAAAGGACGGTAAGCTTTCCGTCGTTTCGCCCGAAAGCGGAGAAATTCCGGACGGGGCTACGGTGAGATAATGTTCGTAGACGCGCACGCACACCTTTCCGACGCGAAATACGGCGGAGAAATAGACGAAATCGTTAATAAGTACCGCAAAGCGGGCGTCGGAGCGGTGGTAAATTCGGGTTACGACGAGGAGTCGTCCGTAAAAGCCGTCGAACTTTCGGAAAAATACGAAGATATGTATTTTACGGTCGGCGTTCATCCGGACGAAGCGTCTTCGTTTACGGATAAAACCGAAAAGCTTATAAAAACGCTTGCGGGGAAGAAAAAATGTCTCGGCATCGGCGAGGCGGGGTTTGATTTTCACTGGAACAAATCTCCCGAGGATTTGCAGGAAAAAGCTTTTGAAAAACAGCTCGAAACGGCCAGCGAACTGAATTTGCCGATTGTGATTCACTCGCGCGAAGCGACGAAAAAAACGCTTGATTTTCTTAAAGAAAGGAAAGAATTATTAAAAAGCGGTTTTTTGATGCACTGTTTCGGCGAAAGCGAGGAAATAGCTCGCGAATACGTCGAACTCGGAGCGTATTTTTCGTTCGGCGGGGTAATTACTTTTAAAAACGCAAAAAAGGAAGGCGTGTTAAGCGTCGTTCCGTTCGATAGGATACTTACCGAAACGGATTGTCCGTATCTTTCGCCCGAGCCTTATCGGGGAAGTGTGAACGAGCCGTCGAGAATTCCGATTATAGCTAAAAAAATCGCGGACGTAAAAGGCGTTGACCTTAAAGAAGCGGAAAATATAATCGAAACAAATTTCAAAAGGTTTTACAGGATATAAAATAAATGGATACTTACGCTTACGAACTTGACGGAAAACTTTATATCAACCTTACGAACAGGTGTTCAAACGATTGTAGTTTTTGCGTGAGAAACGGAAAGGATTCCTATTTCGGCAATAAACTGTGGTTGTCAAAAGAGCCTTCGAGCGAAGAGGTGCTTGCGCAAATTCCGCAAATGGATTACGACGAAGTGGTTTTTTGCGGCTTCGGCGAGCCAACGTTCAGGCTTAAAGAAATCGTCGAAATCGGCACGGAACTCAAAAAACGCGGCTACCTCGTTCGTCTGGACACGAACGGGCAGGGAAACCTTATCAACGGACGGGATATAACCGAAGGACTTGCCAAAGCAGTGGATAAGGTCAACGTCAGTTTAAACGAGTGCAGCGCGGAAAGATATTTCGACGTTTGTCGTCCCGTTTTCGGCGAGGACGCTTATCCCGAACTTATTTCGTTTGCGAAAAAGTGCAAGGAACGCGGCTTATACGTTACCTTCTCCGTTGTTGACGTCATCGGCGAGGAAGCCGTGAAGAAGTGTAAAAAAATAGCCGAAGAGGCGGGTATTCCTTTAAGGGTGAGAGAATATATCAAAGAAAGCTGATGCAGTTAAAAGAAATATTAAATAAAAACGGGTTTAAGTTCAATAAACGTTTCGGGCAGAACTTTCTTACGGATAGCGACCTTTTGGACGAAATAGTGAAAAAATCCGGAATAACCGAAAACGACACGGTCGTCGAAATCGGTTGCGGCGGAGGAACGCTCACTGCGGCAATCGCAAAAAAAGCGAAGAGGGTTATCGGGTTCGAGATAGATACGAACTTAAAGCCGGTGCTTAAAGAAAGCCTTGCGGGTTTCGATAACGTCGAGATAATTTTCAAAGACGTTATGAAAACGAAAACCGAGGAGATAGAGAAACTTTGCGGCGGAGAGTTCGCGCTCGTCGCGAATATACCGTATTATATAACCACGCCTATCCTGATGAAATTCGTAGAGGAATCGGAAAAGGTGAAAAGCATAACGGTGACGATAGAAGCCGAGGTCGCGGACAGATTGACGGCAAAAGCGGGAACGGAAGATTACGGCGCGATAACGGCGGGAATCGACCTCGTCGGCAACGCCGAACAGCTTATGTTTATCGATAGAAAAATGTTTTATCCGTCGCCTAACGTGGATTCCGCCGTGGTTAAAATCACGATGGACAGGGATAAATTCCGCGGGGTGGATAAAAAGGCTTATCGCGACGCCGTCAGATGCGCTTTTGCGAGCAGGAGAAAAACTCTTGCGAACAATCTTATGCAATCCTTCAAAATGTCGAGAGAAGAAGCGAACGAACTCGTTCTTTCGGTTACGGATAATCCTCTTGCGAGGGGTGAAACGCTCACGACGGAGGAATTCGTTCGCTTATCCGAGGGCTTGAAAAAATATTTGTAAAACTTACGCCGGCCGGGAATAAATCGCGTTTGATTTATTCCTAGTCGGCTTTGAACTTTTTTGAAACGTTTCGGCATATATTAAACTGAGAGCGTTTTAAGGAGGTTTAATATGTCGTTCTTT
>CALDMH010000066.1 GCA_937915565.1 uncultured Clostridia bacterium | reverse complement strand
TTTTTGAAAAAAGAAAACTTCCTTCTCGATATGCCCCACTACCACGAGAGCATAGAAATGATTTGTATGCTTAAAGGCTCGGCGACGGCACACATAGGCGAGCACACATTCCTTGTAAAGGCGGGGGAAATTTGTTTCAGCAACAAATTCCAGAATCATTTTTACGAGAAGCAATCGAACGACCTCGAAGCGTTATGTATAGTGTTGAGTCACGATTTTACGCACCATTACAGGCAGTATTATAAAGATAAAACCCCACCCGCTTTTATGCAGAATACCGAAGCAAATAAAGAAATAATAGCTTTGGTACAAAAATGGCTTAACGAGAATGACAAGTCCTTTTTGCTAAACTGTGCATATTCGAACCTGCTTTTCGACACCATATCGAAATTTTATCCGCTTACCGAACTAAAAACCACAAGCGCAGAACATATCGCCATAAAATTTATCGACTATATCGAAAATAATTATCGCTCGGACATTTCACTCGAAACGATGGCAAAACATTTCGGCTATACGAAAGAATATTGCAGTAAAATGTTCAACAAAACCGTCGGTCAGCATTTTAATACTTTTCTGAACTCGATTCGAATAAAAAAAGCGGAGGAAATCATCAATTCCCCCGACGGTGCAAACAGAAAGATTACCGACGTAATTTACGAGTGCGGTTTCAACAACCCGGTCACCTTTTACCGTCATTATAAATCGGGCAAAAAATCAAAATAAACGATTACGAAATATGCGATAATCGACTTATAGACCGACTTTTTTAATCGGGTTATAATTTTATCATTTTAACAAAATTTGCAAAGTTAACGCATCTTTAATTTCTTGATAACCGGATTTTTCTTATTTTATCAAAGTTTTTCGTTCTCTACAAAATAACGATAAACCGCCGCAGTCCAACCCATCATAGGCATAGTTTCATATTCACTCGTTACGGCGATTTTTCCTGTTAATGCGTCGTATTTTTCCCATAGTTTTCCGGTTTCGTCGAATATTTTTCTTGCGACCGAAACGTACTTGCCCGCAATGCGGGTTGCGTCATCGTCAAGCCCGATATTTTTCAGGCCCATATACGCAAGGCAGGTTGCCGCCGGCCACATACACGGATAATCCCATTGATAAAACAAATCGTCGCTACGTTTTTCGCAAGCGGACAACCCGTATTCGAGTTCGAGCCGCTTCAAAACTTTTAACGCGCCGTCTTTATCGTTTGAAACCCCAAACACATACGGATAAAGCGAAACAGCCGATAAAATTTCGGAATGTCCTCCGGTTTTTATATAGTAATCGAGATAAATACCGTCTTTCGTGAGATAGTATTTATTCATTAGCTCTTTTCGTTCCCCCGCGTTTTTCTCAAACGTTTCGGCTTCGTTTTCGCGGCCGATAACACGCAACATTTCGGCGGCATTCACTTCCATATCGTATAAAATACAATCCAAATCGAGATGCGAAAACTCGTGTGCGGCTATGCGACTTTTCGGCGTTTTGAAACGCATATTGAAATCAAGTCCGCTTTCGGCAATCGCCATAATATCGCGCCCTATCTGCATTTTTTGTTCGTCAGTTTCACCGCTTTCAAAAACTCTGCAATGATGCCAATTATAATTTTGCATTATTTCGGCGTCGCTCCCGTGCGTGCCGTAGGAATTTAATCCAAGCGGGTTTTTGCGTTTAGTCTGCCAGAAATCGTATTCTTTCAGTATCGTTTCGATGTAATCATCGATAATCGAACTATCACTCGTCGTTTTATAATAATCGTAAACCATACGCGTGAAAAACGGCGGTTGCGACCTGTCAAGAATATAGTTCGCATTTGGCATAAAACCGAGCGCGTTTATAAACCTCGAAATATTGTCGATATTGTTTTTCGCCTGCTCCGAATAGCCGTCGAGCATAAGCCCTATGTTTATAAAATAGGTATCCCAATAAAACATTTCCGTGTAAAAATCCGTCGCGCACGGCGAAACGTAAGGATGGTTAATTTTTACGTCGCCTGCAAGTTCGTTTGCAGGGTGAAACGTTTTAACCCAATTTTCTTTTATGTATAACGATACTTTATCCATAACGATATTAGCTCCAAAGTTAATTTATCTTGTTTTTTTGTAACAAAAAAGCCTGATAAAATCAGGCTTTTTGCGCCGCGCATCTTTT
>CALDMH010000065.1 GCA_937915565.1 uncultured Clostridia bacterium | reverse complement strand
AGGCTTGATGGGATTCGATTCTTGCTCGGCATCCGCATAAATCGGTTTATCGCCGCAAAAATAGTTAGTGATGACGAATGGAATCCCTAAGGAGATTTTATGTTTTTATTCAACGGACAAACCTGCGCGGATATTTGCCTTAAAAACACTAATAAATACGTTTTAAAAGCGGTGAACGACCTCGTAAACGATTTCGCCCGAGTAAGCGCGTTCGGCGTTAAACCGAAAATCGTTAAAAGCGAAACGCAAAACTGCGTCGTAATCGAGGAAAACACTCGGGTTTCGGCCGAACCTATTGCCGACGAAAGTTATTCGATAACGAGCGAAAACGGGAAAGTCGTTATTCGCGCCGACGGATATTTAGGCACTATGTGGGGAATTTACACGTTAAGCGAAAAGTTTTTGGGCGTTGACCCCTGCTATCTTTTCAACGACCTCGCAATCGTTAAAAAAGACGCAATCGAAATGCCCGACGTTCGTATTTTCGACAAGCCCGACGGCTTCGGCTTCCGCGGCGTTTTTATAAACGACGAGGATTTATTGCAAGGCTGGAAGGACGGCGGCGGAGCAAGACTCGTGGGCGGCGGCTTTTATTACGTCACGCTCCCAAAAAGCGTAATCGAAAAGGTCGTGGAAACCGTTTTGCGCTTAAAATTAAACCTCGTTATCCCCGCGACGTTCGTTGATTTGGACAATCCGCCCGAAAAGGACCTTGCCGACGCGGTTTCGGAACGCGGAATTTACCTTTCGCAACATCACTGCGAACCGCTCGGAGTTTCGTCGTTTACTTTTGAAAACCATTGTCGCAAATACGGAAAAACAGGCAAGTTTTCGTATAGCGAATGCCCCGAAATTATGGAAAACGTATGGAGTTTTTACGTTGACAAATGGGCGAAATACGACAACGTCGTTTGGCAAATCGGCCTGCGCGGCTTCGGCGACGACCGACCCATCTGGCAGGACGACGTTCCAACCGAAAAAATTCTTGAAAAAAGCGGCGAATTCATAAGCAAAGCCTACCAGAAAGAAAAGGACATAATTCTCGCCGCAACTAACGGCAAAGCCAAGCATTTCACCTCTACCCTGTGGATGGAGGGTTCGGCTCTCGTGGAAAAAGGCTATCTCAAATTCCCCAAGGACGTGACTATGGTTTTTGCCGACACCGCTCCGACCCAGCTTTACGGCGACGAATACGACCTCGTTCCGCGTGAAAAGAACGGGAAATACGGAATTTATTATCATTTGCAATATTACGGTTGCGGACCGCACCTCGTTCCGCAAACGGGACTTAAAAAACTATACTATAATATGAAACGCGCCTACGACAAAGGCGACTCGGATTATTTCATAATGAACGTTTCCAACGTGCGCGAGTTCGTTTTTGAAATGAAAGCTTATGCCGATGCGGCGTGGAGTATGGAAAGATATTCCCCCGACGAATATTTAAGCCGTTACTGCGAAAAATTCGGAGAGTACGCGAGCGAAATAAAGGACGCGATTGTCGAATTTTACGATAGTTTCCCGGAACTTGATTCCAAATACCTCGAAAAGCATTTAAGCACTTATTTCAACTACACGAAAACGCCTCCGCCGGCAGGAATTACCAACTTCGTTTTGAAAGAAGGCAGTATTATCGACTACGGCAAACGTATGACCGATAATTTCGATAAAGATTTAAGCAAATGGCTTTGCCACGAATACGCCGCGGCCATAGAGCCCGTTATCGAAAACAGCAATCGTATCTGCGCGAAATTCGAGCAAATAACCGAAAAACTCGACGAGCCGCTTAAAACCCATTTTAAAATTAAATGGCTCTTATCGGCAAAAACGCTTAACTATATTTATAAATGGTACGTCGCTCTTCATAACGCCAAAATTTACCGCGACGAATACGACGGCGAAAATATGAAAAAAGCCATTCTGGAAGCAAGCGATTATCTTTTCGACTATCTGGAATATCGCAAATGCGCCGAATACGGCGAGTTTAAAAACTGGTATCGGGGCGATTTGAAAATGAATATTAAACAACGCCTTTACGACACTTTGAAAATCATCGGACAAACGCCCGAAATGATTAAAGCGAATTAAAGCCGACAGGCGAACGCCCGAGACCGTTTAAAGAAAGTTAAAATCGGCAGCCGAACGCCCGGAACGTCTAAATCACATAAATTAGCTCAAAACGAACAACCCCGCCTGTATGTCGATTAACGACATACAGGCGGGGTTTCAAATTTAATTTGATGGCATTGAAAAACAGGCGATAATCGACTTGTATCCCCACTTTTCAATAAAAAATCTTGAATTTAATTTTGCAAAAAATATAAAACGTCCTGCAAAAGCACCGGGCGGCACTAATACAAGACTTTACGATATTTTAATTTTCGATTATTTTTTAGCAAGACTATCAATCGAACATTTTACAGCCGAAGCATTCCCGATTATGACATAAGAATGACAAAGCACCTCGTTTTCTTCATATTTCATACATAATCTTCTATCCTGAAATCCATTTTATTTCCTTTGGATTTAGCGTAATAATCGACTTATAGCCCGACTTATCGTATATCGCGGTGGTAATTTCATACTCCGCCGAATTGTACGCTGCATAAACTCCGCTCTTTTCATAATAGAAAACGTCTACGTTCGGATTTTCGGCAAGACTCTTTTTGTATTCTTTCTCTTTCTTCCCGAGCCACAATATTGCTTTGTAAATCAGCCTGAAAGAGTTGTTATTGTTTGAAATACCCGAAAAATATACGCTTCTGCCTTTGCCGTACTCGTTCACGGCGAAATCGGCGTTACAGGCGTTTTGCGCGCCGAGAGGATACTCAGGCTCGAAATGCGCGGCTAAAAGCATTGCGTTAAGGGGATACACGCCCGAAATCTTTTCGTTAAAACGGATATCCGTCATATCGAGATCTTCGGTTATCCAGTGCGATTTTGCAATTTGAATCCTTTCGCGCCGTTCAAAATTGGTAAAATTACACTCTTTTTCCAAGCCAAGCACGTCGGAAAGTTGAAAATATCTGCCGTTTTTGTAATAACCGCTCGG
>CALDMH010000064.1 GCA_937915565.1 uncultured Clostridia bacterium | reverse complement strand
CGAGCCTCGGCGAAATAACCGTCGAAAAGGGCAAAACCCGTTACGTTCTCGATATATCGGGCAACGCCGTCGGGGAAATTACCGGTATCGAATTCATTTATCTTAACCAGATAGGCGACAAATTGCAGAATATGGGCGACGGAAAAATCACGTTCGCATTTGATTTCATCGCTCCCGCCGTCGAACTTGCCGCGCCCGAAGTCAGCGTGGATAACGCAACGAAAACCATTTCTTGGGAAGCGGTTGAAAACGCCACTTCTTACGCGATAATTAAGGACGGCGAAAAGATAGACACTACGACCGAACTTTCTTACGATTGCAAGGCTTTGGGCGAATTTACTTCGCTCGGAGTTATGGCGGAAGGTACGGGAAGATTTATAAGCGGCGACGTCGGGTATGCCTCTATCACTCTCGACGGAACGGACTGGGTAGAAATCAAAGGCGAGCTTGAAATTGAAAAAGTCGCTTGGGCAACCAAAGACCTTATTCAACTTAAATTCGTTTCGGGCACGGAATACGCCGCAAACGTTTTGCTCAAAGCCGAAAAATTTTCAGTCACGATAAACGGCGAAGCGTTTACGGTTACGAGAGCGGAAACAACCGAAGACAACACGAAAATCAACGTTTTCGGTTCGTTTGCGGGTTTAAGTAAGGGCGACGTTATAACCTTTGAAGCGAAAACCGTTTTAAGCGCGAACGGCGTCGTTTACGGGCTTTCGAGTTCTTATTCCGCAATTTTTGCGGGCGAAGTCGGCGACGAATACGGCAGTTACAACTGGTGCGCGATTTCGGGCGAGCTTTCGTTCGCTAAAACGGATTGGTCTCAGGCGGGAACGATTCAGATTGTTATAAATAACGTAAACGAAGCAGATCAGACGGTTTTCGACGCGAGCGGAGTTAAGGCTTACGCAAACGGCTCGGCAATATCGATAAGCGTTTTGTGGCATCAGTCGGCAGGGAAGCTCGAACTTTCGTTCGGTCAACCCGAGGCTGACGCAACTTACGGCGTTCCCGTAATCACTATTAAAAGCGGCTCTTATATATCGGTTTCTAATAGAGCGTACGTCTTTAACGAGAATTATACGTTTGCTTATAGCTCCGTTCACGGCAGGTGGAGTTTGGTTTCCGTTCCGGAAACGGTCAGCCTTTCCTGGTCGGAAAATTCTTCTTCCTTGCAGCTTAAATTCGACCGCGACGTGTGGGACGGAGACGTGACCGTCGACGCAACCCATATGAACGTTCTATCCAACGACGTCAAAGTCGATATAAAAGCGTTAAAGGATACGCCTGCGCATATTCGTATTCAGGGCGCGTTTTCAATCGAGCCGACCGAAGAATACAGCGTTCCCACACTCGTGATAAAAGCCGGTTCGCTCGCAATGCTTCATAGCACTTCCGTGCTTTTCACCAAGGACGTAACCTTCGTCTGGAACGAGGAGCGCGAGGCTTGGACGATGGCATAAATAGAACTTTAAAACGAAATTATTCAAATAAAAACGCAAAGGCGCGGAGGAAACGGCTTCCGCGCTTTTCATTGTATTAAGCGTATGCCGGCCGAGAATAGAACAAACCGCTATTCGTTTTATTTTCGTTTTTCTCGGTTGGCACGGGGAAATGCGGGGGCGGTTAAAACCGTTGAAAATTTTAAAAAACCGTGCTATAATTTCTTCGGAGATTGAAAATATGGTTGTGCATAATATCGAGCCGTTATACAGCGCGGATAGCAAGATTTTGATTTTGGGAAGTTTTCCGTCGGTAAAATCTCGGGAAGAGGGGTTTTTCTATGCTCATCCGCAAAATCGTTTCTGGAAGGTTATAGCGGCGATTTTCGGGGAAGAGCCTCCGCATACCGTAGACGAGAAAAAGTCTTTGATTTTAAATCGCAAGCTGGCGGTTTACGACGTTATTTATTCGTGCGAAATAACGGGCAGTTCCGATTCGAGCGTGAAAAACGTATGCCCGTCAAACCTCAAACCGATAATCGAAAACTCGAAAATCACGAAGATTTTCGTAAACGGCCGCACTGCCGAAAAATATTATAAGAAGTACGCTTTAAAGGAAGTGGGGCAGGACTGTATCGTTCTTCCGTCCACAAGCCCTGCAAACGCCGCTTATTCGCTTGAAAGGTTGATTTCGGAGTGGCGAGTAATAAAAGACGAATTGAATTCCTGCTCTAAAAACTCGGCGGGAGAATGATTTCATTCTCCCGCCGAGTTTTAATTAAACGGTGTCGCTTCGATAAAATCTAAAAAACTTATTTTAATAAAAAGTGGCTCTATAAGTCGATAAATAAGCAAAACG
>CALDMH010000063.1 GCA_937915565.1 uncultured Clostridia bacterium | reverse complement strand
CTTATAAGTCGATTAAAGCCGTTTCTTTGAGGTTAATAGATTATTCCGATACGCTTCCCGAACGAATTAAATACGCCGAACTTCTTAATGCCGACGAAGCGTTTGACAAAACGTTTGAGTCGGGGTTGTTCTTGGCGGAAAAATTTTGCGCCGCGGCAACCGAAACGGCAAAAGAGTTCGCTCACGAATATACGAAAGAGGCGTGCGCGTTCGTCTTTTCAGACCTCGATTTGCCTTATACTTACAAGGCTTATCCGGATATAAGCGTCGAATATTCTTCGAGTGACGAATCGGTTCTCGATAATTTCGGCAAAAAAGGCTCTGTCGGTTCGATAACCGACGTGGATTTTACGGTGACCGTTAAAAGAACCGACGAAATTCTCGGGAAAACCACGTTTAAATTGCACGTTGTGCCTAACGACGAAGCGAGCCTTATAACCGTCGGAAAAACGCTTATTTGCGCGCGTATGCAGGGATTTTATAAAAATGCGGGCGACGGCGCGGAGGAAAACGTTTACGCGATAACGCGTTCTTTGCAACTGCCCCGAAAGATAGATTTGCCGAACGGAAAAACGCTTAACTTTGAATATTCCGCTTACGATTCCGACGGAAATTCCGTTTCGGGCGCGGTCAGCGACGGTACGGATAAGGTTTGCGTTCTCGAACCTTCGTCGAGCGTGACGAAAATTACCGCCGCGGTGAAAGTTTCGGTTCCGAGCGGAAGCGGGCAAACGAGCGGCGAGGGGAACGTTTCGTTTTCGGTTACGGCGAGCGACGCAGGGCTTATAATAACGGATTCTTCCTATGCGCAGGACTTTATAATCACCAATTACGGCGGTCAAATCAAAATAAACGCAACCGAGAACGACGGGGTTTATTCCTTTATGCCCGCCACGCTTTTTGCGCCTAACGACGAAAACGCGCATAAGAAAATCACGTCGGTTAAATACACGCTCGTGAACGACACGAACGGATTATACAGGCTGGAAAATTGCGACGACGCGCTTTTAAGGGACGGAGCAAACGGAACGATTTACGTTGCACAAGGGAAAAATCCTTTGAATTACGTCCAGGACGTTCAGGTCAACTGCGAATTTGAAATCGACGGCGGCGAAACCGTCAACATACAGATTCCCGTTCATTGCAGCGCGGAAAACGGAAGCAACGTCAGCGAGTTTTTGCCTTATTATAACCTTTACGACCAGATGTTCTTTTCCACAACCGGTTGCTACACGATAAAAAGCTTCGTAATGCCGTTTGCAAGCGGCGGCACGGCTTCCGATTTTGCCGTGTGTTACGATATGTATTCGGTAAACGAAAACGGCGACGTAGTGTGGAACGAGGTTAAGGGCATAACCGTTTCGCTCAGTTACAACAACGGCACGGCCGTAACCCTTACGCCCGCCGTCGGAACGGATAATTATTCTTACGCTTCGTACGTAAACGCGCTCAACGCTTATCTTAAAGCGAACGGACTCGAAATAAAGGATATAGCGGAATACGGCGACGCGAAATGGACTTTTACCGTAAACGTTTCCGCCGTCGGGGACGTCAATCAAGATTTCTTTTTCGCTTATAACTACGCGCGCATAGGCGGAAGTTTTTCCCGCTTTGCCGATTCTTCTCAAAAAATAATGAACACGGCGTTTACTTTGCCCGGCGTGTTGGTGGAAGGTCAGGGCGAGGGGCGCATTTCCGACGAATATCTTTTCGATTATCTCGGGAACGTTTTCGGCGGCGACGGTTTTGCGAGCGAATACGATTCCTCGGTTATAATCGTCGATTGGCTTAAACAGAATCTTCCCGTCGACGTCACGGACGAAACTTACGGCAATTTGCTTAAAAGCGTGACCGATTTCGACGGACTTAAATATTTGCAGGGTACGACGAAGGTTAATCTCGAAGGCGTAACCTCGTTCTCCGGAACGAATTACGCGGCAAATCTTGCGGCGTTGTTTTCGATTTCGTCCTTGGAGGAGTTGTCGCTTAAAAGTTGCAACCTCGGAAGAGGAACGGGAACGAGCCCCGTCGAAACCGAACTTTCGGGCATAACCGCGCTCAAAAATCTGAAAACGCTTAACCTTGCCGATAACGACGTATATTCCTTCGATTTCCTTTTGGGGCTTTCTTCGCTTAACGTCGTTAAGGTTTACGATAACCTCGACGCGAATTCGGTTGAAGGGATTTTCTACGGCTCGGAAGGGCTTGTGAATATGGAATATTTTGCCGAACTTTCGGACGCGGGGGTTCTCGTTTACAACCTTCACGGCAGTAACGATATTTTGTTCACGGAAACTTCCGGCATAAACGATTACAAATGCCTGCAAAGCATAGAATACCAGAAAAAAATCAAGGAAAATCAGGAAATTTCTTCGGTTTACGCACAGTTTGTCAACGCTTCGCCGAGCGATTTCGGCTTAAAGGAGAGTTATACGGTTGGCGGAACGACTTATTCCGTGACCGGTCGCAGTCTTGCTTGGGGCTATGACGGCGACGATACTACGGCGACGAAATTCTACGTCGAATACTCCCTGACTTGTAACGGCACGTCGGTTAAAATAAAGGTGTATTTCGACGTTGTCAGGGTTGCCGCAAATGGAGGAACGGGCGTATGAGCGATAAATCCGGAAATTACAGAAAAATAGCGCGTTCGATTTCCTGCGCGCTTATGCTGTTCGTCCTTTTAATCGTTTCCATTGCGGCGTTTTTCGGCGCAAAGGCGTGGTTTGCTTCAAACAAGGAAGCGAACGCCGGCGGAATGAGCCTTTCCGTTAAAACCGATTTTATGAAGTTTGCCGATACTTTCACGGCAAAAGCGGTTATGGGAAACGTTACGATAAGGGAAGGCACTTTCAAACGCGACGATGATTTGAACTATTATTTATACGATGAAAAGAGCGGGCAATTCGTAACCGAAAACGGTAAAAAAACCTCGCTTTCTTACGATTCGCTTTACCCCGGCGAATATATAGAATTTGAAATGAAAGTGACTTGCTCTGAGCAAAGAAAGGGCGAGAAGTTTTCGCTTTATTTCGAGGGGTTGGAGGGCAGCGACAAGTTCTCGGTGAACGGCGTGGATTATAGTATTCTCGGCGTTTATAAGATAGTTTCCGAAACGTATCCGGACGGGGAATATATGGCGAAGTACGACGAGAACGGCAGCGAGTTTCCGAACAGGCGGCATATTCTCGATAAGGAATTCGTTCCCGAAGAGGACGGATATATGAGCGTTTCTTTCAGGCTTTATATAGATATAGGGCAGTATCGCGAACTGAAAGGCGCGGCGACGAATTTGCTGTCCGAAAAAAAGATTAAAATAAGCGGCGTGGTGTTAGAGCCGGAGGAGAGCGTATGAAAAAGAGATTTTTTCTTGTTTTAACGTCGTTTCTTCTCGTTGCCATAGCGACTTGCACCGTCGGCGTTTACGCTTGGTTTTCCGTTTACGACAAGGCCGGAACGATGGATTTCCAGATGGCAAGGGTAAATTCGGAAGTTTATTTTTACACCGCCCGAGACGCTAATTTAAACGGTATTCCCGATTTGATAAGCGAAACGGATAAGCCCGCGGCGGTTGAAGAAGAAAAACACGACATTTATTACGCCGAAAACAAGTATTTTAATTTCAGGGAGAAACTCGAAGCCAAGGCCAAAACCGCCGCGGGCGTCGATATAGACAAAATAAGCATAGCCGATTTTATGCTCGGCGTTTTTCCGTCGCAAATTTTCACGGTGAAGTTGAGCCTCGTGAACAAGGGCGACACGAAAAATACCGTTAAAATAAACGTCAACGCGCAGTCGTTTTCGGAGGCAAATCCTGCTAAAATTTATTCGGCGTTTGCCGTGCGCACGGTCAAGATTGCAAGGGCCGAAGACGGAGCAGGCGGGGAAGCGAGCGGAGAAGTCGGCGCGCCGATTTACGAAGTCGGGGAATGGATTTATTTGTGCCAAAAAGCCTCGTCCGCAACGGATTTTGAGGAATTTTGTGCCGAAACGGACGAAATAAAGGGGCTTGACGCCGTTATGGAGAACGAAAACGGCAAGGCGTTGAACGTTTGCGATTATTGGTTGCAGTTCAAGTTGCTTCCCTTTGAGGAATATTCCGAAAAGCTCGGCGAAGTGTCGCTCGCGGCGGAATATTTCGGCGTGGGAAGCGAAAGCGAATATCAAAAGCTTCAAACGGCGAGTTTTTCGTTCGATATTTCGGTGTTGTTCGAGGTTGAAATAGCCGACGAATCCCTATGAACAGATAAGGCGAATAAGAACTGGGGTGTTTTAAAGAGAAACAAAGCCCTGATTAAACGATTTTAGTAATTTACGTTCAGATGAATTGTCAAACTAAGTGCAACATTTAGAGAGAAAAAAGTTAAAG
>CALDMH010000062.1 GCA_937915565.1 uncultured Clostridia bacterium | reverse complement strand
GTCTGCGTTTGATATAAGCCGCCAAAACGCACGCAAAACGCATTTTATCGGCATATTCCGTACCGTTTATCTGCGTTTTGCGGTACATATCCGACAAAAGCGCGTCAAGCCGTTTCAGCTCTCCGCGGGTAACTTCTTCCGTTTTCGCATAAAGCCTGTTTTGCTCGGAAACCATCGCTTTTTGTTCTTTTAAATCGTTCTCCGCTTCGATGATATAGTTTTCTTCAAAAAGCCGTTCGTTGGTTTCGCAAAGCACGGCGTTTATTTCGTTGATTTTTGACAAATCCTCCACCCTGAAAACCCAACCGCCGTGTATTTTCTCCGCCGAAAGCCGAGTGTTTTCGTCTGTCATAACGGGGCTTTCCGCCGCCTTTCCGAGCAAGATTTTGTCTGCGGCAACCGACTTTTCGGAGTTGTATATAACGTTAAAATCTTCGTCCGTAATAACCGCCGAATACGCCGAACGACGGAAATAGTTTTCATACTCGTCGTTGGACGGAATAAGGCCTATCGCAATGCAACTTTCTATCATTACGATACAGGTAAAGCATAAAAGTTCGGGAATTTTGAAAGCCGACGTATTCGTTAAAAAGCATACCGTAGAAACAGCCGCGCACACGACGAAAGCGGTTGCGGGTATCCACGTTTTACGCCTGCACGCCGACACGCCGCATTTCAAAATCAGCACGATAAGGCTCGCCGTCGTTACGGCAATTTCCCACGCGAGCGCGATATAAAACACGAATCTATGTTCGTAAGAAAATTCGCCGTTAAAATCAAGCGCAAACGCCCACTCGTGCAAATCGTTGGTAAATATCAGCAAAATCAACAAAACGGCGGGCAAATACGATAAATACCACGTTTTTGCGAGCGGTTTGCCTTTTTTATTCTCCAAACTGAACGCCGCAAGTAAAATCGTCGGCGGAATAAGCGTTTGCGGAACGTAATACGCATACCAAAGATAGCGTGAAAGCGCGTCCGCATCTTTTGTCAGCCCGTATTTTATCATTCTCACAACGAGGAAAAACAAAATCAATGCGGCAATCGTGAGGAAATACGCCAGCAAGTCTTTTCGGACCATTCTATGTATAAGCGAAACGCCCCACGCCACCACGAGCGAGATAAGTATCGCGTGAGAAGCAAGCGCGAACAAAGCGTGCCAAAATTCGGGAAGGCGCGAATCCACAGCCTGAAATACGCCCGCCAGACAAAAGAAAAACGCGCATACGGCATATATAACTATTCTTTTTTTACTCAATGCTGTCCGCATTTCCGCGTTTCTCCTTTCCGCTAATCACAATAAAAATTACGATAGGGATTTCATTCGTCCTCACCCGTACGATTTCCGTTTATATAATATCATACTTTTTCGATTTTTTCAATCCATTCGGTTTCGTAAATTTTTTAAAATCTTCGTTAAAAAACTCTTTTCCGATTGAATAACGAAAAAAATTATGCTATAATTATAATCACCTTTGTTTAACCCTGTTAGAACACTCTATAAATATAATATCATTTTTTAGAAGAAAAAGCAATGAATACAAATTACATGACAGCATTAACATCAATACTCCATATTTTATTGTCTTCTGTCGTGGCTGTTGTAGCATAAGTCAGCGAGAAAATCAACTGCACGGAAAAATACTACTTAAAACTTTAATATTGAATAACAGAGTCAGACTCAATAAAGAGTTTGGCTCTTTTTATTTTACGATAGTATTTTTCGCTCAAATCCTTTGGCTGTTGATTTTCCCCATTGCAACGGGATTCTCATTATGACTGCGTTTCGACTTATGCTCCTTTGCCCCTGCCAGAAGGCAAAAAATAAAAAATGGAGGTAATCCAAAAATGAAAAAAGTAGTTTACTCAATCAAAAAAGTCAGAAATCCTGACGAAAAATTATCCGGTTTCGGATTCATCAATGACGAAAGAACGTTGCTATGTAAGTGCGTTTCAAAAACAGGCAAACGTTATACACGAGCCTTTGATGAAGTCGAACAGCATTGCCACCCTATAATCGGAAAAGAAAAAGAGTTCAAAGGTTACGTGACTATGTATTACAACGACGTTCCCCTTTACAACAAAGAACACGATAATTACGACGTAAGAGATATCGAAGTCGAATACTCTGTTTGGTACAAAATCGTGGAGGAAAATTAAAATGCCCGAATTTGATTATTTTAACGGTGAAAATTTCATAACGTTCGATTTAATCGAAATCGACGACGAGAAACGCGAAGTAACGGTTGCCGTAAGCGACACCGGAAGAATAAGCGTTAAAACCTTTGACCTG
>CALDMH010000061.1 GCA_937915565.1 uncultured Clostridia bacterium | reverse complement strand
AAAAGATTCTAAAGGAAAAAATAAAATTTTTTACGACTTGGGTTTTGATACAAATGATTCTCAATATTTACGAAATGAATATTGCAAACAAGCGTTAAAACAATATTTATTAGGGAATTATGTGTTAAAAAATCTAGATAAAAGAGGTCAGAGATTAGCAATCCCTATTACCTTAAACGAAACAACGTTTTATAGCGGTTGGATGCTTTATCCCGAAGGAAAAATAAAAAACACTACGCCGTTTGGGGGATGGATAAAATGAAAAAATCAGATTTAGTGAAACTTAAAAACGACAATTATAAATCGCATAATTTAACAAAAGATATGCACGGGATTGTAATCAATGCAAATTACGATAATGCGGACGTTTTATTTTTTAACCCGCACAACGTTGGAGATTATGCAATCGTTAATATAAAAAACACAGATTTAGAACCGGAAAAAGAGAAACTCCCGGCGGAACTTGAAAAGGAATTGTTATCCGAATCGGACTCCTTAAAATCAAGAGTAAAAAGCGTTCTTGTACCCATTGCGATAAACGAATATGATATGGTTGAATTGTTGGTTGAAAAAGAAAGGTATGCCAAATTCGGTGTGCATAAAGGCGACGTCGGGTGCGTAATGGATAACAATGCCGTCCAAAATTATATCGAAGTTGATTTTTCCAGGATAGATAAAAACGGTAATTATTGTGGCGATTGCATTTCTGTAAATATTAACGATTTAAAAGTTATTAAATAATTTGCTGCTCCTGTTACGTTGGCTTCAGGCGGTTTGCCGGAATTGTAAGGAGCAAAACGATAACAATTTCTCCAAACGTCATAACGCTTATTTTGTTTTACGACGGTATAGCGTTTTGCCCGATCATTTTTCTTTTTTTACAATTTTATAATCTTTTGGCAAAACGTGTCACCGGTTAAATGCTCCGAATTGAAACAATAAAGACCGAGTTGAACCGGGCGAAATAGGTTCTTCTCGGCCTTTTTTGCCCAAAATTCAAACGCAAAACTCTGAAATGGCTGAGGTTAAAAGGTTAACCGGCGACCGAAAGAATAAACAATAAAAAAGGCGGAACTAATCGTACCGCCTTTTAAATTTCGGTTAGTAATAACGAATGAAATCCATAACATTTTGAATAAGTTAATCGTTGTGACGACTAACGGAATCCGTATAAGCAAAATAGTAAAACTCGTCGTCTTCGGCCGTTTGAGTAAATCCGCAGGCAAGAATGGTTTCTTTCGAGCGTTCGTTTTCCTTAAAGCATTTGGCTTTGAGTTTTACGTTCAGCTTTTTAACGGCCCAGTCGCAAGCGAGCTTGTAAGCTTCCTTGCCGAAGCCATTTCCCTGAAAATCGCGGGCAACCCGAACGCCTATCTCCGCGCTTTGAAGATAAGTGAAATTATAAACGATAACCTCGCCTATAAGTCGATTATCGAGGCTTTTTTCGCGAATAGCAAAGCTGATTCCCTCGCCAATCGAACGGTCGAACCGAACTATATCGAAGAAGGTTTCGTCGTCAATCTCGCCAGTTATCGAGGCGTCGGTTTCGTAGTCGTAACCCCAAAGTCTGTTGTTTTCTTTATCGGTGCAAAGCTCTCTGTAAGCCGCTTTGTCGGCCTCCGTTATTTCGCTCAAAACCACGTCGTCGCCGATAAGGACGGGCGTTTGCGAAAGATTTTTCAGCGGAGAAGCGACTTTAACGAGATATTTATTCACAAGTTTAATCGGATTGTATTGAAGTTTTGAAGTTCTCAAACCCGCGTCGCCCGCGTCGTCCTCGCGGTTGACGGTTTTTAAATTCGGGAAAAGGGTAAGGCAATAGTTCACGAAGGCGTTAAACGTCGTCGGGTATGCGCCGATATAGCTTTTTAACGCCTTTTCAACGTGAATGATAAGGTTTTCGCCTTGAATTTCGCCTATCGTTACCGAAACGGGTTGACCGTCTACGAAAAGTGCGCCGCCGACGAAATCGTAATCGAAAAAGCTCCCCAAAAGTTCCTTGGTGTGGATAAATTCTTCGTTTTCCTCGTAAGCCGCAGAGGGGTGTTCTTTTGCGTAACGACGTAACGTTTCGTTTATTTGCGGGATATATTCGGGTTTTAACGGTCTGAAATCGGGCTCGCCGTAAAGCGATTTGAATTTGTTTATGTGGTTGCGTTGTCCGCTGAATTTCTTGCCTTTAAACGTCGAAATTTCCTCGGCGGAGTAAACGTAATCGCTCCATTTGCGCTCGTAGTTATAAAGAACGTCGGGGAAAAGCTCGTTTCGTTTGATTTTTTCGAGCAATTCTTCGGTAACGCCGTAAAATTTAAGGGGTAAATCGTTTAGTTTGACGTATTCGACGAGCTCGGCGAGCGCGGCCGTTTCGTCGCCGCCGAACGGGTAAGAAAAAGACGGCTCGCCGCATATATCCTGAACGGAAATAAACGAGCCGTGGCTTTCCGCAAATTTCAGATTTACGCCGCTGTTCCACATAAAAAAGCTACCCAAACTCACGTCGTTTACGTTATAAGGGCATTTTTTTATCATCGGCGAGTATTTTTTTAAGGTTTCCTCGGAGTAATTTTCAAATTTCAGCATAAGTAAAAAAAATGTCAATATTCGGGATAATCTTCGATTTTATCAAGAATTTCGCAAAATCTTTCAAGGTCGTCGCGAGAATAGTATTCGATTGTGATTTTGCCCTTGTCGTCCGTGCCGTTAAGAACCACTTTCGTGCCGAAATCGCGTTGCATTCTTCTTATCATATCGCGAAGTTCGGGGCTTTGACGGCCGTAATCGTTCGTCGCGCCCTTGTTTTTAACGAGTTTTTCCGTGTCGCGCACGCTTAAATGCTTTCTCACGATTTGCATTGCCGCGGCTTCCTGTTCTCTTTGCGGGAGCGTTACGAGGGCTCTTGCGTGGCCTGCGGATAATCTGTTTTGCGAGATGAGCCGTATTATTTCGGGCGAAAGGGTTAAAAGTCGCAACGTGTTTGCCACGGCGGAACGGCTTTTGCCGATTCTTGCCGCAAGTTCTTCTTGCGTAAGTCCGTATTCCTCCATAGCCTTTTTCATATCTTTGGCGGTGTCTATC
>CALDMH010000060.1 GCA_937915565.1 uncultured Clostridia bacterium | reverse complement strand
TATAAGTCGATTAACGGCACTTTTTTATCGTCATTAACAACTTTATTCCGTTCTGATTCGGCAATTTATAAAATGATACTAAATATCATTAAGTGAAAATTTGATAAAAACTCGCGTCAAAAAGCGGAAAAGTCTTGACGAAACCGCCTTTGGGGACTTATAATCATTACGGTGAACGCCGGACGGGAATTAAACGGCTAAACACTTTAAAAACAAAACGAAATCCCGCGGCGAACAAACGGAGAGAGAATGTTTATCAGTGAAAAAGTTCGTTACGTTGGCGTAAACGACAGAAAAACCGACCTTTTTGAAGGTCAATATAAAATACCTGACGGAATTTCTTATAATTCTTACGTCGTTTTCGGCGAAAAAACGGCGGTTATGGACGGCGTCGACGAGAATTTCGCCGACGAGTGGCTTAAAAATATCGACGAAGTTACGGGCGGAAAAGCCCCCGATTATCTCGTCGTGTTGCATATGGAACCCGACCATTTTGCGAGCGTTGCGAAGTTTATCGAAAAATATCCTTGCGCAACGATAATTTCAAACTCGCGGGCGTTCGTTATGATGGGTAATTTCCTCGGTAAAACCGTGAATTTTAAAAAAGTCGAGGTGAAGGACGGCGAGGAGTTCGATTTCGGCAAAATCACGCTTAAATTCGTGTTTGCGCCTATGGTGCATTGGCCGGAGGTGACGTTTGCTTATTGTCCCGAGGAAAAAACGCTTTTTTCGGCGGACGCGTTCGGCAAGTTCGGGGATTTGAACTCGGACGGGCCTTGGGCGGACGAGGCGAGAAGATATTACTTCGGAATAGTCGGGAAATACGGCGTGCAGGTTCAGGCCGCGCTCAAAAAACTTGCCGATTTAAAAATCGATAAAATTTGTCCGTTACACGGAAACGTACTTTCGGAAAACTTAAACGCGTATATATCATTATATAATATATGGTCGTCTTACGACGCGGAGAGCGACGGAACGGTTATTGCGTACACGTCCGTTTACGGGCATACGAAGAAAGCGGTGGAACTTTTGGCGGAAGAACTTAAAGCTAACGGCGAAACGGTTGCCGTATACGATTTGTCTCGCGCGGATTCGTCGCTCGTTCTTGCGGAGGCGTTCAGATACGACAAACTCGTCCTCGCAACCACTACTTACAACGGCGACGTTTTCCCCGCAATGAAGGATTTCGTAAACGCGCTCGTCGAGCATAATTTCCAGAATAAAACGGTCGGACTTATCGAAAACGGCTCTTGGGCGCCCGTTGCCAAACGAAAATTGACGGAAATGCTTTCCGTTTGCAAAAATATAACGTTCACGGAGTCGGCGGTGAAGATTTTGTCGGCGGTGAACGAGGAAAATTTAAAAGAAATAAGGAATTTAGCCGAAGAACTCGGCAAAAAATAAAAAGAGAGGTAAAAAAATATGAAAAAATGGAGATGTACGGTTTGCGGCCAGATAGTAGAATCGGAGGTTTGTCCTTCCGAATGTCCCGTTTGCCACGCAAAAGCCGATAAATTCGTCGAAGTTAAGGAAGAGGGAATGAACTGGGCGGCAGAACACGTCGTGGGAATCGCGAAAGGTGTTCCCGAAGAAATCGTAGAAGGGCTTCGCGCCAACTTCAACGGCGAATGTTCGGAAGTGGGAATGTATCTCGCTATGTCGAGAGTGGCATTCCGCGAGGGTTATCCCGAAATCGGTTTGTATTGGGAGAAAGCGGCTTACGAGGAAGCCGAACACGCGGCTAAATTTGCCGAAATGCTCGGCGAGGTAGTAACCGATTCCACGAAGAAGAATCTCGAAATGAGAGTGGAAGCCGAAAACGGCGCGACTTTGGGCAAAACCGAGCTTGCGAAAAAGGCGAAAGAATATAATCTCGACGCCATTCACGACACGGTTCACGAAATGGCTCGCGACGAAGCCCGTCACGGCAGAGCGTTCAAAGGATTGCTCGAAAGATACTTCGGCAAATAATTTTATATTCGGTATAATTTTGCGGCTCGGCGGAAATCTTTTCCGCCGAGCCGCAATTTCTTTTAAGCGAACGCGGTCGCCTTCGTGAGGTTTAATTACGCCGCGCCTTTTTTGCGGCGTAAAAATCGTCGGATTTATGCCGAAAAATCTTTTTTAAAAAAATGAAAAAAGTGTCGAAAAACAGTTGACAAAGATAAGTATGAAGTGGTAAGATAAG
>CALDMH010000059.1 GCA_937915565.1 uncultured Clostridia bacterium | reverse complement strand
GCCGTAGATTCGATGTCGAAACCTACCGTTTTGATTCTCGGCGGAAAAGATAAAGGACTCGATTTCGTCGGAATGTTTCAAAGAATAAAGCAATCGCGCGTTAAATCGGTCGTATTAACCGGCGAAAGCGCGCCGCGCTTGTATGAAGCCGCAAAAAAAGCGGAGTACGACGAGATTTACGTCGCTCACGAATTTTCCGTTGCCGTAAAGCTCGCTTCGCTCGTTGCGGACGAGGGCGACGCAGTGCTTTTAAGCCCCGCTTGCAGCAGTTTCGATTGTTTTACCGATTACGAAGCGCGGGGAGATAAATTTATCGAAATTGTGGAGAAGTTATGACGGAATCTGTCACACTTGAAACGAGAAGAAAAAGGAGCGGAGATTTTTTGCTCCTTTTTTCGGTTATTTTGATTTCGCTTATAGGGCTTGCGTTCGTTTATTCCGCAAGCAAATATTCCGCCGAGGTCACTTACGGAGATAAGTTTTATTTTGCAAAAAAACATCTTATCGGTTTGCTTCTCGGTTATGCGGCGATGATTTTCGGTTGTTTTTTCGATTACGAAAAGTATAAAAAAATAGCCGTTTTCGCATTTGCCGCAACGGTAGTTTTGCTGTGTTTGGTTTTCACGCCGCTCGGATACGAGAATTACGGCGCGACGAGATGGATAAAAATCGCGGGAATAACCGTTCAGCCGTCCGAGATAGCGAAAATAAGTTTCGTGGCTTTTGCAGCGGCTTATTTTTAAAAAGACCCCCGCCGTTCCAAAACTTTTTTTGGTTGTCTGCCCGTGCTTTGCGCCGGAGGAGTGGTTTGTCTTTTGATAATTCTCGAACCGAATATGTCGATTACGGTTTGCTTCGGGCTTTTAACGCTTGCCGTTTTGTTCGCCGCAGGTATGAAAACTGCGCATTTCGTCGTAATTCTCGTTCCGGCGGCTCTTGCCGTGCCGTTGCTTATAATCGCCGAACCGTACAGGCTTAACAGGCTTTCGGCGTTTCTTAACCCTTGGGCTTCGCCGAAAGGCGAAGGTTATCAGTTATTGCAATCTCTTTACGCGCTCGGTTCGGGCGGGTGGTTCGGCGTCGGTTTTTTGCGTTCAAGACAAAAACTTCGGTTTCTTCCTTTTTCGGAAAGCGATTTTATTCTTGCGGTTATAGGCGAAGAAATAGGCTTCGTCGGGCTGGCGATTTTTTTCGCGTTGATTTTATTCGTAATCGTGAGAGGAATCAAAATTGCCGTAAACGCAAAAGACCATTTCGGCTATCTGCTTGCCGTCGGCATCACGTCCGTTTATGCGATTCAGTCGATAGTGAACGCGCTCGTCGTAACGGGGAGTATTCCTCCCACGGGGCTTCCGCTTCCGCTCGTTTCGGCGGGAAACACTTCGCTAATCGTATTCCTGTTTTCTTTCGGAGTGTTGTATAACGTATCTAAAAAAACCGACGATTAACCAAAAAAATCCGTAAAACATAGTATGGTATATATTACGATTTACGGAGGCAAAATGGATAGATTCGTTATAAACGGCGGAAAGAAATTATTTGGCAGAGTGAATATATGCGGAGCAAAAAATTCAGTTTTACCGCTTATCGCCGCGTCGGTTTTAAACGAAGGCGTAACACGTATAAGAAATTGTCCGAAAATACGCGACGTTTACATAATGGCAAAAATAATCGAAAGGTTAGGAGGGAAATATACTTTTTCGGGGGATACCCTCGACCTTTACACCGAAGGCGTGTCGACGTGGGTACTGCCTGAGGATTTGACGGGCGAGATAAGGGCGTCGGTTTTTATAACGGGCGCGCTTATCTCGCGTTTCGGCTATGCCGAAACCGCAAAACCGGGAGGATGCAATATCGGCAATCGGCCGCTCGATATACATATAAACGCGCTAAAATCGCTCAACGTCACCGTGAGCGAGGGAGAAACCATAGCTTTTAGCGGAGCTAATGCGAAAAGCGGAAAAGTGGTTTTAAGATTTCCAAGCGTCGGAGCGACGGAAAACGTTATGATGGCGGCAGTTCGGCTTAACGGCACGACGACAATCGAAAACTGCGCCGAAGAACCGGAAATCATCGACCTTCAAAACTACCTGAACCTTCTCGGGGCGAAAGTCGTCGGCGCGGGGACGAGAACGATAATCGTCGAAGGCGTTAATAAACTTTATCGAGGCGAAATAGAATTCACGCCTCGCAGCGACAGGATAGAAGCGGGGACGTTTTTGCTGTGCGGAGCTTGCGCCGGCGGAGAGATTGAGATTAACGGGTTAAATATTGAAGAAAGTTTGTCGCTTTGCAAAATAATCCGCCGTAACGCTTGCAAAATATATAGAAAAGATGATAAAATGTATACTGTGAAATATTATCCGCGCGCAAAAGGCTTCGGCAGAGTAATAGCCGAGCCGTACCCGGGGTTTCCTACCGACCTTCAACCGCAGTTGACCGCCGCGGCGTGTCTTGCGGAAGGGCTGACCGTCACGGAGGACAGGGTTTTCCCGTCGAGATTTTCCTATGCCGAAGAGCTTGCGAAAATGGGCGCGGATTTAAGAGTGTTGGAAAACGTGTGCGTCGTTTCGGGGAAGAGATTAAGCGGAGCGACGGTTTCTGCCGGCGACCTTCGAGGAGGAGCGGCTTTGTGTCTTGCCGCGCTCGGCGCGGAAGGAAAAACCACGATTTTAAACGTTTCGCATATAGACAGGGGTTACGAGGGCTTTGAAGTTAAACTTAAATCGCTCGGCGCGGACATACAAAGAATCGTAACGTGACGCCTTGCGGCGAGAATTTCTTTTCGCCTATGGAGAAATACCGATGAAGTATAAAAAAGCAATTATTTTCAGCACGATAATGATTTTCGTCGTTGCCGCCGTCGTTGCGCTCGGCTGGCTTTTCAGGGTGAGATATTTTATTGTCAACGACCTGAACGGTTCGGCTTCCGATACGGCGGCGAGCGAACTTTACGAATTCGTAAACGATACGCTCGAAGAAAATTATAAGGGCAAGTGGATTTTTTCGTTCGGCGAAAATCAGATTGCCCAAAAACTTACGGCAAATCCGTATATCGAGTTGATTGAAGTTAAAAAATCCTCGCCCGATAAGGTTATCGTAACTTTCAGCGAAAGAAAGGAGCGTTTCGTTATCCTTTCGGGGAACAAAGGCTATATAACCGATTTTCGTTATAATCTTCTTTGCGAAAAGGACGATTTATCCGAAACTTCGCTCG
>CALDMH010000058.1 GCA_937915565.1 uncultured Clostridia bacterium | reverse complement strand
GTTCTCGTTCTCGGTTCGGTTCTTGCGTTGTCGCTTTTCACCGACGTTTTAAGTTTCGGCAAAAAGGACGGCGGTACGGAAGCTGCCGAAAGAGCGTTTTACGACCTCGTCGGCTACGTTGACAATATCGAAACGAATATGTCCAAACTTTTCGTTGCGAGCGACAGCGAAAGCCAGCAAAAAATACTCGGCGACCTTATGGTTCAAAGCAATCTTGCCGATTCTTCGCTTGCGGCTTTGCCTGTAATGGACGAATCGAAGCACTATGCTTCCAAGTTTATAAATCAGGTCGGCGATTATGCGAAATACCTCAATAATCGACTTATAGACCAACAAACGCTTACTAATGAAGATATGGACAGGCTCGTTGAGCTCTATAATATCAACGCCGATTTAAAGGAAGCCCTTACGACTTTGTCTGCAAGAGTGAACGAGGATTACGACTTCGACCTTTTAAAGGACAACAACGCCAACGATATAATAATAGCGCAGTTCAACGATTTTGAAGACGGCGCGGTCGAATATCCCGAAATGATTTACGACGGAGCGTTTTCCGACGGAACGAAAGGCAAAGAAGTTAAAGGTCTTTCCGGCGATGAGATTGACGAAAACGAAGCGATTGCGAGGTTCACCGAAATCTTCGACGGATACGGCGAACTTAATCCTATGGTTACCGGAATGACCGAAAACAGCGAAATAATTTGTTATAACGTCACTTCGATGACGGATAGCGGAGAAATTTACGCTCAAATCTCGAAGGTCGGCGGCAGGCTCGTAATCTTCAACGCATACAGAGAATGCGGAGAAGCCAAACTTTCCGAAGAAGAATGTATCGACGCGGCGGGAGTATTCTTGGAAAAACTCGGTTATAAGGATATGAAGTGCGTCTGGAATTACTCTTCCGGCGGAACGGAACACCTTAACTTTGCTTACGTCGAAGACGGAGTGATAATGTACCCAGACCTCGTTAAACTTAACGTTTGTATGGAAACGGGAACGGTTACCGGACTCGACGCCGACAATTATTTGCTCAACCACACCGACAGAATCGTCAGAAAAGCGAAACACACCGTGGGCGAAGCGTTCGACAAAGTGAACGTGAAGCTCGACGTTGCGGAAGAAAGAGTTACGGTTATTCCGCTCGGAAACGGAAAAGAAACGCTTGCTTACGAGTTTATCGGAAGCTATAACGGTTCGATTTATTACGTTTATATCGACGCAGATACCTTAAAGGAAGTGCAGATTTATAAAGTAGTCAACACCGAACAGGGTTCTTTGTTGATGTAAATACGAAAAATACGAAAATTACGAAAAGTAATAAAAGACGATTTTTTAAGCCGACGGCAAAAGTATTTAACGCCTTTTGCCGTCGGCTTGGCTTTTTAATTGACAAAACGCGAGTTTTGTTCTAAAATATATTAAGAAAATTATCGGTCGGTTGCCGCGCGGCATTTTCGTTTTCTTTTCGATTGAAGTAAAAACGTTTAATTGAAGCGAAAAATGCCCGATAATCGGCTTATAGGCCGACTTAATTGAAAACGGAGGGTAAATTATGGATAGACACGTCAAACTCGTTACGTTCCGCGTGAACGAAATCGAGTTCAAATTCAACGGAGCAATTAAGCCCGATACGCAGTTTCGCATCGTTCCGAAGATAGAAAGCAAACTCGGGCAAAACGGAAAAAATCTTTTCGTCAATCTTTCGGTAAGGGTAAACGAGGATATTTCATCGCCCGTGCCGTTTAATCTCAACGTGGTTATGTTCGGGCATTTCGTTGCCGAAAAAGAGGCCGAGCAAAAGGTTTACGTCGAGGAGGCGATAGATACGCTCTATCCTTTCCTTCGCGCGGCGGTTTCGTCGTTCACGGCAAACTGCAACATTCCGCCTTACGTTCTGCCCATAATCAATTCGAGCGTTATGGAAGAAGCTCCCGCAAAAACGGAGAATAAAGACAAGGAGAATATAAACTGATGAAGAAATTTTTCAAGGAATTCGGAGCGTTTATCAAAAGAGGCAACGTTCTGGATATGGCTGTCGGCGTTATCGTCGGCGGAGCGTTCACGGCAATCGTAACCGCGCTTTCGAACGGAATTTTAAAGCCGTTTATCAACTGGATTATCTGGCTTTGCAACGGAAAAGTGGAGGGCTCGCTCGAATCGGTTTACACGTTTTTGAATAAAGCGACGCTTGCCGACGGCTCGGTGGACCTCGCTAATTCTATTTACATAGATTGGGGCGCGTTCATTTCGGCGATAATCAACTTCCTTTTGGTTGCTTTCGTCGTATTCACAATCGTTAAAGTAATCAATCACGCTTCGGACGCGTTGAACATAAACGCCATTATGAAAGAGGCTTTGGAGAAAAAGCTTGCCGCGGGCGAAGAACTCAACAAAACCGAAAAGCGTTGGGTAAAGAGAATGAAAGCCGACCATCCGGAATTTTTGCCCGTTCAGTTGCAGCCTAAAACGGAAGAAAAACAGCCTGAACCGCCCGTTCCCACCGAAACCGAAAGGCTTCTTGCGGAAATACTTCAAGAACTCAAAAAAGAAAACAAGTGAAATTTTGCGGTAAACGATTATGAAATTGACGAAGAATCCCATTTTTGAAGGGCTTTCGGGCGAGGAAATCTCCGCCGTTACGGAAAAGTTAAAATTTGAATATAAAACCTTTTCGCGTGGCGAATCGATTTTCGTTTACGGAAGCGACGAGGGGAAACTTTGTCTGATTGTCGACGGAGTTGCCGAAACCCTGCGAACGGACGAGAACGGCGCGGTTGCGCTGCTCGAAAGTTTCCGTGCGGGCGAGTTGTTCGGTTACGATTCCGAAGCGGAATTCAGCGGAAGGGATTACACCGTTGTAGTTGCTAAAACGAAATGCGTCGTCGGCATTGCCGATATTCGCAAGGTCGATATTTTTTCGCTGCCCGCCGCGTTTTTGAAAATTCTCGTTCAATCCCAGCAAAAAAGGATTGCGGCGTATGCCGGCAGAACCAACGTGTTGCTCGGCAAAACGATTAGAGATAAATTATTGTGTTATTTCAAAAATTGCGCCGAAGAGGCGGGGAGTAACGTCTTTGATTTGAAGATTTCCTTAACCGGCTTGGCCGACCATATTTTCGCCGACAGAAGCGCGATGATGCGCGAAATAAAAAAACTGCGCGACGACGGGGTTATCGTTATAGAGCGAAAAAAGGTGACGATACTTTAACGATATTTTAAATCGATTTGCTAATAACCTTAATATTAAAAAGAAAAACGCCGCCCGACGGCTTTTGAAATTTCAAAAGCCGTCGGGCGGCGTCGTATTTAACCGCGATTATCGCGGCATCGTTTTGAATATCGTTGCCGAGCGAAAAGAGCCACAAAAACGATAAAAACGATAAAAGCGAAATAATTATTTGTTTTCGGGTTTTAAAATTTTCTCTTCGTTGTTATAATCGTTAAGCTCGTCCCGAAGACCGTTTTTGGTTTTAAACGAAAGAAGGAAACTGTATTTTTGTTTGATTTTTTCGGTTTTGAGCTTGATTGAAAGTTTGAATTCTTCAAGTTTGACGACGACGTTGTTTTCCTTTGCCCAAGCGCGTATTTTGTTGACGATATTGAACGAATAGAATATATCGACGATGAAAACGCCGAAATAAATGCCTATAAAGAAGGAATAAATTTCGTTAAAACTCAACCATTCCACAGCTCCGAGGAGCAGCGGGTGAACGAAAATCGCGTACGCCGCGCCGATAACGCCCCAGAAGAACGTGAACAGCGGACAAATGATGCCCTGAATATTCCCGGGACGTTTGGAGTAATCCCAAAGCTTTACTTTGAGGCCTTTTATAAAAATTAGCCCCGTGATATATTCGATAAGCGTCATAACCACGGTTATAAGCGCAACGATAAACAGTTTTTGTAAATATACGTTTTCAATAAAACCGTAATCTATCGAGCAAATCAAATATAAGAAAACCACTCCCGTGCCGTAAAGAGGGAGGCAGGGGCCCGCTAAAAACCCCGGGTTTACCCATTTTTTATGTACGATTCTGCGGAAGAACAGTTCGATAATCCAACCGCAAGAGCCGCCCACTATAAAAAGCAGACATAACGTGATAAAAGTCCTCATTGATTTTTCTCCGTGTAGTTATATTTCGGAAAATTCAGGCGTTTTCAAAGCCGTCCGTTTAAGTCGTTTCAAAGCCGACGCGTTTAAACCGTGTGTTAAATCGCCGGAATTGCAAAGCGAAAACGCAATTTAAACGAAAGAGTTTTCAACCGTGATAATTGCGTTGAGTTTTGCATCGTATTCTTTAAGCTTTTCGTTGACCGTTTTCCTGATTTGGCGAGCGGTCAGTTTATTTTCGGGAGGGGTAACCAAATCGAAAATGACGTTCGCGTGAGTTTCGCCCTCGTTCATTCTGAAATCGTGCAAGGAGAAATCGGGATTTATTTCCTTTACGATTTTGATACATTCTTCCTTTATCGCATTGAGCCGCGGACTCGTCGTAACGACGGGGTCCATATGAATGGTGGCAAGACAATTAAACTTGTTTTCAAGCCCTCTTTCGACGTTGTCGATAACGTCGTGTAGCTCTAAAACGTTTCCCTCTGCGGGGACTTCGGCGTGAAGAACGATTATTTTTCTGCCCGGGCCGTAATCGTGAACCATAAGGTCGTGAATTCCGATAATTTTCTTTTTGTCGAAATTATTGACGTAATCCGCAACGGCTTTAACGTAATCCGCGTCGGGGGCTTCGCCGAGCAAAAGGTCGACGACGCTTTTAATCGATTTGATTCCCGAAACGGCGATAAACAGCGAAACGACCGTGCCTGCAAAAGCGTCGAACGGAACGTTTTTAATAAACGACGAAAGAACCGACGAAACGAGAACGACCGACGTCGCAAGACAATCCGAAACGCTGTCCGCGGCGGTGGCGAGCATCGCAACCGACTTGATTCTTTTGCCGATACTTTTGTTCAGCGCGGCAAGATAAAATTTGGCAAGAATAGACAGCGCGAGAATAACGAAAGTAACCGCAAGCGCGGCCGTCGATTGCTCGGAAGGCGTTTCCCACGCGACGATTTTTTCAATCGACGTGATGAGAAGTTCCGCCGCGACGATTAAAATGATAACCGAAACGCCGAGCCCCGCACAGTATTCCATTCTGCCGTGGCCGAACGGGTGTTCCCTGTCAGGCTTTTTTTCGGCAAGTTTAAAACCGAAAAGAGTGATGACGGAACTACCCGCGTCCGATAAGTTATTGATACCGTCCGAAACGATGGAGATTGCCCCTATCGTCAAGCCGGAAATGATTTTTGCAAGGCAAAGCGCGGCGTTAAGGATTATGCCCGTGATGCCGGTTTTAAAGCCTAATTTTGCCCTTACCTCGGGCGTTGCGAGTTGTTCCTCGCTATATTTTTTCAGGTATCCGTCAAACATATTTCAAACCCGCAACCGGTCGAAATCGGCAAAGGAAATCAGTCGGTTGACTTCGTTTATTCTTTTTCGGGTTGTTCTTCGTCGGGTTTTCGTATTTCAACCTTAACTTCGAGAACTTTTTTAAGCGTTCTTTTCGTAACGGTTATCGTGAGGTTGTTATAATCGAAAGTGTACCCGATGGGCGGAATATCTCCCGAACGTTCTATAATCCAGCCGCTGACGGTGTTCGAGTCGCTTTCCTCGTCCTCTTCCTGCGAAAAAATCTCGCAAAATTCGGAGAGTTCGGCGTTGCCGTCAACGAGGTAATGCTCGTCGTCGAGCTTGGTGAAATAATCCACGACCTCGTCGTGTTCGTCCCAGATTTCGCCGACGAGTTCTTCGAGAATGTCTTCGAGCGTGACGATTCCGAGCGTTCCGCCGTATTCGTCGACAACCGTCGCCATATGCACTTTTTGCTTTTGCATACTGCGAAGAAGAGTAGAAATTTTCATATGCTCCGTGGCGAGAGCCATCGAAGTTACGATGCCTTTTATGTTGGTCGTTCCGCCGGTGTAGGCCGCGTAAAAGTCCTTTTCGTGAATCATTCCGATAATCGTGTCAATCGAGCCCCTGTAAACGGGCAATCTCGAAAAACCGTGTTCGGAAAAGATAAGCCTGATTTCTTTCATCGGGGTGTTTTCTTCCACCGCGATTACGTTCACTCTCGGAACGAGAATGTCGCCCACTTCCGCATCGTTGAATTCAATCGCGCTCGAAATGAGTTCGGTTTCGTTGTTGTCGAGAGTTCCGTCCTCCTTGGCTTCCTCTATGTATGTGAGCAATTCTTCTTCGGTTATAACGTCGTCCGATTTAAACTTGAAAATCTTTTTCAAAAGCAGTTTCCAGCCCGTGAAAATCAAGTTTAAAGGGTAGAGAATTATCGTGAAGAAATCCACAATCGGCGCAACGAACGTAGCCACCTTTTCGGGTGCTTCTTTCGCAAGCGTTTTGGGCGTGATTTCGCCGAAAATAAGAACCGTCACCGTGGAAATAATCGTCGACATAGTCGCCGCAAGGCTTGCGGAATTATAATAAATTTCCGTGAAAAGCAACGTCGAAATGGTTGCGAGCGTCAAGTTGACGATGTTGTTTCCGATAAGAATCGTGTAAAGCAATCTGTCGTAATTCTCAACGTATTTAAGGGCTTTTTTCGCCGATTTCTTGCCGTCGTCAGCCATAACTTTAAGCCTTGCGCGGTTAAGAGAAGTGAAAGCCGTTTCCGTTGCCGAGAAAAATGCCGACAAAATGAGTAAGGCAATCAGAATAGTAACGTAAACGCCGATATTCTGACTTCCGGGAGGGGGTTTTGCGTCTGTGTCCATAAAAAACTCCTTTATATATTCTATATGTGTCATATAGATAAAAATTATTATATCATAAAAAAAAGTCTTTGTAAATCTTTTTAACGAAGGCTTGCGCTTTTTTATGAATTTGGCTGCCGAGGGTGTGAAAATTGCGTAATATTTCCCGATTTTTTTAAAAAAAAGTTGACATACGAAAACCTTTATTCTATAATTTAAACAAGCATTGTGCTTGCGTAAAAAATAAATAGGTGGAGTCTGTCAGAAATTTTAAATAAATTTTTCGGGCAGGCTCTTTTTGCGTTAAAGGCCCGAAAGGTTTTGCGCGGGCGAATCTGACGACGCGTCGGAGGTAAAAATGATTGAAGAAGTTTTGAAAAGGGTTTCTTCGAGCGAGGAAACGGCTAAACGAATAAAGGACGAAAGCGATGAAAAAGCGCGCGTTATAATGGCCGAAGCCGACAAAAATGCGGCTGGCGTTAAGGAAAACGGCGTTTCGGACGCAAGGGTTAAGCGGCTCGCACAGGTGAACGCCGCAAAAATGAACGTCGCGGCGCACTTTGAAAACGAAAGAAAAGTTTATCTTGCGGAAGCCGAAAAATTCAAAGCCGAAAAAAGCGGAAAGGCGGAAGAAATCGCCGAGGAGCTTTTCGGGAGGATAAAAGATGGCGATTGCTGAAATGTCCAGATTTTCGCTCGTCGCCCTTCTTTCCGATAAGGAAAAGGTTTACGACGCGCTCATCGCAACGGGCGCAGCGCAGATAAAGGCGCAGGAGGAACGCGAACTCACCGTTCCGCTTGCGGCGAAGGACGACGCGGAATTAAAGCAAAAAATCGAAAGAGCCAAAAAAAGTTTGGACTTTTTGACGGACGAAATCGAGCTTTTGCCGAAAAACGAACGAGGGGAAGGCGTTATAAAGGACGGTTTTGCCGTCACTATGAAAGAATTCCTTTGCGAAAACGAGAAAATCGGCGAAGTCGAGGGCGTTATCGCGGGCGTTGAAAAGCTCGTTGCAGAAAAGAACGAACTTAAATCCCGTTTGGCGAAAATCGACGAAAAAATAAAGAGTTACGAACCGTATATAGGCTTAAATCTTCCGTTTTCGGCTTTTGCCGCTACGAAAACCGTCAAGGTTTATCTCGGCGTGGTTTCTGCCGATAAGGCGGATAAATGCCTTAAAGAACTGAACGAAACGGAACTTTGCGAGGCCTTTGCGGAATGCGACGGCAGAGCGGGAACGGTTATATCGGTCGCCGTTCATAACAAAAACAAAGAAGAGGCCGAAAAAATTCTTTCGGCTTGCGGATTCGTCAAGTGTCCGTTCGGCGGAAACTTCACGGCAAAGGAAAAAACGGACGAAGCCGAC
>CALDMH010000057.1 GCA_937915565.1 uncultured Clostridia bacterium | reverse complement strand
ACGTTCAGCTTACGGCGGTAAACGCAATGAGCGGCGGAACGATGCTTATCCGCGCCACGGCGGCGGACGGACAGACGATTGATTTACCGATAAAAGTGAATGCTGTTTCGGGCGGGCATAAGCATACTTACGGCGAATTTGGAATAGTCGATTACGAATATCACGGCAGAACGACTTGTTCCGACCCCGAATGTCCCGGAATCGCGCCTGTTTTCGACGAGGGCTCGGAGTATGAAAAGCACGATTTTAAAGGCGGTTGCACAAAGATTTGTTCGATTTGCGGCGACGTGGGCAATCCCGACGGAGCGCATAATTTCGTGTGGGAATATAACGAAGAAGATACCGCTTATCATTATAAAAAATGCGGTTGCGGCGAATTTGAAAAAGACGAAAACGGCGAACCCGTTAAAGAAGCGCATTACGGCGGCAAAGCGAATTGTTATTTCGGAGCGACTTGTGTGGTCTGCAACAGAGTTTACTCCGAAAAGGGCGAACATAAATACGAATTCGTAGTTCCCGAAAACAGTATGGGAAACGTTCATTTTTACAATTGCGCTTATTGTGGCGAAGAGAATGCCGATTATAGGCACAAGCCGACGGGCGGAACGGCAACCTGCGCCCGCAGAGCCGTATGCGAATACGAAAAAGACGGCGTTAAATGCGGTCTCGAATACGGTGATTACGTCAATCACAAATTTAATATAAAAAATAAATGTACCGAATGCGGAACGTTCAAGTATATCAAAGACATCGAAATAACCGTTCCCGATTGGGTTGAGGGCGGAAGTGTAAATGCCGTAAAGGTCCCGATTATAGAAAAAGGACAAATTTATACAAGCGCCAACTCTACGTGGTTCGGTTATTCGAAAGCCGGAGCCGATAGCAAAATTTTCAGAATAGATAACAACGTTATTGTTTTTTACCATTTTCTTGCACAGGCAAACTGCGAATTCTGGAGTAGTATCGACGACATAAAAGTAACTGTGAACGGCAAAGGCGAATATTACGGGAAAAGATTTTTGGAAAACGGATTGCTCGAAGTCAACGTACTTCTCCGTCATCCCGACATAGTACAGGAAATTTCGCTCGATTTTGAAACGCCGATGGAAGCACATAACGTCAGCGATTTGAAGGTCGTCGAAAAGAATGGTTGCGAAATCGTCGGTATTCAAGACTACTACGATTATTACGATAAGTTTTTAAAAAACGTTCCGTCGATGCTATATATAACGCTTAAAGCACCCGAGGGTAAAAATTTTCCGAAACGAACAAGTTTGGAAATGTTTTTATGCGACGTCGAATTAAACGGCGCGGAACTTTACGAGGGCTTTTCTCCGAAATTCAACGACGACGAAACCGAAATGACAATTATGGTAAAACTGCCTGATGCGGTGGAATGCGACCATAACGGAGCGACGCTTGCGGAAGGTAAAGCTCCCACCTGTACGGAGGACGGCATTGCCGATAAATTCGTTTGCCCTTATTGCGAAAAGGCGTTCAAAAATATCGAATGCACCGAGGTTTGGAACGAATCGGAAAGAATTATTCCCGCAACGGGGCATAAGGTAGACGAAAGCGTTTTTGAAAAGGACAAAACTTCGCATTATCACGTTTGCGAAACCTGCAACGAAAAAGTCGGCGAAGAGGAGCACAAACCCGACCGTGACGGAGCAACGGAAGAAAACGCCGTTAAATGTACGGTTTGCGGATACGTAATTACGCCGGTTTTAGGGCATAAGCACAATCTTAAAAAGATTGAAGGTTTTGCCGCCACCGAAGAAAACGAGGGAAGAAAGGATTATTACGCCTGCGACGGTTGCGAAGAAAAGTTTAAGGACGCGTCCGGTAACGAGACTATAACCGACGAAGCGTGGCTCGTTATTCCGAAGCTTCAAAAAGAAGAGAGCGGCGATTCCGGCGAAAGAAAGGACAGCGCAGGAAGCGGAGTTATCGAACCTGCAAACGAAGGACTTTCCGGCGGAGCGATTGCGGGTATAGTCGTCGGCTCGGTTGCGGTCGTAGGTTTGGGCGGCTTTGCGATATTCTGGTTCGTTATCAAAAAGAAGACTTTTGCGGAGCTTATCGGAGTTTTCAAAAAGAAATAAAACGGTTTAAAATTGCCGAAAGCGGCGATTAAAAATAAACGTTCAGCCGAAAGGTAACCACCCTTCGGCAAAAGGAGAGAAAATGAAAAATTGGATTTTGGCGCACAAGGTTTTATCGATGGTTTTAGCCTCGGTTCTGGCCGTGGGTATTATTCTCGCAATCGTTTTGCCAATCGCGCTCAATAAGCCCTCGGATAGCGGGAAAGAGAGCGAATCAAACAGCGAAGTAACGAGTGAAATAACGAGCGAAGAAAGCGGCGAGAGCGGCGGAGGAAGCTCCGAAAAACAGACTTACACGATAACTTTCGATTCGCTCGGCGGAAGTTCGGTTGCGGAAATAACCGCTTCCGCAGGCGACGAAATCACCGAGCCCGAAAAGCCCGTTAAGGACGGTTTCGTTTTCGACGGTTGGTACGAAAGCTCGGATAACGGCGCAACTTTTGCCGAAAAACCTTTTGGATTTGTCTTTATGCCCGCGCGTTCCGTAACTTTATACGCAAAGTGGGTTTTGCCTACCGTCGTAGGAAAAACGTATAAAGTCGCCGACGTTAAGCTCAACGGGACGGAAGAAGATAAAGCCGCAATTCTCGACGAAATGGATATGGCAACGGAAGAACAGTTTATTATAATGTATAAAAGTTCCGCTTTATCGCTCGATTTCGTTGACGATACTTTCGTTACGGTCTTTTTCGCAGTGGGAAAACCTTACGTATATAAATTGCTTTATACCGTTGCCGACGACGGCTTAATTACTTTCTACGAAAATGCGGAAAACAAGAAGAACGGCGTAGCTTATAAGGAAGACGGAATATTTGAAGCCGATTTTACGGTTTCTCCCGATTGCGCTTACGTAAACGTGAGTATGAAATTAAGCGGAACGGTATCCGTGACTGTCGTTTGCTCTATATACGACGGGGAAATCGATATTCCCGAGCATAAGCATACTTTCGACGAAAGCAAGTGGGTAAGCGACGCAACGAGCCACTGGCGCGCCGCAACTTGCGAACACACGACGGAAGTTAAGGATAAAGCCGAACATACTTACGATGACGGAGAAATAACCGCTCCCGCAACCTGTACGGAAGAGGGCGAAAAAACTTATACCTGCACCGTTTGCGGGTATAAAAAAACCGAAGCGATAGCTAAAACCGAACATACCCCGTCGGAAGAATGGTCTTATAACGAAGGTCTGCATTTCCATATTTGCACGGTTTGCAAAAATACCGTCGAATCGAGTAAAGTAAGCCACGACGCTTCTTTGCAAACTTACGGGCTTTGTAAAACCTGCGGATATGAGGAAGTTGTTAAGCCGGAATATGATGAAGAAAGGCAAAAATATTTCTATGAAACGAATTTTATCGTAAACGATTCGATATATCTCAAAATTACGCCGACAACCGCTTTGAAACAGGAGTGGAGAATCGACGTCGAGGCGCAGGGTTGTACGGAGGGCGAAGATTACGAAATAATGGTTTACGATGCCGACGGACAAGAACTTTCCGGAGAACTGGAAGGCGGAAAAACTTACTACGTGGTAATCATTTGCAAAACGGACGTCAACGATGCAAAAATTATCATTCAAGACAGCAACGCTATGTGATAAAACAAATATCAAAGCCGTTCGGTTCGGGCGGCTTTGAAAATTATATTAAGGAGTGAATATGAAAAGAAAACTTGAAATTATTCTTTCGCTTTTGTTTACGTTCGTTTTGTGCCTCGTCATTGCATCTTGCGGCGGGAATACCGACGATAACAGTCACGGCGGCAGCCATAGCGGTAACCGGGACAAAAGCGGCAGCAGCGGTAGTAGCGAGATAAAAACGGTGGAAAGTCTTCTCGGTGAATACGGTTTCACGGCCGAGGGCGAATTTGCGGAAGGCAGCACGCTCGTCGTCGAGCCGCTTCGCGAAGCAACCGACGAACAAAAGACAATGATTGCCGAAAAGGGCATTTGCGATGCTCGCAATATGCAAGTCTACGACGTTTCCGTTAAAAAAGGCGACGAAAAAGTTCAGCCGAACGGAAAAGTTAAAATCACGTTGGATTTCAACGGAGATTCCCCTGATGGTTACACGGTGTTTCACTTCAAAAGCGATAAGGAAATGGAAGTTTTGCCCGCAACCGTTGCAAACGGCAAATTGTCCTTTGAAACGAGCAGTTTTTCGGTGTTTATTATAGGCGAAAAC
>CALDMH010000056.1 GCA_937915565.1 uncultured Clostridia bacterium | reverse complement strand
AACCACGTGCGCTACCAACTGCGCTACACCCCGTGAACTGATTTTCAACGCTTCATTATCATACCATACGCAAAACTCTTTGTCAAGCGTTTTTTCGGAATTTATTTAGTTTTTTTAAAAAAATTTGATTGCTTTAATCGTTCGTTTTTTTTGCGCGCCAAAACGCCCGTAATCCGCTGAATTACGGGCGTTTTTTCTATTTATCCACTCACTGCTTCGCGTATTTTTCCTTCGTGGCCATTCCTCCGCGTATGTGCCTTTCGGCAAGATTTACGTTAAGAACTTTTTTCACTTCGTCGTAAAGTATTTCGTCGATATATCCGAGTTTTACGGCAACGTCGTGATGAACGGTAGATTTTGACACGCCGAAAACCGACGCCGTTTTTCTCACCGTTGCCTTTTCCTTAATTATATATTCCGCTTCCTTAATAACCCTTGCATCAACGTCGTAATACAAAAAAATATCCCCGTTATCGTCACATCGGACTATTACATTCTATGCGCAAAGAAAACATTTTAGCATAACGACGGTATAAAAAAACGCTCATTTGTGAACAATTCGGTATATGAAAAAACTTGCCGTAAAACTTTTTAATCTCATTTCCCGTTTAAACCTCGGTACGCTTTACCCCGTTATCGTTCCTTCGTTCGTCACAGCGATATTTCTTCTAATATTCGTCGCGGGCATTTTTTGTTTTCACCTGAGAAAAAAGGACAAAACTTCCCTGCTTGCCGTCGCGTTATCGCTTTACGCGCTTTCGACAATCAAGACGGTTTGCGACCTGATTTCAAAACCGATTAAAGAAAACTTCGTTCTTTCCTGCGTGGGAGGAATTTTAATGGCGGCGATTTCTTTTTTGTTTTACGCCCTTTTGTGTTTGCAACACAACTCGCGTTTTTATCAAAAAATGCGTGATAAACGACTTATAGACCGACTTTTAAAGGTTAATGACAACTTGGACGACAGCGTGCCGGAAGAGCCGACAATAATTAAAAACGCATTTTACGATACTCCCGTGAAGCGTGTGGAGTTCCTTCCCACCGAAAAATTTAAGGACGAAAAAAACACTGAATTCGGTGTGAATTACGGAGAGATTTTGGGTTATATCTCTTTACTTCGCAGGCACGAACTATCTCCCGAAGAAGAAAAAGAAATAACGGAGCTTGAAAATTTCGTCAGAAATTATTCGTCGAAAACGCTTACCTGCGACGAAAGACACGCCTTTTCGGCACAACTTATGCGACTTGTTAAACTTATTTCCAAATATAAAGCTTCATAACCGCGGATTTATAGGAAGCTGTGGCCGACGTCGAAACTTGATTATAATTTAGCAGCGAAAAGCCGAAAGCAAATGCTTTCGGCTTTTCGCTGCTGTATATCGTTTGTTATTTGATTTTATAATTTCGTTACCGCACCCAAGAACAACGGCAAACCCGTAGCGTTCTCAACGATTCCGAACGTAAACGGACGATTGAGAATGATTTCGTACTCCTTTTCCGGAGCGGGGGCAGAATTACCTTTCATTCCGCCAAAAGATATTGCCGCAGCCTTCGTACCGTTTCTGTCAAGCTCTATTTTGGTCTTTTGCAAGAAATATCCGAGATATAACTCGTCTCCGCTTACCGTTTTGCCCATTTTTGCAAAATCTCCGCTCGGCTCGAACGCTCTTCTTATCCCCATATCTTTCAGGTTTTCGGAAAGATTTGCCGAATAATCAAACGTAAATTCGGGTATTCCCGCATTAACCTTAACGCTCTGTTTTGCGTTCATCGCTTCATAATATTTGTCGCCCGTTAAACCGTTGACAAAATCGTAAATATTAACGCCCTCGTTCGGCAAAACTCCGAGGAAAGAATATTTCGAGCCTTTATAGCTCTTTAAAAAGCCCTGCGCATTGCCGAAGTCCAAATATGCGTACTCGGTTGAAAGAAGCATTTCAACGGTCGTT
>CALDMH010000055.1 GCA_937915565.1 uncultured Clostridia bacterium | reverse complement strand
CGAACGATACCCGCGAGGTGTGGAAGGTTTCGCTCGTCAATCAAGACAAAAAAGAGCGGTTAATCGACTTATTGCCTATCTTAGCGTTCGATTTGAACGGATTTGCGCAGCCCGTTTATTATAGCAGCGTCACCACCTCGTTCACCGAATTCGTTAAAGAAGCGAATGCGGTTTTCAACGAAAACAGAGACCCTTATTGCCCGCACGAACTCACCTCGGGATATATTATGTCCAGCGAACCCGTGTTCTCTTACGAGGGGAATTACGAGAAGTTTATCGGCACGATGGGCACGCAGACGAAACCGTATATTCTCGAACACGGGCTTGACCTTACGAAATCGACGGCGACGGTGAGAACGCGCGGCGGAATTTTGCAAAACCGCGTTAAGCTTGCCGCAGGCGAAAGCAAGACGATTTACTTCGTGATGGGGTTGATAAAAAATAAGGAAGAGTTTATCGCAAGGCGCGCCGAACTTATCGGAGAATGTGAAAGCATCGTAAATAACGCCGTTTCGGGAGAAGCGAGATTCGGAAACTTAAAGACGAAATGCCCCGAGCCGCAACTTAATCGTATTCTCAACTTCTGGGCGGAGCATCAGGTTTCTTATTGTATGCTCGGCAAAAAGGCGGTGAGGGACAACGCGCAGCTCGGAATGGCGATGCTCAATTTCAATCTTCCGCTTGCTAAAAAAACGATAAACGAGTGCGTGGCGCATCAATATAAGGACGGACACGCCGTGCTTACCTGGTATCCTTATCTCGAACCGAACGTTTATTCCGACCCGTCCGCCTGGATGATTTACGCCGCTTGCGGCTACGTTAAGGAATCGGGCGATTTCGATTATCTCAAATCCGAACTCGATTATTTAGACGGCGGAAAAGCCACCGTTTACGAGCATTTGAAGCAGGCGATAAAATGGTTTGAAAGAAAGGATAATTACGGCGCGAACGGGCTTCCGAGAATTCACCACGCCGATTGGAACGACGCGCTCAATATTCCCGACGACAAAGCGGAATCCGTTCTTATGGCGATGCTTATCTGCAAGGCTTACGACGAAATGACTGAACTTGCGGATTATATCGGCGATAAGGACTATGCGAAAAAGCTTCAAAAAAGCAAGGCGAAACTTGCGAAAATTACCAACGAGAAGGCGTTTAACGGCGATTATTACGTCCGCGCGTTCTCGAAATTCGGGGTTGTGGGCGATAAAACCTGCAACGGTGGAAAAATTTACGTCAACCCGCAAAGCTGGTCGATTTTATCCGGAGTTTGCCCCGAGGACAGGCTGGATAAAGTGATTACGGCAATGGATTCCACGGAAACCGACGAGGGAATTCCTATGTGCGTTCCACCGTATGAAAAATACGACGAAACCGTGGGAAGAATGAGCGGTATGCTCCCGGGAGTTTACGAAAACGGCGGAATTTACAACCACGCGGGTTGCTTCAAAGTTATGGCGGACTGCAAACTCAAAAGAGGAGATAACGCCGTTGCCGCGCTTTTGAAAATCGCTCCCGACGGAAAGAAAAATCCGTCCGCAGTAACCACGACAGAACCTTACGTTTTCACCAACTGTTATCTCAAACACCCGTCGGTGGATATGCAGGTAGGGTTTTCGTGGCAAACGGGAACTTCCGCTTGGGGACTTATGTGTTATTACGAGGGGATTTTAGGGCTTCAACGCGGCTACGACGGACTGCATATCGTTCCCGCGCTTCCGTCGACTTGGAAAACGTGCGAGGCGATAAGGAATTATCGCGGCAATCGCCTGCATATTAAATTCGTCAACAAGGGCGGAAAAACCGTTCGGCTTACGGTTGACGGAAAGAAAATCGATGGAAACGTCGTGCCGCTTTTCGAGGATAACGACGAGCATTTCATCAAAGCGGAGCTTGTTTAAATGCCGAAAAAATATCTCGTTATAAGTATCGACGACGGAACGACGCAGGACGAACGCGTTATTTCCCTTTTTAAAAAATACGGCGTTAAAGCGACGTTTAATATCAATACGGGAACATTGGGCAAGCGCGAAATTGTGCCGATTTCCTGTTTCGACAACACGCCGCTTCACCACGATATTGTAACCGAAAAACAGCTGTTAAACGACTTATACGGGGGTTTTGAGGTTGCGTGCCACACGAGAACGCACCCGAAACTAACCGAAATGAGCGAAGAAGAAATACGCGACGAAATTTTCGGGAATTACGACGATATAGTTCGCCTTTGCGGGCGTAAACCCGTGGGAATCGCATACCCCGGGGCTTCGCCTAATTACGACGAGAGGGTTATAAAGCTTATAAAAAAGGACGGAAGGCTGTTATACGGGAGAACCATCGACGAAACTTCGGGCTTTTCCCTGCCTTCGGATTTTTACAGGTGGAATCCCACTTGTCAATTCCGCGGCGACAATCTCGTTCCGCTCACCGAGAAATTTTTATCCGAAAAGCCGACGGATAAAAGTTTGCTGTTTTTCGTTTGGGGACATTCTTACGAATTCGATTTGGAGCGCGGGGCTTGGCAAAGGCTCGAACGGTTTTGCAAAAGGATTTCGGAAGCTTGTCTTTCGGAAAGCGTGATAAGCCTGACTTGCGAAGAATTTTGCGAAAAATTCGGGCGGGGTGAAATATGAAAACGTTAAAAGACCTCGGGATTAAGGCCGCGCTTTCGTCGGTTTTGACAATTTTGACGGTTTTTGCGGCTTTGTCGGTTTTGCTTTTTGCAGGTTGCGCGGAAAATTTGCCGACTTCCGACGAAACGGGAAAATTAAGCGAAGAATCGGAGGCGAAAGGAGATAGCGTGGCAAAAACTTACAAAAAATATTTTACGCTCAGTTTCGACGACGGAACGACCGAAGACGAGAAGATGATTGAGCTTTTAAAAAAGTACGGAATAAAGGCTTCGTTTTGCATAAATACTGGGCTTATGGACGGAAACGACGTTATAGAAGTTGCGGGGAGTTGGAAAAGAATGTCTTTCGATTACGCCAAAGAAAATAAGGTGTACGAGGGCTTCGACGTTATTTCGCACGGTTACAGACATAAGGAGCTTACCTTTTTATCGGACGACGAGATAATATCGGAAATAAAAAACGACTCTGAAAAAATTCGGGAACTCACCGGTTTTTCGCCCGTCGGATTTGCTTATCCCGGAGGAACGGCGTACTACAACGGCTATATAACGGACGTGCTGTCGTCGTCCACGGGCGTTCGCTTCGCAAGAGATACGAACGACACTTTTTCGTTTTATCTGCCCGAAAATTTTATGGCGTGGAGTCCCACTTGCAGCATTTTGGATAACAAGCTTTTCAGCGTTGCCGAAAAATTTATAAACGCCGAAGCCACGGAGGATATGCTATTTTACGTTTGGGACCACCCGTGGGCTATTACCGCGTACAACGCGTGGGATAAGGTCGAAAAGCTTTTTAAAATGCTTGCCGAACGCGACGATATAGTTTTCGTTTCAAACACCGAATTTTACGATTTATTCTCGGCCGACATACCTTCCGAGCCTGTTTTATAATTTTCGTTCGAGATAAAAATCGGTCGTTAATCGACTTATAGACGGGTTTTTACGATTAAAAATAACAATTTAGGAGAGAGAAGATGAAGAAACGTTCTTTGCGTTACGCTTTGCTCGGCGTTACCATTACGCTCGCGCTCGGCGTAACTCCCGTAACCTCGCTCGCGGCTTGGTATCCCGACGACGTTTTCGTTGCCGTAAACGAATCTTACGGAAAATCGAAACTCAACGCCGAACCGGTTTGCGTTCTCGACGTAACCGATAAGGAAACCGCGGAAAGCCTGACGGCGGGCGGCGTTCCCACGGCGATTTTGAATCTCGACGAAGATATGAACGTCGTCGGCGAAAAGGGCGAAGTCATTCGTCCGCTTGCCGAGGCTATGGACGAATATCTCAAAAAAAGCGTGATTCCGATTTTAAATTTAAAAACGACGGAACAGGCGGAAAAACTCATATCGTGGTTTAAAACCGAAAGAGAAATTTCGGACGTTTCGGTTATGAGCAAAAGTGCGGACGCCGTTAAAAAATTCAAAACGGCTTATCCTTACGCGCGCGGAATTATAGAATTCGGCGAGGACGCGGACGTAACGGAAACCTATAAAATCGCCAACCGAAGCGGCGCGAACGTTTGCGTTATTCCCGAAAAAATCGCCACGGTCGAAAACGTGAGATATATTCAGGGACGATTTAAAACCGTTTGGGTGAGAGCGGAAAGCGAAACCGAAAGTTCGGTTAAAAACAGCGTTTTCAGCGGTGCTTACGGCGTTATCGTAAAAAATGCAGGGGCGTTCGGCGAGGTTATCGGCTCGCTCGAAGGGCTCACGAGATTGCCGTTTAACGTTGCGCACAGAGGACTTCCGAACGAATATAACGAGAATTCCGTTTCCGGAACGGTTGCCGCCGTAAACGAGGGCGCAACTCACGTCGAACTCGATTGTTATCTTACAACCGACGGCGAAATTGCGTTTATGCACGACGCGGGGCTTCAAAGAACGTCCACGGGAAGGGGAAACATAGAAAGCTATACTTCCGCGGAACTTAAAAATTTCAGGTTAAAGCAATTCGAGGACGAAGCGATTCCGTTTTTTGAAGATATAGCTGGCGCGCTCAAAGGCACGGACACGGTGCTCGTTCTCGAAATCAAATCGGAGAAAACGGAAATCGTAAGCGCGCTTAAAGAAAAACTCGAAGGTTCGGGAATAGAAGAACAAACGGTGGTAATTTCTTTCCACGAAAGTCAGCTCGAAAAGATGAAAGAAATTCTTCCCGAAATTCCCACGGCCGACCTTAACGGCGTCACTTCGGACACGTTGAAAACCATCGTTAAAAGGTCGGGCAAAAACAATTCGGGAGTGGATTATAATTACAACGCGCTGGACGAGGATAAAATAAAAGGACTCGTCGTCCGCGGATTTATCCCGTGGACGTGGACTTACACGAACGAATTCGACGCCGTTTACGCTCTTGAAGACGGCGTTATGGGGATAACCAACAATAACGCTAACGTTTTCAAAACTCTCCCGCTTTACTTAAACGGGAAAAACACGACGGATAAAATTCCCGAAAAAGGCGGGGATATTAAGCTTGTCGTCACCGAATACGGCGGCGCAAAGAAAGAAGTCGTGGGCAAAATAACGGACGCGACGAAATTAAACGGCGATAGTTACGAGGTATTTGCCGAATATAACCCCGAAGAGGATTATTATATCGGCGCGAAGCTCCACACCCAAAAATTTACCGTTACGGTGAAAACTCCCGAGCCGGAATCGGAGAATAGCGCGGGCGGCGAATCAAATAGCGAATCAAAAAGTGAGTCAAACGGCGGAACGAGCGGCGCAGGAAGCGGCGGTTGCGGCGCAAAATCGGGCTCGGGAACGGGGGCGGCGGGTTTTGGCGGCTGCGTTATTTTGCGGCGCGTTAAAAATTATCAAAGGAAAAGAAAATGGTTGAAATCACGGAATTTTTGCTTCCCGTTAAAGTTCTTTTAATCGAAGGAAACGTGGAAAATGCGGAAAGTCTTTTAAAAAACAAAACTAAACAAATCGGGCTCGGCGAAAACGACGTCGCCACGATTAACGGAAAAGCCCGTATCGTTCTCGATTTCGGCAAGGAAATCAACGGCGGAATTCGTATTCTCACGCATTATATCGAAAACGGGCTGCCCGTCGGGATTCGTTTCGGCGAGTCGCTTACGGAAAGCATAACCCCGCTCGGAGTGAAAAATTCAACCAACGACCATTCGCTCCGCGATTTTTCGGTTTCTCTTCCGCAACTCTCGGACGGGTGCTACGGGCAGACGGGCTTTCGGTTTGTGTGTCTGGGATTCGCCGGCGGGAAATATCGTATCAAAAACGTTTACGCAAGGAGCGTTTACGAGCGGCATAACGTCGTCGGCAGATTCCGTTGCGACGACGAGCGACTTAACGAGATATATTCCGTCGCGCAAAAAACGCTTCTCCTTTGCCTTAACGGCGGAATGATTTGGGACGGAATCAAGCGCGACAGGCTCGTTTGGATTGGCGATTTGCACCCCGAAACGCTCGGGCTTTTATATACGTCCGACGAAAACGAGAACGTTGCAAGCTGTATAGATTTCGGCGTTTCGGAAACCCCGCCCGAGGATTGGATGAACGGGCACACCTCTTATTCGTTTTGGTGGATTCTCGTTGTCTGCGACTATTACAGATTTACGGGCGATAGGGAAAAAGTGGGGCTATATGTCGATTATCTGGCAAAATTGATGGCAAACACCGAGAAGTGCATAAGCGAAAACGGCGAAACGAATTTCCCGAACAACTTCCTCGATTGGCCGACGAGCGGAACGAATGACGCCGTTATCGGTTGTCGCGCGCTTTTGAAAATCGCGGCGAAAAAAGGCGGCGAACTTCTTAAAAGTTTCGGACTCGACGATTTTTCGGCTCGGGAAATTTTAAGGAAGCTTTCTAACGGAAAGAGGGAAGAGCCTACCGCAAAACAGGCCGTGGCAATGGATTATCTTGCGGGCGACGCAAAAAAAGAAAATGCTTCCGTAAAATTATCGGCGGGCGGCGCGAAAGGCTTGTCCACGTTTATGAGTTATTATATATTGACTGCCGTTAAGGAGAGCTGCGGGGCGAAAACCGCGGTCGATATGATGAAAGAATATTACGGCGGAATGCTCGATAAGGGCGCGACGACTTTTTGGGAGGATTTCGACGTCGATTGGACTTTGGGAAGCGGACGAATAGACGAAATTCCGCAAGAAGGACAAAAGGACGTTCACGGCGATTACGGAAAGTTTTGTTACACGGGCTTTCGTCATTCGCTTTGCCACGGGTGGAGCTGCGGGCCGATTGCGTTTTTAACGGAAACTGTTCTCGGCGTGAAAGTTTCAAACGGCGGCAAAACGATTGAAATAACCCCATCGCTTTGCGGACTCGGGTTTGCGGAAGGAGCGTTCCCCACGCCTTACGGGAAAATCGAAATTCGTCATAGGCAAACGGAAAGCGGCGTGGAAACGGAAATAATCGCGCCGAAAGATACGGAAATAATCGCAAAGGGTTGTAAATTAACGAGAAAAGATTTATAATTGGCTTATGAATATCGACTATAACGTTTTGAAAAACCCGACGATGGAATTTCGCGGCAAACCCTTCTGGGCGTGGAACGGCGAAATTGAGGAAAAACAAATCGATTTTCAAATCGGGTGCCTTAAAAAAATGGGCTTCGGCGGAGCGTTTATTCATTCCCGAA
>CALDMH010000054.1 GCA_937915565.1 uncultured Clostridia bacterium | reverse complement strand
GAGCGGCAATTTTTCAACGCCCTCTTTCCCGAGCGGCATCTCCGCTATATCGCCGGCGGTTACGTCTTCTATAAGGCCGAGGATATAATCGACGGGGTCTTCGCCGAACATTTCGCGAATGAAATCGTAAACCTTTACGTTTTTGATTTTGTCAAACGCCTTATGCTCGTCGAGATAAGTTACGCCGAGGTCGAGAAGATAATCGTTGAACGTTCTCTGCTTCGTTCCGCCGCAAATCTCGTCGGCTATTGCAAGAACTTTATCGGTTGCCGAAGCATTACCGAGAACGGCGTCGAAAACGGTTGTGAATTTAACGTCGAAGAAATCCGAAAGTATCAACGGAATATCGCCGTCGGATACGTTCGTTCCCCAAACGTTTCTGTATTTGCCTCTTACGCACTTGTCGCTGAGGCTCGGAATCAATACGTTTACGAAATCGCCGACGCGCCTGTTCGGGAATACCTTTTCAAACACTTCGGTAACGACGTTGTCGCCGCCTTTTTCGATTATATCTTTAATATCGAGCCCCATCTCGAAATCTATGTCGAGAACGTCGGAAATCATTGCGGCAAGATATTTGCCGTCGGATTTTTTCCAACCGTCGGGAGTTTGCTCGACGTCTGCGGCAAGCTGAACGAAATCGCCGATGGCAACTTCTCCGAAGCCGCTGGATTTAACCACGTCGATTTTATCGTCTTTTTCGATTAAATCGATGATGAAACGGATAAGTTTTACGTCGCCGACTTTCTGAATAAGCGATTTATCCGATTCCGAAATTTCTTTCGAGAAGGAAAGGAAATCTCTTACGGTAAGGTCGCCGACTATGCCTATGAAATAATCCTTCTTTTCGTCGGCGGTGTAAGTCTTGTTCAAATCGAGAGCGTGGTCGATTATATCGTGAAGGCTCACGCTTAAAACTTTGGAAACGGGCGTGTATATATCGCCTTCCGAATTCACCCATTTATTTCCGTCGAAATCGATTTCGAGGAAAGTGTAAATATAATCGCCGAGAGCGTGACGGATATTTATCGCGCCCTTATCGCCGTTCGAGCCGAAGAGATATTGAAGAAGGTTTTTGCCGTCCTTTTGGTTTACTCCGTCGATAATCGCCTGCGCAAGGTCGAATATTCCGGTGTTCAAAAGGTCGGTTACGCCGATGCCGAGGGAAGTGCCCGCACCGTTATCGAGAGCGTAAACCTTTTTGCCTTTATCGAGAGCCGAGCCGCCGTTTACGAGAGTCATTCCGACGGCGGGAGCGATAAGCTCGCCTATCGTAAGTCTGCCGTAAATTTCGTTGAGCAACTCGTCGATTTTAACGCCTTTTCCCGTAATAAGGTCGAATATAAGATTGACCAGTACTCTGAAATCGGTGTTGAGAATAGGTTCGAGAACGCCGGATATGGATTCGAGCGCGGAGAAAACGTACTTGCCGTCTTTTATGCCCGTGAGGAACGGCCTGAACGCTTCGCCGATTTTCAAATCGCCGAACTGATTGTTGACGTCGTTCCTGAGTTTTTCATAATCTTTGTCGTTTACGAAATCTTCAACGTATTTGACGGTGATGAGATTCCATTCAAAGAATTTCTGGGCGAAATCGTTCAATTCGGTGTCCTGACCGAGAATTTTTCCGTCCTTATACGCAAGGGCGAACACAAGCACGTCGCCGAGGCTGATATTCTTCGCGTCGTCCGTGAGCGTAGTCTTTATCTTTTCCGTATCGCCCGAAAGAAGAAGCCCGAGCGAAACGTTCAAAAGGTCCGCAAGTCCTCCGCGAGCAACGCGGCCGAGCATCGTCCATTCGTTCTTTTCGGAATCGTAACTTGCGCCGAGCAAATCGCCGATGCGGATACCTTCGAGTTCTTCTTGAAGGTCGTACGAACTGTTTTTATCGAAGCCGGCGGCTATCTGCCAGATGCGAAGCCTGAGGGCCTTGTTCACTCCGTCCGTAAGACGGTTGCCGTCGGAATCCACGAAATAAGCGTTGTCGCCGACGCCGACCTTTTTGTAACCGAGAATCGCCCCGATAATATCGCCGAGGCAGGTTTCGGGCAAGAAGCCCTTAACTATTTCAGAGTAGGAGAAGCTTTCGGGATTTCTCAACTCTTTGATTAGGCTGAAAATTCCCTCTAAACGAATGTCGTAAATAATTGCAAGGGCGTCGTTTACCTTTTCGCCGTCCTTATACCAAACGCCGTCGACTCTGTCCGCGCCCAAAATCGCGCCGACGTAAATGCCGCCGATGGTTTTTTCAATTACTCCGTAAAGGTCGTTGACGCTGATTTCGTCTTTCGCGAATATTTTCGCAACGTCCTTCACCTTTAAATCGAGGATGCGCGCCAAAGCCTCGTTGGCAAGCTCGCCGTCCTTATAATATCTGCCGTTGACGTATTCGATTCCGAAAAGCTCGCCGAGCCCTTCGCCGAAAGTCATATCGCCGCAAAGGTCGATAACGGCGTCCGCCACGTTCTTTCTTATCTGAACGAGCGAAATTTCGGAACTTTCCTCTCCGATAACGTCCTTAACCGAAAATCCGAGAAGAGCTTCCGCAAGCTTGCTCTTGAAGCGGCTGCCGTCCGGCTTAACCCATCTTCCCTCGTCGTCCTTGCCGTAACCGAACGTTTCGAAAACGTCGCCGACGGAAAGGTCACCGAAGATAAGGATTACTTTATGTATTCTGTCCGAAGTGGTGGCGGCGTCCGTAAGAGCGTGATAAACGTCGGTGAGGTTGAGGTCCGCAAGGAACTCCAAAAGCCCCGTCACCTGTTCGTCGGTGCCGTCGTCCTTGGTGATATACCAACGGCCGCCCTTTTTGGTCATACCGAAAAGAGTACCGAACCTGATACTGTCGAGAAGTTTATCGACGACGAAAACGTAATGGTCGTCCCCGCTCGTAACGTCCTTGGCAAAAAGGTCCCTTATCTTAACGGGATTGCCTTCGGAATCGGTGAACACGCCGTCCAGAACCCCCTCGACGTCATATTCGCTGTCAACGCCTATCGCGCGGTAAATATCGCTGAGCGAAAGGTCGCCGATAGCGGAAAGACCGCCGGAAACCAACTCGTCGCCGAGAGTTGTCGAACCGGTGAGAGGCGAAATGAAGCCGCCGAGTTTGAGGTTCGCAACGAAGCCGAGAGCCGCGGGCTTATCCGCCTTAACGACGTATTTATCGCCCGATTTCTCGAATATTCCCGGAAGCAAGCCGCCTATCGTAATATCGGAAAGGGCGGTGACGATAACGGGAAGTTCCGTGGTTTCGTCCTTCGCCATAAGCGAACCGATACTGTATTTGCGGAGCTTTTCGCGCTGCTCGTTGTCGAGAATCGTCCCCGAGGGGATAAAGCTCATAAACGCGCCGAGCGGAATTTCCGAGAGGAACTGCTTGACGTCGACGTTGCCGGACAATAACGAGAACAGCGAAATCGACTTCAAGTCGTCTATGTAGGGTTTATTATCGGGGTTCTCCGTATCGATGAGCTTCGAGCCGGCAGCCTCGTTGATAAGGTCTACGAGATTGAAACCGTACTCTCTTTCAAGGTCCTCGATAGTGTAATTCTGCGGCGCTTTAATCGCCTTCGAGAACAACGCGATAATGTCCTCGGCAGAATATCCGCCGAGATTGCCAAGTGCCTCTCTAAGAGCCTCTTTATCGTCGGGTAATACGTCCGAAACCGTGAGATTTCCGTACAGGTAATATACGGATGTGGCTATCGACCCCACGGTTGCGGAAATACCCATTACGATACCGAGTAAAAGACACAGTAGCCTTTTAAAAAGTTTACTCATAACAGCATCTCCTACGTTGCAGTGAGTTTTCCATAATTTCGCAAGCGCGTAACCCGCGCACGCAAAATATAGATTTGCTTTTTAATTATATACTATTACCTTTCTTTTTGTCAACTTCGGAAAAAAAGTTTTCCCGAAAACGAGGTAATTTTTCCGAAAAAAATCGCCCGTAATTTACTTTCGTTTTACTTTCGCGTTTTTTCGCCGTAAAACCACGGTTTCGTTTTATTCTCGGCCGGCATACCCCAATTTTAAAAATCGCGTGAAAACGTTTGCTTTTTTATGCAAAAAGTCGTATAATTATTCCTAATTCCGCATATGCGGAATCTATTTACGGGAGAGGAATGATTGATATAATCGTAAACCCCGTCGCAAACGGCAAAAAGGCTATGAAATGCGCGAAAGCGGCGGAAAAAAGACTTAAAGAAAGAGGGGTGGAATATAAAATCCATTACACGTCTGCGCCCAAGCACGCCACGGAGCTTGCAAGGGAACTTTCAAAAACGTCGGACGTAATCGTCGCGCTCGGCGGCGACGGAACGATTAACGAGGTTTTCAACGGTCTGGACACGGAAAAAGTTAAGTTCGGAATTATCCCCTGCGGGAGCGGAAACGATTTTATCGCCACGGCAAATATTCCGTCGAACACCGAAAAAGCCGTAGACCTTATCGTCGACGGCGAAGCGAAACCCACCGATTATATGGTGTGCGGCGGCGTCAGGGGGCTTAACATAATCGGCACGGGAATCGACGTGGACATCTTGAAAAGATGCAGAAAAAGCAAGATTTTAAAAGGAAAATTGCAATACGTCATCTCGCTTATCATCTCGCTTATCAAATTCGTTTTTTATAAGTTTTACATAATCCGCGACGACGGCTCGGAGCGCGAGGAAAAAGAAGCGCTCATCGCCTGCGTCGGAAACGGAACGAGATTCGGCGGCGGAATAAGAATGTGCCCCGAAGCCGTAATCGACGACGGACTTCTGGACTTCGTTATCGCCGGCAAACTTAAAAAAGGCAAAATCCCGGGCGCGTTCATCAAGCTTATGAAAGGAAAAATTCTCGAACAGGATTTCACCTCGTTTGAAAGAGTGGAACGTATCCGCCTCGAATTCGACAAGCCCGTGACCGTTCAGGTTGACGGCGAACTTTTCGACGACATAGATTTCGACCTTTCGATAGTTAAAGGCGGCGTTAAAATTTTCCGCCCGTAAACCGTCGCTTTAAAACTCGGCTTAAAACCCGATAGTTCTCGCAAAGCACGCGATTTCATAAATCACGCGATTATACCGAACAAAAGCCGATAATCGACTTATACGGCGACTTATTTATATTTAATTTTGTATAAACGGTTTTTTTACGCGGCTTCCGACGACGTTCGGAAGCCGCGTTTTCATATACTTTTATTCCTCGGCATATACTGAATCAGAGGTTTTGTTGTGGAATTTATTAAAATGCACGCCGCGGGAAACGATTATATCTACGTAGACGGCGACGAAAACGAGGCCGTGGATTTTTCCGCGGCGGCAAGAAAACTCGGCGACAGGAGATTCGGCGTCGGTTCGGACGGTCTGATTGCCGTTTTTAAAGACGAATCGGGCGCGGCGGATTTTTTTATGCGCATTTTCAACGCCGACGGCTCGGAGGGGGCGACCTGCGGCAACGGACTACGATGCTCGGCGGCGTTTGCGAGAATAATCGGTAAAACGACGAAAAGCGAAATCAAAATACGAACGCTTTCGGCGGTTCACAACGTCGTTTTGGAGGAATACGCGGGCGAAATAATCGCCTCGGCGGATTTTCCGTTGCCGAAATTCGCTTCGGTTCACGAACTCGCGGAAAAAAAGCTATGCGAAATTCTCGGGTTGTCCGACGAAAACGACGAAGGCAACGAAAACGAGATAAGCAGTTTAAGCAAAACGAACGGAAAATCCGCCGAAAAAACCGTTTGCGTAGTGAATAACGGAAACTTACACGCCGTTTTCTTCGGAGCGGCGGCAGGCGCGGAAACCCTTGCGACGAAAATAATTCAGGCGGGGATTTTTAAGGACGGAATAAACGTGGAAAGCGCGACCGCCGACGAATCCTCCGTTTGTTGCGACGTTTACGAAAGGGGTTCTGGGATAACTTATTCGTGCGGAAGCGGAGCAGTTGCCACGGCGTTTGCGGCGAGGGAAAAACTCGGTTTGGATTGGAGCGTTTATCCGATTTCGATGCGCGGAGGCACGCTTTTCGTTAAGTTCGACGATAAAAAAGCCTATTTAAGCGGCGCGGTCACGCCGATTTACAAAGGTGAAATTTTCGAGGATTATTACCGCAACGCATTTGACGAGCCTAACGCGTTTAACGAGGGGGCGAAAAAATGAAATTCAACGATAATTTCGGAAGACTGCCGCCCTCTTACGTCTTTGCGGGGCTTGCCGTAAAGAAAAATCTCGCAAGAAAAAAATGGGGTGACGAACTTATCGATTTGGGCATCGGCGACGTGAAACTTCCGCTTTTCGGGTGCGTTGCCGAGGAAATGAAAAAGGCCGCCGACGAACTTACGAACGTCGACGGGTTCAAGGGGTATCCGCCCGCTTCGGGCTACGATTTTTTGAAGGACGCGATAATTTCGGATTACGAAAAAATCGGCGTAAAGCTGTGCCGCGACGAAATTTTCGTGCACGACGGCGCAAAGGGCGAACTGTTCGCGCTAAATTCGCTTATGGGCAGAAACGGCAAAATACTCTTCCCCGTTCCGTGTTATCCCGCGGCTCTGGAATCCGCAATTATTTACGGAAACGAACCGATTTTGCTCCCCGCCGACGAAAACGGCTCTGTTTTGCCGCCGTTCGGCAAAAGTTGCGACGCCGTTTACCTTTGCTCGCCGTCCAACCCGAGCGGCAAAACTTTGAGCGAATACGAACTCGGGCTTTGGGTGGATTACGCCTCGTCCGTCGGCGCAACGCTGTTTTTCGACGGAGCGTATTCCGATTACGTTTCAAGCGGCGGAATTAAATCCGTTTATCTCGTTTCCGGCGCGAAAAAATGCGCGGTTGCAATTCGCTTTTTCTCGAAGGGTTACGGCTTCACGGGCATAAGGCTCGGTTTCACGGTCGCCCCGCAGGAGCAAAGGGAACTCAACGATTTAAGAAAACGCCTTTCGGGCAGTTTGGATAACGGCGTTTCTTACGTCACTCAACGCGGCGGCGCGGCTTGCTTTTCGACGGAAGGACAAGCGGAAATGCTTGAAAGAACGAAATATTACAAAACCAACGCCGAAATTTTAAGAAACGCGCTGAAAGAGCGCGGCTTGAAAATCGTTTCGGGAAGCGATTCCCCTTACGTTTACGCAAAATGTCCGGACGGGTTCACCGACGAGGGATTTTGCGCGCTGCTTTCCGATAAAGCCGGCGTTATCGCCACCCCCGGGAGCGGATTTTACGAGCAAAACGGCGATTATTTCAGGCTCTCCGCGTTTCCTTCGAGAGAAGAGGTTTCAAAAGCGGCGGAAAGATTTATCGCCCTCCGCTTATAAAAATTTACCGTGTTTTAGCAAATAAGTCGGCCTATAAGTCGATTATCGATAGGTTCTTGCGTTAATCGCCCGACGCCCTCTCCGCTTCGTTTTCGTCGAAAAGTTTCTCTATTCCGCCCGTAACGAGGCTCGCGAGGCGATAGACGAGCGAAAGCCTTACCGCACCTAAATCGCCGCCCGTTTCGGTTTTTTCGTTCACGATGCCTATAACGGAAACGTCGCCGATTTCGTTGAGGTTCTTTTTTACGCCCAATCCCGGTTTCACGGGAAAATCGGAAATCAGAACGGTCCCTATTTCTTCCCTTTTTCCGAGCGCGGCGTCGATTGCGATTACCGCGCCGTAAGGATAAACCTTTTTAACGAATTCCGAAGCGAAATTCACGTCCAAAGCCGTTAAAGGGCGTTCGAGAGTTCCTAAAACGTAGGCTTTGCCGTTCAATTTCTCGGATAATAAAGTACCCGTCAGCGGGCCGAGACTGTCGCCCGTCACCGCGTCCGTGCCGATACAAACGAACACGGGAGTCTTGTTTCCGACGAGCGATTTTATTGCCCGCGCGACCGCCGTTTCCGCGCCGCGGGCAGACGCGCATACCGAAAAAGTTTTCATACTCTCTATTATTTACATAATTATTTTTTATAAACACTTGCAAAAAATATTATTCTGTGGTAATATTAAGTAAATATAAGTAGGATTTTGGGCTAATTTTTCACGGAGGAATCGCTTTATATGGCTCCGATAGATTTAATTTTCATAGGAATTATCGTCCTATTCGGTCTTATAGGCCTTTTGCGGGGATTTGCCAGACAGATGATAACTCTTCTCGGAGGGTTTTTCTCGCTTATCGCGGCGATACTTCTCGTTCCGCTTTTTTATAAATTGCTCTTTGCAAACGGCGCGGCTCTCGCTTCGGTGCGCGAAACTTTCGAGAATTTGTTCTCCTCGCTCACGATTACCAGCCTTAACGAGCTGGCGGCCAAATGCGGAGCGTCCGGCGGCGGAGCTATTTTGGCAAGATGGATAATTATGTTCGTCCTCGTGCTTCTCTTGTGGATTGTTTTAACCATCGTTTTCAAGCTTTTAAAGCTCGTTTTCAAGCCGCTTGCTTACACCCGTTCAAACGGCGCGAGAATAACCGACAAGGTTATCGGCGTTATTTTCGGGCTTGCAATAGGCGCGGCAATAGTTTTAATCGCGCTTTGGATTCTTTACTTTCTTAAAGACAATATCGAGGCGGTGGAAAGCTTTGCGAACAACCTTATTCCCGAAAACTGCTTAACGGGCAAATACGTTTCACCCGTTGCGGAAAAGTTCAGAGGATTCCTCAAAAAGATTTTCGACGTTTACAAGACGACGATTCCCGCGTAATTTCGGATTTAAAAACCAAAGCCGAAACGCGGAATATCGGAATATATAGTTTTTACAAAAGACGACTTTTTTACTAATGACGAATTAAGCCCGCGGGGCTTGCGAAAACGCAAGCCCCGCGGGCTTAAAAAATAACCCGATAAAATTTTACCGAACATTATCGGTTAACCGAACACCCCATTCTTTTCGGCTAAATTTCCTCCGTCAACCCGCAAGATATTTGCAGGCGGCGTAAAAAATCTCGCGCTGACCGTCCTCGTTGGGGTGAATACCGTCCTTGCACATAAGCGCGCAGAAGTCGTTGCGATTCAAAAATCTTTGCCTTATATCGATAACCTGCAAGCCTTTTTTAAACGAATTTTTTATAACCTCGTTGTTGAACATCTCCTGATGACGGTAAATCGTGCCGACGTCGCCTTTAAAAAACTCCAAAACCCTGTCGCCGTCGGCGATTTTCTTTATAACCCTGTCAAAATACCTGTCCGAACAAACGGGCGGCAAAGTGCAGGGTATAACCTCCACGCCCGCGTCAAGCAGTTTTTCAAGCGCGGCCGCGTAAAGTTTTGAAAACTCGTCTATATTCGTCTTCGGTTGATGCTCCTTTTCGGGCGAGGCGGCAACGTTTTGCCAATCGAAATCGGAATCGTTTCCCCCAAGCTCTAAAACGACGACGTTTTTAACCGTTTTATCGAGCGACGAAAGATATTTATCCATTTTTCCGCGCTCGAAAAACCTTTTCAGCGAGTTTCCGTAAATGGAATTATTCTCTATTTTAACCCGATATTCGTCCTCGAAAAGTTTTATGGCGTAAGTGGGCAAAATTTCTATTTTCCCGCCGTCGGTGGTTATGCCTTTTCCGATAGAATCTCCGAAAACCGTAATCCTTTTGTTAGCCAATTCCATAATAAAAACTCCTTATAAAAACCCGTCGAAACGCCGTTTCTTTGCGTCTTCGGGAAAAGTATATACCGCCGCCGCGCCAAAAACAACCTACTTCCTTTAAACGCGGCTATACGCTTGTTTTTCACGCGGTAGAAAATCGAAAATTCGACTCTACCGATGGTAGAATCGGCTTTTGTGAGCGATTTTTACCATATTTTCATTGATTTTTGCAAACAAACGTGCTAAAATACCTATGAAAAATGTGATTCGATTCCCGACGACGCCGGCCGAGAATAAAACGCGATTATCGGCGGCCGGACGAACGACGCAAGGTTCGGGTTAAGGCAAAAAATGGAAGATTTGAAAATCGTTTTCGCGCAAAATTTAATAATGCTCCGCAAACAGATGAAACTCACTCAAATCGAACTTGCGGAAAAAATCAATTATTCGGATAAAGCCGTTTCCAAATGGGAACGCGGCGAATCGATACCGGACGTTTCGGTTTTGCTCGAACTTGCAAAACTCTTCGGCGTTACGATAGATTTTCTCGTTGCGGAACACCCGGACAAGGAAATCGCAAAGGAACAAACTTCTTACGCGGCGAGCATAAAAAAGAAAAACAGACTGCTCGTTTCCGCCATAACTTTCGTGGCGATACTCATCGCAGAAACAATCGTTTTCATATCGATTCAGGGTTCTGCGCCCGATTTTTGGCGCAACGCGATGCTTTGCTATGCTATGCCGCTTCCGCTCGTTTCAATCGTCGCAATCGTTTTCGGCGGCGTGTGGAAAAATAAAATCGCGTCTTTCGTCAGCGTTTCCGTGCTGATATGGTCGCTGCTTGCCGACGCCTTTTTTATCATTCTTTTATGCGGCACAATCTTTCCGTACGTTTTCGTGCTCGGAATCCCTGCGGAAATTGTGGCGATGATGAGTTTCAAAATAAAGCTTCCCGAAAAAAAATAGTTTCACGTTTAATGTTATGGAAGAAAAAGATATTCACAAGGACCACAGACAAAGGCTCAGAGAAAGATTTAACAAGGATTCAAACGGATTTTCAAAACACGAACTTCTGGAATTGCTGCTGTTTTACGCAATTCCCCGCCGCAACGTAAATCCCGTTGCGCACAAATTGTTATCCAAATACGGAAGCCTTAAAAACGTTCTCAAAGCGGACGCGCGCGACCTTTCGGAAACGGACGGCATCGGCGAATCCGCCGCGACTTACCTGAACGTTTTGGGAAAAGCTCTCGACGTTATCGCCGAAGAACGGCAGGACGAAATGAAGGTTTATTCGCCCGAGGACGCGAGAATTTACCTTTTGAATCTTTTTAAAGGCTCTCGCACGGAAAAGTTTTGCGCGCTTTATCTTTCCAAAACGAACAAAATCGTTTTCAGAGAGGTTTACACGAGCGACAGCGAGGACAAAGTGAACGTCGAAACGATTCCGTTTTCAAGGTCGTTTCTAAACGTTAAGCCTTACGCCGTTGTGATAGCACACAATCACCCCTCCGGCAACCCGAATCCTTCCTCGGAAGACGACGCCTCAACCGAAAAACTCGCTATGCTTTTCGCTTTGAACAACATCAGGCTTTACGACCACCTTATCGTCGGAGCGTCCGATATTTACAGTTACAGAAACGACGGTCGTCTTGAAAAGATTTCACAATCCGTGAATTTGAGATTTACGGGGCTTTAAAATTTTAACGAATTTGCCGACGGCTCGCCCGAATAACTAAATAAGGATAATTTTTACGGGGCGGATTGCTTTTGCAATCCGCCCCGCTTGATTTTGACTATCTTTCGCACGGTTTTCTTTCGTACTTCTCGTAATAACAACCCTTGCAAGGGTCTTTTTTCTTTGGTTTTTCCCGACACGGAGGGAGGCAAAAACAGTCGCACGGAGGCGGTTCGGGCTTTGGCGGATTACCGCAGCAACAGCACTTCCGCTCCTCTTCCCGCGCGTCGGCGCGCCTGCCGACGCCGCAAACCACCGCTCCGACGATTGCCGCGCCTATCGCCGCGCCAAGCAGTATATCGCTGTTTTTCATAAGTACCTCTGCGACGCGAGTTTATCTCCGTCGCTATTATATTATATGCCTCGAAACGGGTTTTTCGTTACCGAAACGCATATAAGAAACCTTAGTGACGACGAATGGAATTCCTATTAAAATCAGCTCGCAATCGCTCCGTAAACCGTTTTTCTCCTTTCCTCGTAAGCCAAATCGTTTATGGCTACTTCCGCCAAATCGAAGCCGTTCTCAAAGGCGTTGTAAAGATGTTTTTTCGCCTTTATGAAGTCCTGTCTGACGTAAATTCCCTTGCCGTAACAAAGTCCGAGATAATATTCGGCCTCGGGCGAACCGAGCAAAGCGGCCTTGCGCCACGCCTTGAACGCCTTTTTCTCGTTCCTTTTCAAGCCGTAACCGTAATAATAATTCCGCGCGAGCAATAAAACCGCTTTGACGTGATTTTTCGCCGCCGCGCGTTTAAGGTACGCCGTGCCTTTTCTCATATCGATTTTCCCCGCGACTCCGCTTAAAAGAATATAGCCGACCATATACGTTGCCGAAGCGTGTCCGCGTTTTGCCGCTTCTTTATACCAACTTTCCGCAAGCGCGACGTTTCTCGTTTCGCCGCTGCCGTAAAAATACTTTTCGCCGAGTAAAAACTGGTTCTCGGTAACTCCGTCTATCGCGCCTTTTAAAATCATTTTGCTCGTTTCCATTTTCTCCTCCGTTAGCCACGAGAAATTGCATTAGAACCCCGTTCGGCTAATGTCAGTAAAGATTTTATGGTTTAATTATAACGACTATTACTTGACATATGTCTGTCATATATTAGAGCTTTTTTAAAAAAGATACGGCAGCCTTTATGCAAAAGGTACGCCTCATACGCTTCGTTTTTATAAAAAGATACGCCCCGTCGCTTTTAGGCGACGGGGCGTATCATCTATTTAAGATTTGGAGAGGGAGTATGCTGTTTTATGCCTGTTTTCTGTTGTTCTTCAAGTCTTCGATATAAGCCTTGGCTTCGGCTTCCGCTTTTGCAAGAGTAGATTCGTAATTCTTCTTGTAAACGGTTGCTTTGGCTATATCGGCGTCGATACCCTGCTGAACGGCGTTCCATTCTTCTTCGGTGAGGTCTTTCTTGATTTCGCCGAGATATTTATCTCTCTGCTGTTCAAGGCGAGCCGTGAGCTTATCAAGGCTGTCGAAGAAGGTCTTTTCTTCTTTCGCCCAAGCCTTTAAGTCTTCGATGGTCTTGTTCAAATCTTCAACGGCCGCAGTGAATGCCGCTCTGTATTGTTCGGGAATAACTTTCGAGATGGCCTCGACGGACTTGTAAGCGTAATCCGCGGCTTCGATGACGGCGGCTATCTGGTCCTTATATTTGGTGGCAAGCTCGTCGACCTTTTCCTTAATCACGCTTTCCGCATTGGCAAGAGCCGTGGAAAGTTCTTTCATTTCGTTTTCGATTTCCTGATTTATTTCGGAATTCTTGAAGAGTTTATCCGCATAAGCTTCAACGCTTCTTACGGTAACCTGACCCTTGCCGTTTTTAAGCGGCTCGGAATTTTCAAGTTTCAAAGCGGCAACGACGGCAGCGATTTGCTCGTCGGAAAGCGGGTAATCCGCAACCTTGTTTGCAAATTCCGCAACGTTTTTAACGGATTCCATCATAAGCGCGGCGGAAGCGTAAGTCTGATAAACTGCTCCGAGATACGCGGTGTCTATATGATTCATAGTCATCACGCTCTTAATATAAAAGTCGGAGTACGCGCCGTAAGTTTTTAAAGTAACGGCTTTGTCGAACACGGCCTGTGCCTGCTTTTTGGCAAGTTCGTAAGCGTCGATTGCGAAGTCTTCGATTTTGGAATCGTATTCCTTCAACATATCGATAAGTTCGTCGTTTTCAAGCTCTATCGCCTGTTCGAGGGAGATTTCGCCCGTTTCGCTTATGGAAAGCGCGAGTTTGAACTTCGCGAGAGAAAGATTTTTAACGTAAGGCTTATCGGCGTGAGCTTTTTTGAACTCTTCGAGCTTACGGCGAAGCGAATACGTGCCTTCGGCGTCTATCTTAACGCTGAGCTTCTTATCGTCGGCGGAAGCCTTAACGGAAGCGTGTACGTTATCGGTGAGTTTTTTGAGATATTTGTCGTCTTTTGCGTCCACCGTGACGTTTACGACGTGATTTCCCTCGGAAAGATAACCTTCTTCGATGGAAATATTAACTATTTTCTTAACTGCGTTTTCAACGGTTTCACCCTTGATTCCGCTTTCGTTATATAAAAGAACGATACCGTCTTCGTTTACGCCGCGAACGCCCGCAACGAGCCCGTTTTCGTCGATAACGAGTTCGACGGAGGGGTTGATGTCAAGGCTGACGTAACCGCTTTTGTCTTCGTTTTTGCCGCATCCTGCGAGAGGGATACACGCGCCGACTGCCAGAATTCCGGCGATAAGCGCAGATACAAACTTCTTCTTCATAATATTTTGCCTCCTTGTCGGGAATCGCTCCCGATTGTCTTTTCAATTATTAAACACCCGAGCCGAGCGTTTTGTTGCGCGTTTTTTAATTTTTTTGAAATTATTTTTTAATTTCCTGCCAGAAATTTTCAAAAGAACCGTATTTATCGATGATTTTGCTCTTATATTCGTCGTAACTTTCCGCGGAAATTTTCTCTCTTTCAGCCTCGTATTCGGCTTTATTATCCTTTTTGAGGCAAACCGAAAGCTCGTTTAAAACTTTGCGGAGGTCCTTAACGTATTCCTTTTTACTGCTCGGAACGCGGGTTAAGGTTTCAAAACCCATCGTGTCCACGTCGGTTTTTGCCAGAATGTCGAGAACTTTATCCTCGATGCCCTTAAATTTATCAAACGAAAACGAGGAAAAATATTCGCTGACGCGCTTCGTGTATTCGGTCAGCGACGTACCCTCGACGACCTCGCCGAAGAAATCCGAATATTCGGCGCAGGCGTTATCGAGTTCCCAACCGTTCCGCATTTTATATTTTCCGTTTGTGAGCTCCGTATATTCCGCAATAAGCTCCGCCATCTCGTTTTTAAGTCTCGTTAAGGTGACGCCGTTATCCTCGTCCTTTATGTCCCAATAATCCTTTTGATAAAAAGTGCACGCCTTTATTTCAAAATTTTTGAGTTGCATACGGATAAGAAGCCCCGCCGATTCGATTATGCTGGGTATCCTGCTGCTGACAAGTTTATACAAGCCGCCGAGAACGTTGCTGTCGTAAGCCTGTTCGAGGTCGGAAACGTTTCTCTCTCCCGAAAGAGCCTCCACGCTCTTCGCCTCCTCGCCGAGATTTTGCTTCGCTGCGGAAATGCCCGTCATTCCGTAAAACGCTTCCTCAGTCGTTATATCCTTTATAACGGCGGAATATACGCCTTTTTCGCAAAAATACTTTTCCGCCGCCGAAACGCTTTCGGCGATAAACGGCAAGTCCTCGTCGGCAGAAAATTTAACGGCGTTTTTGCACGAAGCAAAATCCATATAACCGAGCATCAGGGCTTGGTCGATAAACGCTTCCGCACTTTCCGCAAGCGGTTTTCCGCAAAGTCCGTTCATAACCTCGTCGTCGGCAAGAATCACGTCGGCGTCCGCGTTAAGCGATTTTACGCCGGTTACGTTTCCTTTTTTATCCGTAATAAACATAACGGACGGATTGATTTCGAGAACGACTGCGTAAGCTTCGTTCGTATTAACGCTCAATGCGATAACCGTGGGAACGATTGCGCACAGACACAAAACCGCGGCAAGACACGCGGCGACGTATTTCTTTTTGAACAAGGACGCAACCACGGCAAAAAATCCGGAAAAGCCCGTCTTTTTCTTTCGTTCGTTTTCCCGCGCCCCCTCGCGAACGGATAAGGGCGTATTTCTGACTTCTTCGGAAAGCTTAACGTTTGCAACCGATTGCTTCGTTTCTTCTTTTAAAAGTTTCTTCCACGAACTCATTTTCACGCCTCCTTTTTATAATTCGCTTTGATTTTATCCACGGCGCGTTTATATTTTGAAGTAACGCTGCCCGTGGGCATATCCAGAAGTTCGGATATTTCTCTGTGTTTATACCCCCACAAAACGTGAAGTATAATTATTCTTTGTTCTTCTTCCGTAAGATATTTGCGCATCGTAGAGATAACGGGCGAATCGAGTTCGCTCTCGTCAATAGAATACGCTTCTTCGCGCTTCAAATCCGCAAACTCTTCGTAAATCTTCCTTGAACGAAGTTCGTTCAGCGCGACGTTTTTCGTTATTTGAAGCATCCAGGCAAGCCCGTTTCCGTTTTTATCGAACTTGTCGGCGTTCTTCCTTATTTTAAGAAAAACCGTCTGCAACGCGTCCTCCGCGTCCTCCCGATTTTTGAGATACGAATAAGCGAAAGAATACACTCCGCCCTTGGTCGCCTCGTATAACCGCTCGAAAGCTTCTTCGTCGCCTTCGGCTATTCTATTCAGTTGGGCGTTAATCTCCCTGTGATTCATACTCTCAAAAACCGATAAAATATCTTTCGGTTCTCCTTCTCCGCTTATTATACACCCGTCGAGGCTCGTTTGTTGCGTTTCGACGAAAATTTTTTTAATTTATTATTAAAATCGCGACTTATTTTAAAAAGCGCAAGTTATTTTAAAAGCGCGCCGAAAGCTTAAAGCTTTCGGCGCGCAATTCTTTAATACCCGCGTGCGGGTATTCTTTTCAATAAAATCACGCAAATCGCGCCCTTTATTATATCGGACGGGATAAACATAATCCAGAACGTGAGCAAAATATTCCAAATATCTATATCTCCGCCGAGATACAGGGCTTTTAAAAGCAGGAAATAAACGATTCCCACGACGTAAACGGTTATCGTTCCCAAGCCGACCACCGTAATTTTACGAAGAAGCTTATCGCCGCTTTTATAAAGAAAACCGCAAACTGCCGCGCTTGCCGCAAAACCGAGCGTGAACCCGAACGACGGAGCGACGACGTAACCGAAGCCGCCTCCGCCCGCAAAAACGGGAACGCCCACAAGCCCTAAAACGATATATAATCCCACGCCGATAAGCGAATCCACTCCGCCGAGATAACACGCGAAGAACAAAACCACCGCGGACTGCAAAGTCATCGGAACGGGAACGAATGGAATACTTATTTTTGCGCTGACAACCAAAAGCGAAACGAAAAGCCCGATAAACGCAATTCTCTTTGCCGACATAATTTATTTATCCTCCCGATTTTTGCCAAGGAGTTTATACCCGCCGAAATACACGACACCGCCGAACGCCCCCACCGAGCCGAGTTCTTCAACGCCGATTATCAGCACTTCGATAAAATAAGCGTAGGAATTAGAACCGGTAATCACGAAAATAAGCGGCACGGCAAACGCGTTGAACGTCACCGGAAAGATTATCCCGACGAAAAATCTTGCGAATTTGTCTTTTATCGCTTTCCCCGCGAAAAAAGTGCAAACCGCCGCGAGCAACGTTGCAAAAGAGCCTATGGCAACGTCCGCGATTCCTCCGCCGCCGAAAACGTTGGTTACGAGGCAGCCCACGAAAAGCGCGGGAACGCTTTCCGGAAAGAAAAGCGGAAGAACGGTTAACGCTTCCGATATGCGGAACTGGAAAATCCCGAAAGAAAAGGGGAAAAGTATGAGCGACGTTACGACGTACAAAGCGGCTATAACGCCCGCCCGACACAAAGTTTTGGCGGAAATTTTTCCGAACATTTTAAATTACCTCGGTTTTTTTATTTTTCAGGGCAAAGTTAAACTTTCGTTTTTCCTTTCCCCGCGAAGTGTTTTCCGAAAACCTTCGACCGTGTTATC
>CALDMH010000053.1 GCA_937915565.1 uncultured Clostridia bacterium | reverse complement strand
TTCAAATAATTTCCTGCTGCCGAATTGCAGACTTACTCCGCTTACTTGTAACATTTAGCTCCTTTAATTTCATATCGTCGGCCGTTTAAAACTAATCGACGGTCGTTATATATCGTTCGTGGGGCGTTTGACGCCGTATCGACGGCCGTTAAAACGCATATCGCCCGTCGGCCGTTTTATTTAATATCGCCGGCTTAATATCGTCGGCTTAATATCGTCGGCCGCCGCGAGTTCTTCGGAATATCGGCCGAACATAATTACGGGGTTGCCGTTAAGACAACCCCTCGCGTTAGTTAAATTATTTCGTGGTTGTTTCGGATTTCTTATCTTCGTCCGATAAAATTCCGAGGCGAGTTCCGAGTTTGACCGCGTCTTCCTCTTTCTTTTTGTCGTAAGAGTAATAATCGGATTCGGCGAAATCGTCGCCGTCCTTTTCCTTCTCTTCCTTAACGGCCTTAACGCCTTCCTCGATTGCGCTCATATCGATTGCGTAAACGTAGGATTTATAAGAAGAATCGGAATAAACGCACAGGAAGAAATACTTGCCGTCCGCCAAAACGACTTCGGGATTATACCAGGTCGTCGTGAGCGAAAGAGTGTTGATACGAAGCGCGGCCGTTTCTTCGCCTTTCAAAAGCGCGGTGAGGTTGACTTTATAATAGTTACCGTCGGAATTCGTGTAGTAAAGATAATCGACGTCGCCCTCTTTCGAGATGAATTTAAGCGTTGCGGTTTTCAAAGCTTCCTCGTCGGAGATTGCGAACACGCCGAAATCCGAACCGAAAGACGTATCGTCGGCTTTCGTGTAATCGAATTTAACGAGGCCGAGATTTGAATCGACGTACAACGTTACGAGCTTATCGCCCTCGTTGTAGAACAAAACGGAATCGGCAAAAGCGTTCGTCGTCTTGGTGGTTTTATAAGTAAGGGTTTCAACCTTTCCGTCCGCGTCCGCATAAGAATTGTACTTAACCGAACCGATAACCGTGTTAAGAGTCGATTGAGTGTAATAAAGCTTACCGTTCTTATGTCTTAAAAGGTCGAACGTAAGGCCGATTAACTCGCCGCTGACTTCGTCGTTATCGAGTTTGCCTACGCCGGAAACGATTTTCTCTTCGGAAACCGAGCTGCCCAAAACTACTTTATAAATATCGTAGTAAGATTCGGCGGTGGCGTTTTCGTCGTCCTGCCAACGAGCAACGTCGATGGGGTTATAAGTGTAGTAAATATAGGGTGCGGCGTTATCTTCGTCGAACATAACTTCCTTAACCGAACCTCTTCTCGCGTCCGCGCCCTTATCGGCGTACTTGGTGCTTTCGGTGTTTAAAACCTCTTTGCCCGAAGTTGCGTCGTAAACGTAAAGGTTATCGCTGTAAACGGCAAGATAGGTCGTTTCGCCCGCGGCGATAAATCTGAAAGTTGCGTCGTGCGAGAAATCTACGTCCGAAATTTTCTTCGAGGTTTCGGAAGCGTCAAGTTTCGTTCTGAAAAAAAGGAGCTTGTCGCTCTTCGTAACACCCTTCTTATCGTTTTCGGTGGAGGGAGCGGCGTAATAAACGTAATCGCCGTTGATATAGAAGCCCGCGGTTTTATCGTCGGAAACGATAAGTTTGGAAACTACGGTTTCGTAATCGGCTTCCTCTGCGGTTGCAAGTTTGTTCTTTTTAACCCTCATAAGCGCGCCCTTGGTGACTTCACCCGTTTTGTAAGCCGTGGTATAGCTCTCGACGCCGTTTATGAAATATACGTAATCGTTTGTGGAGGCAACGAAACCGCCGTTCATATCGACGCCGTTATCTCCGTTTGCGAGTCTATTGCCGGAGCAGGCGGTAAAGCCCAAGGCCATACACAAAACCGCTACCAAGCAAATGATTTTTTTGCCCATAAATTTTCTCCTTTGCCGTTAAAGCCCTTTGCCCTTTCAAAGCGTCGTAACGCGGCTTTCGGCATATCTTTGTTTTGTAAAGCATAAGATTATCGTGACCGGACGAACCGGCCGCAACTCTTCACGCTCATATACGCTTTCTAATTATATACTATTTTTGTCAAATAATCAATTATTTGCGGGAAGTTTTTTTATATAAAATTAAAAAAAGGAGTGAGAAAATGGAAAAAATCGGTCTTTTCGAGCTTATCGACAAAATAACCGCGCCCGCTTCGGGACAAAAAAGCTTCTCGGCGAGCGAAAACAAAGCGCCCGCCCAAAGCGAAAGAGCAAACGACGCACTGCGCGACCCCGACTTCGGAGCGCAACCGCAATATATGATGAACGCCAAAATGCAGGCGTTTTTATCGAGGCACGAAAATTTGAAGGCCGAAATTCCGCCGCAAACGAAAAAACGCCGCGCGACCTGCAAAGCGGATTTAAGCGAGAGGCCGCAAACCGTTAAAAAGCGTAATTCCGGCAAAAAAAACGAGTCGGGCGAAAAACGCGACTGACGGTTTTTCGCTCGACTTCCCCGAAAATTTAGTATCTTTTTACGTTTTTAAGTAAATTTAATATGGTTTTACGTTAATATGGGTTTACGCGTTTTTAACGGGTTTGGTTGACGAGTTATCTTCCTTTGGATTGCCAGTTCGGCCGCGTTCGACGTAAAACAAACCGCAATGGCAATACCCTTCAAACGAAGGGTCTTTAAGCTGCGCCCGAAATTCCGCGCACATACACTTGTTTTCGGGAAGTTTACCGACCCGACAAGGGCAATACCCGCCTTTGGCAATCAACCCTTCGGCAATTTGTTTTACGATTTCCTTATTTTCGTTCAGCCTGATTTTCAAAGACAATATCTCCTTATCGTTTCGCCCACGCCGCCCTCGTCGTTACTTTTATCGGTAACCGCGTCGGCTATTTTTTTCAGTTCTTCTCTTCCGTTTTTCATAGCCACGCCAAGCCCCGCGGCGGCAAGCATAGGCGCGTCGTTAAGCTCGTCGCCTATCGCCACGCATTCCTCCGTACCGATTCCCCAGATTTTTGCAAGAGCCTTCACCGCAAGGCCTTTATCGCAACCTTTCGGCATAAAATCCAACATTCCCCTGTAAGATTCGGCAATCTCGCATTCGGTTCCGAAAAGTTCGGTCGACTTTTTAAGTCCCTCGCTTATTTGATTCGGCAACCCCGCGAGCATAACCTTCGGCGAAACGAGCGAATCGTTCTTTATAAACGAACTCAAATCGCCTACGGCAACCATTTTTATCTTGCAGGTTTCGGCGTAAAAATCCGAAAATTCCGTTCTCGTTTCGGTGAACGCTTCGTTGCCCCTGTAAACGAACGGAAGTAGTCCCTCGCTCTTCCCGAAGCCGACGATTTTTAACGCGAGTTCCGTTTTTACGCCCGTGGAAAAGAGCGTTTTTTTGTTTACGTTATCCCACACTTCGCAACCGTTATATGCGGCTATAAGTTGATTAAACGGGAATTTTTCGAGCATCACTATGGCGGACGCCGTCATTCTTCCAGAACATAAAGCGAACTTTCCCCCGCGGGAAACGAACTCGCCTATCGCGTCGACATTTTCCTGCGGAATTCTCCCGTCCGACGAAAAAAGCGTTCCGTCGAAGTCGCTTATAAGAGCTTTATACTTCATCTTTTATCCTCTTTATAGCTATCGTCGCAAGCGTTATCGCCGCCGCGGAAATCGAAATTATTTTTCCGGGCGTTCCCGAAGCGACGAGCGTTGCCGCAAGCGCGAACGAAGCCGAAAAAATTGCGGCAAGATAACAAAGCCGCGCTATGCCGCCCCCCCTTTTTACCGCGGAATATATTCCGCCGGCAAGCCCCGCCGCAAGCGCGAGGAAATATACCACCGCAGCCGCAACGGTTGCGAAATCCGAAGTTAATTCCGCCCCGCTCAAAGCCGCCGCAAGATAAGCTCCCGAAAATGCGCAAAAGTATTTTTTCAAATCCGCGCCCGTTTTATTTCTCTTCCTGAAAGAAAATCTCAAAATGAAAACGGCAACCGAATAAACGAACGCAAACGCAGGCGCAAAGCAAATCATTATCGGATTTTTAACCGCGTAAATCGCCGCCGTAACGATGGAAACGACGAATGCGAAAAGTCCCGCGCCGTCGATAAATCGCGAATTATCCTTTACGACTGCCGTTGCCGAGAACGCCAGAATCACCGCAACGCCCGTTCCGAAAAGGAAAACGAAGCGTTCGTCGACGACGTTTTTCGTCAGCCCCGAGAACACGCACAGCGCGAAAAGCATTGAAAATATCGCGGCAAAGGCAAGCGACAAGCCGACCGTCCGCGCGTTAAAGGTTTCTTTTACAAACCGCGTTAATTCTGAAACGTTTCTCTTTTTAAGTTCGACTTTAAACGAATCGTCCTCCGTTCTGAATTCGCCCTCCGCGCCGTTTTTATCGTAATCCCACACGATAATTTCGGGCCTCGTGACGATTCTTCCCGCCGAATTTTTCTCTCCCGCGCGAACGACTTCCTTCACCGCGCAACGCTTCGTTTTATCGCGCGTTACGACTGCGCCGACGATTTTGGTTTCGCCGAAAAGTCCGCCTGCCGCGCCGTAACCCACGAGCGAACTTTTGTCGCCGAAGGCGTGCTTATACGCAAGCTCGGTTCTTCTTGAAAAATCGGCGTCGGGAGCTTTGGCGTAACATTCTCGAAGCCCCTCGGAAACGGCGATTTTCAAAGCTTTCATTTCTATTTTGCATTTTTCAATCGATTTTTCTATCTCGGAAATCTTTGCGTTTACCTGATAGATATAAATATCGTACTCGTTGTTTCTTATCTTTCCGTTTTTCTTGCGGAAAACCGCCACTTCTTCGGAAAGCTTGTTCTTTTCGACAGTCTTTCTCCGAACGAAATCATTAAGAAAATCAAGCCTCTTCATTTTTTTAACCGTTTCGGTAAACAACTCTCCGACTTGCATAATCGACCTCCTCGGAAACACGAATTCGTTTTTATTTTAGCATTTTTTTTGCGGTTTGTAAAGAATTCGCAAAGCAAAAATCGGCGCAACTTGACAATCGACAAGGCTTGGCAATCGGCACGGCTTGGTAATCGACGCGGCTTGGTAATCGGCGCGGCCGAGCGAAAACCAAACCTTTTACGTATTTATATACGAAAACCGAACCTTTTACGTATCTATATAAATGAAAAGCCCCTTCCCGTGCGGAAGAGGCTTAAAAAACGAGCTTTATTTTTCGATTATTTCGTTGACGTAATCGGAGATAATGTCGGCGGCTTTGGAAGTGCCTATTCTCGTGTTGACGACGAGGTCGTAATTATCTACCGCGCCCCATTTCATATTTCCGTATTTTTTATAATACGCGGCGCGGGCCTTATCGTTCTTTTTGATAATCTTCTCGGCCTCGGCAGGCGAAACTCCGTAACCGGCGGAAACCCTCGCCACTCTTTGGCTCATCGGCGCGCAAACGAACACGCTGATAACGTTTTCGTAATTTTTCAAAACCGATTGGGCGCATCTTCCGACGAATACGCAGGAACTTTTATCCGCGAGTTTCTTTATAACGTTCGATTGCCCGATAAACACTTTGTCGTAAAGCGAAAGCGATTCCCCGCCGAGAAAACTCGAATACCAGAACGCGTTCGTCGCTCTGTCCTCCGCGGACAAAACTATGTGTTTATCGAAGCCCGTGACGACCGAGGTCATTTCGGCAAGCGTTTTATCGTAACACTTAACGCCGAGCTTTGCGGCGAGTTTGGAAGCCGTTTCCGCACCGCCCGAGCCGAACTGTCTGCTCACGACAACGTAATATTTCTTATTATTATCCATATGACATCTCCTTAACCGAGCAAGTTTAACGCTTTCCCGCTCACCCGTCCGTATTATACCGCATTTTGCAAATTTTGTCAATACAAAACCGAAAATTTCACTTCTTATCCGCGTCGCCCGACGGTTTTGATTTTACCACTTTGATTATAAAAACCACCAGCATCACGATGGCAATCGCGAACAAAACGTAAATAATTATATTGACGTAGTCCTTGAAAAACATCGTCAGAACGGTTATTATAAGCCCCGCGATGAGATTTCCGCCGGCAATCGGAAGAACCGCTTCCCGGAATTTAAGCCCGAGAAACACCGCAATCGCCGTGCCAGTCCACACTCCCGTTACGGGAAACGGTACGGCAACGAAGACGAAAAGACTTATCATCATTATCTTTCTCGCTTCCGATTCCGCCGAGCCGTCGGTTTTTTTCGCTATCTCTTCGGCTTTGTTTTTAAAAATCTGCTCAACCTTTTCAACCAGCCTTTTTATAAATTTTATCTTTTTCAAAAGCCCGAAAACGGGAATAAGAGCAAAGAAAACCACTATGGAAATTAACGTCGAGCCAAGGTAGGCAATGCCTGCCGTCGCCCATAAATTCATCTCGAAAAGCCCCGTTCCGATAGGAATCGCGCCTTTAAGCTCTATGAGCGGGAACATCGAAACGAAAAGAGTGGCGATTATTTTGTTTCCGCCGAAAAGCCCCAGTAAAAATTTACCTAACGCATTTGTCATAAAAAAACCTCTGCGCGCCGAAAATCATCTGCGTTTTACATAATAATTTCAAAAACAAAATTTTAAAAAACGCTTGTGTTTTTCTCCGTTTTATAATATTATATCACTATAAGCTTTTTATGTCAATCGGAGCAATTATGGAACTTCAAAAATTACTCTCCAAAGCGAGAAGAGCCGCGGAAGATTACGATATGATAGCCGAAGGCGACAAAATCGCGGTGGGGCTTTCCGGCGGAAAGGACAGCGTGACGTTATTGTATATATTGGCGACGATGCGCCGCTTTTACCCGAAAAAATACGAGGTGATGGCCATTTCAGTCGATATGGGGCTCGGCCTTGACGAAAAGGAAGTGGAGGCCGTTACGGAACTTTGCAAAAAACTCGACGTAGAGTACGTCATCGAACCGACGCATATCGGCGAAATCGTTTTCGACGTGCGAAAAGAACCTAACCCTTGCAGCCTTTGCGCAAATATGCGCCGCGGCGCGCTCAACAATACGGCGGTTAATCACGGGTGCAACAAGGTCGCGCTCGGGCACCACGCGGACGACCTTATCGAAACGCTTTTCCTTTCGCTTTTTTACGAAAGCAGGCTTTCCACTTTCTCGCCCGTAACGAAACTCGAAAGAAAAGGGCTTACGGTTATAAGACCTATGATATACGTACGCGAAAAGGAAATCGCCGCGTTTGCAAAGGACAAGCCGATTATTCACAACCCCTGCCCTGCCGACAAACACACGAAAAGACAATATATCAAGAACCTTTTGAAAACGCTTGAACGGGACAACAAAAAAATCAAGGAGAACGTTCTCGGTGCAATAACGCACCCCGAACGCAATTCGCTTTTTGACGACGCAGGCAAATCAAACGACAAGGAATAAACCGCAAAAGTGCGGCTATAAGTCGATTAAACGGCTTTTTATAAAAAACACATCGGGAGGAAACGACAATGAAAATGATAACTGCAATAATCAACCGTAAGGACGCAAACGCCGTTTGCACCGCTCTCACCGACGCAAAAGTCGCCTTCACGAAGGTTGCGAGTTCCGGCGGTTTTCTGAAAACCGGAAACGAAACTCTGCTTATCGGCGCAGACGACGAAAGAGTTAAGGAAATAATCTCGATTATAAGAGAAAACTCCGCAAAGCGTATGGAGCCCACCGCGGATATGGTTATCCCCGGGAACGAGAATTTCGGATTGAAAGAGGTTCTCGTCGGCGGAGCGACGGTTTTCGTTTCGGAAGTTTCGTATTATGAAAAAATGTGACGGCAAAACGCTGTTATCGCTCTTTTTATCCACGCTTAAAATAGGGTTATTTTCGTTCGGAGGCGGCTACGCTATGATTGCGCTCCTCCAAAACGAATTTATCGAAAAGAAAAAATGGCTTGAAAAGGACGAATTTACCGACGTAATCGCCGTTGCGGAATCCACTCCCGGCCCGATTGCGATAAATTGCTCGACGTATATCGGCTATAAAATAGGCGGATTTCTCGGCTCGCTGATTGCAACGCTGGCGGTGTGTATTCCGTCGTTTACGATTATTTACGTCGTTTCGCTTTTCTTCGACGCGTTTATTTCGCTTGAATACGTCGCGCTTGCTTTCAAAGGGATAAGAGTTTGCGTAACCTTTCTCATTCTTTCGGCGGGCTTGAAACTTTTTCTTTCCGCAAAAAAGAGCGCGTTTAACCTGATAATTTTCGGCGTGACGGCGGCAACCGTGGTCACGCTTTCTCTTTTTGCCGTAAATTTCTCATCTATTTATTTGATTTTAATCGCCGCAGCCGTCGGCGTAATCGCATACCTTATAACTTCCGCGCGTTCAAAAGTTTCCGCTAAATCTTCCGACGAAATTCCGGTTTGTCAGAAAGTTTCCGATAAGGCTTCCGATAAAAACGCAGTTTGCTCAATAGCCCATAAGGCTTCCTACGAAGCTTCCGAGAAATCTCTCGACGAAGCTTCCGAGAGCGAAAAAAGGGAGGAAAACGAATGATTTACCTTCAATTATTCCTTAACTTTTTGAAAATCGGAGCGGTTTCGTTCGGCGGCGGTTACGGAATGATTTCCGTCGTGAAAGAAACGGTTATCGGCAACGGTTGGCTTACGGAAGAGGCTTTTCTCGATTTTATCGCCGTTGCGGAATCCACCCCCGGGCCGCTTGCCGTCAATATGGCAACTTTCGTAGGTTCGTCGCTGGGCGGTTTTTTAGGCGCGCTTGCGGCAACATTTGGCGTAATTTTGCCGTCCTTCGTCATAATTTTACTAATCACCGTTCTTTTAAACAATCTTCTGCGTTATGCGGGAGTGAACGCGGCGTTAAGCGGAATTCGCCCTGCCGTAACCGCGCTTATCGTGGCGACGGGCGTGACGATGATTTTAAGCGTGATTTTCGGCGTTTCAAGCGTCGGAGATAAATTCACCGCGGACGTAAAAGGCATAATTCTATTCGCAACTCTCGCTGTTATCGCATTTTTTTACAAAAAAATTACTAAAAAATCCGTTTCGCCCATAATTCTCATCGTTTTTTCGGCGATTTACGGAATGTTGATTTATTAAAATTCATTAAAATTCAAGGCTTATCGCAATTTACGTCGGCTGCAAATATTATAAAAATATCGGTGTTTCGATTGCTTGTAAACAAGGCGGCATACATAAGTCGCCCGAACGCGGAATAACATATAATATGTATTTATATTTTTTGTCCGCGATTCCCTGCGCGTTGAAACTTAACGGCGAATTTCTCGGCGTAATCGGCGAGAATTATTCCATTTTGCCATATAAAAACGGTTTGTTTGAGTTTATTCCGCTTTTAAGAGGCTATGCTCCGTCGTGTTTTATCCTCAGGAAAGAGCAACCCGATAACAACGAAAATGCTCGAATAATCGACTTATACGGGGGCTTTTTGATAATTCCGAAGTTTTCAGAAAGAGCCGCTTCCGATTTTAAAGAGCTTTTCTTTAAGACGATTGATTTCCCGAATTTTTCGGTTGAACTTCGGGTTTACGTTGAAAACGGAATTAAAATAAGCGTTCGGCGCGGGAAGGATAAAACCGTTAAAAGTATTCCGTTCGTTCCGAAAACGCTTAATCTGGAAAAGGCTTTTTTAAACGAACGAGCTTATCTCGTCGCGTTTTTGTCGGATAAAAAAACCGCGGTGTTCGGCTTTGAAATTTCCGAAAACGGCATCAAAACGGTTTTAAAACGCGAATGTGACGGCTTCGAGGCGAAAAACGATAAGGTTTTTCTCACGGAATCGATAAGCGACGTTCTTCGTCACACGGTCACGTCGACGTGGAGCTTCAATGGCGGCGTAAGTCTTGAAAAAATCGACGTGTATCGAGGCAAAGAGCCTTACGAACTGCCCGAAATGCTTTTGCCGTACGCTTTCTTTGAGGAATTGCGGTTGGGAAAAAACGTAAGCGATTTTCTCACGCCGAGGCTTCGGCCGCGCGCCGACGACCTTAAAACTTTTATCGGCGATTTTTCCGCGGTTCTACCTCCCCCGCATTTCAAAAACGACAACGACGTTCTCTTGCTTTACGGCAATCGTGCGGAATACGCAAACCTGCGCTATTCGGGGAGGCTTATCGATAACGTAACCGTAACGACGAACGGCAAATAACGATTTTCTCAACGCGATTTTAAAGTTCTATAACGTTTTAAGTATTTTAAAGCGCGCCGCCCCGAAATTTCGGGGCGGCGCGCAACTTTATAATACTATATATTTTTAAGCCGCTTGGTTTTCTTTATTCTTCTCCCAAACCGAACACGCTTTGCATAAGGTCGGAAGCAGGGTCGTACCCCTCTTGTTTAAGCCTGAATTTTCTTGCCGCCGTTTCCAGAACGATGGGGATATTACGCCCCGGCGTAACCGGGATTACGACCTTTTGAATTTTAATATCCAAAATGTCCTCATACATTTCGTTTATGCCGATTCTGTCGTAATTTTTCCCTTGTTCCCACGGCGATAATTCCGCAATTATGTCAACGCCCTTTTCAGGACGAACCGCGCCGGGACCGAACATTCTTTGAATGTTTATTATTCCTATGCCCCTTATTTCCATATAATAACGAATTTTTTCGGGCGATTTTCCGACGAGCTGGTCAC
>CALDMH010000052.1 GCA_937915565.1 uncultured Clostridia bacterium | reverse complement strand
ACCCACGAGGGCTATATCGAGGCGTCCCCCGCCGTTCCGGATAAATGGAAAAAATCCGTGAGTTTTGAAAACCTGCTTTGCGGAAACGGCGTTTCGGCGTCTGCAAAAATGGCGGACGGCAAAGTGGTTTCGCTCTCGTTAAAATCAAAGAAGGATATGTCCGTCAAACTTAAAACGGACGGAGAAATAAAGGAAATTAAGCTGAAAAAAGGCTTGAATATCATAAAATAAGGGTTATTGAAATCGGGTTTGATTGCGTTTGTAAGAACCACGCGCGGCGAATCACGAAAAAGGAGAAATTTACAATGAGCAAAGGCAGATTCACTATTCCCACGGACGAAAGTTTCGTGGAAGGAACTAAAATAATAGCGGAAAAATGGGGCGCGGACGCCGTACGCGATTGCGACGGAACCCGGCTTCCTGAAAATCCCGGGCAGTTCGGAAAAGTTTACAACACTTATTTCGTCGTCCGCGGCGACAACGAATGGGCGAGAGAACACCCCGAGGAAGCGCAGAGAATTTTCTTGCTTTCCAACCGTAATTTGGCTTTAAGCGAAACGCTTGAAATCGAAATTATGAAAGGTTTTTTGAAAGATGAGTTCGACCCCGATTACGCCTATATCGACCTTTGGGAAGTTTATGACAGAACGACGGGCATCAAACACGAAAAGTGGGGCTATAACTCGATTAACGGCCTTGTTACCGTTGAAAACGCCGTACCTTTCCACGAATATACGGTGACTTTTTTAGCGCGCGTAACCTGGCATCCCGTTCAGATTTATAACTATCTCACAAACGAATGGACTTGCGAAAAACAGCTCACTTACGACCCTGCTTTCCCCGAAACGAGAGAGTACGTTAAACGGCATATGGAGAAGTGGTGCGAGGAAAACCCCGAAACGAGCGTGGTCAGATTTACCACTTTCCTTTATCAATTCACGCTTATTTTCAACGACCTCGGCAAGGAAAGGCAGGTCGAATGGTTCGGCTACGCGCAAACCGCCAACCCCGTTTTGATGGAGAAATTTGAAAAAGAGAGCGGGATTCATCTTTTCGCGGAGGATTTCGTCGATAGCGGATATTATAATAACTGTTTCAGGAATCCTACGGAGAAATTTTTGAAATATATGGATTTCGTCGAGAGATTCGTTAGCAAAATCATCGGCGAACTCGTTGAAATTTGCCATAAACACGGCAAAGAAGCGATGATGTTCCTCGGCGACGACTGGATAGGCGCAGAGCCGTACGGCGAGCATTTTAAGGATATGGGCTTGGACGCAGTCGTAGGCTCGGTCGGCGGCGGCGTAACGGTGAGAATGTTATCCGAAATTCCGCACGTCAAATATCACGAGGGTAGATTTTTGCCTTATTTCTTCCCCGATACGTTTTTCGACGGTAACGAGGACGGCGCGGTTGCCGAACTTAACAAAAACTGGCTCACGGCAAGGCGCGCGATTATGCGTAAACCTATCGACAGAATGGGTTTCGGCGGTTATTTGAGTCTGGCGGCGAAATTCCCGAAATTCGTGGACAGAGTTGCCGAAATTGCGGACGAATTCCGCGCTATTTACGACGCAATCGATAATAAAAAGCCTTATTGCAGGCTTAAAGTGGGGCTTTTGAACGCTTGGGGCAAAAAGAGAAGCTGGATGAGCCATATGGTTGCGCACGAACTTTGGTATCAGCAGATTTATTCTTATCAGGGCATACTCGAAGCGATTTCGGGGCTTCCCGTGGACGTTGAATTTTTAACCTTTGACGACGTGAAAAACGGCGTTGAGCGACATATAGACGTACTTATCAACGCGGGCGACGCATACACGGCGTTCTCCGGCGGCAAGGTTTGGCTTGACGAAAAGTTGCAAACGGCGATAAGAAAGTTCGTTTATAACGGCGGCGGGTTTATAGGTATCGGCGAGCCTACGGCTTGCGAGGGCAACGGAAGATATTTCCAGCTTGCCGACGTTCTCGGCGTGGACGAAGAAGTGGGGTACACTCTTTCTAACGACAAATATAATATAACGAAAGTTTCGCACGAGCTTACCGAAGGAATGAATAACTTCGATTACGGCGAGGATAAGAAAAATATCTATGCGTTAGACGGCACGAAGGTTCTCGATATAACTTTCTCCGACAGGTTCAAACGCAGCGTAAACGTCGGCGAAGTAAAAATGGCCGTAAACGAATACGGCAAGGGCAGAAGTTTTTATATAACGGGAATTCCGTATAGTTTCGAGAATTCGAGGCTTTTATATAAGGCTATGTGCTGGGCGGCAAACAAGCCTTTGAACGTTTGTTATTCGTCGAACGTAAACACGGAATGTAACTATTACGAGGCGAGCGGAAAGTATGCCGTAGTCAACAACAGCAAGGAAAATCAAACCACGGAATTTTACGATAAGTCGGGCAATAAGTTGATTATCGAGCTTAAACCGATGGAAATAAAGTTTATAGAAGAATAAAAGAACAATTAAAATGCGGCTCGGAAATTTAAAATTTCCGAGCCGCGTACTTTTTTACGGAATTAAGAAATCAAAAATTAAACGCCGAAATAATCAACCCCGAAATCGCGCCGAAGAGATATAATCCCAAAGCAATTAAAAGGTTGCGTTTGGTTTTTGCCGTGTTCTTGAACAAAACGGCAAGCCCGACGCCGGCGTTGGAAATCAGCCCCGCGGTCATTGCGCCGAAGGAAATCACTCCGTTGACGTAAGCCGTGGTTATAACCGCCGACGACGCGCAGTTCGGAATAAGCCCGACGAGCGCGGTTACGAACGGCGCGAAGAATTTAGATTTCTCCAAAAACGAAGAGAGCCTGTCCGCTCCGATAAAACCGTTTTCCGCGAAAAGCGCGCCGAAAACGAGCGTTACGGCAAAAACGTATGCAAACGTTTGCAGAGAATGGATAAAGGGGATTAAAAGGTATCTTTTAACCCAAAGACGTTCGCCCTCTTTAACTTCGGCTTCGTGGTCGTGGCAATGCGCACAAATGTCCTCGTGCTCAAAATCCTCGTCTTCCTCCTGCACCTTTTTTGAAAAAATCAGGTTTAAAATTTCGCCGATTATTATCCCGAGAACTATTTTTATGAGCAAAAGAGGAATAAGGTAAAGCCTTTTCGGACTTGAAATCAAAATGGAGAACGCCTCGTCGCTCGTTGCGATGAACACGGAGAAGAGCGTTCCGAGGCCTATCAGCTTCCTTTCGTAAAGTTTTGCCGACATAACCGAAATTCCGCACTGCGGAAACGCTCCCGCAAGCGAACCGAGAACGGGTGCGGCCTTGCCCGATAAAAATCGTCCGTTTTTGGCAAATTCGGCCTTTCTTTCGATAAGCTCGATTAAAACGTAGGTTATGAAAATAAGCGGAAGCATTTTCAACGAATCGAAAAGGCAATCCAGAAAAATATCCAACATAAAAATCACCTGTCGTTAATTATACCCTGTTTTTCGGAAAAAATCAACTTATTCCCGTCCGCCTTTTCGGTAATTAGCGGTAATTAGCGGCGGCGAATGGAATCCCTATCCGTCCATCGGGAAAATTCTCGTTTAACGCGTCCGATATTTTTTCGTTCCGCCGCTTCGGGCAAAAGTCTTGCCCGAAGCGGCGGAAAACGTATCGCGCGATATAAAACTCCGAGCCGCGGAGAAATCCGCGGCTCGGAGTTATAATGGAGAATGATTTATAAAAACAAGAAAAAACTTGGTGTGAACTTTTAAGCGTTAAGCTTTCTTTCAGTTTACGCCTTAATTATAACCCGAACATATGTGCTGCGTTTGACGGCGTAATATTTCTTTGGTGAAATTTTCTTTCACTCATTTTTCTTATGCCGGCTGACGTATGAAGTGTCGGCCGAAAATTTAAGAATTATTTGTTGTTTTTCTTCGATTTCTCGTTTTCCGGAACTTTGAAGATGGAAAAAGAGATAAAAGTGCTCGTTTTGCAAAACAAAGTGGAGATAACAATCATACCTTCAATCGGTATGCCTATGAAAAATATCGGCCAAAGGTTGTAAGACAAAATTTGCAGGTAAGCCGAAACGATTATCCCCCAGCATATGAGCGAAAACAGCACGGTGTTCACCCATTTTATATTGCCGTGCGCCTTGTTGTATTTCGCGCACAAAAAGGCCGAAATCGGAATCGCCCAGATGAAAACCTGCCAGAACTTATAATTCTTTATTATCAAAAAGGCAACGTAAAGAATTACAGCGATAGTGAAAACCGAAAGCACGGATAAACAGAGCATAACGATGTCGTTCGATTCGCTTTTCGTTTGCCGCTGTTCGCGTTGAAGAAGTTTTTCAACGGCGTTTTCCTTGATAAGGTCGTCCACCGTCACGCCGAAAATTTCCGCCACCGCGCCGAGCGCGACTATATCCGGAACGGAAGAGCCGTTTTCCCATTTTGAAATCGTCTTGTCCGAGTAAGCGATTTTCTCTCCCAATTCGGATTGTTTCATTCCGCTTGCAACGCGCAAATCTTTTATGTTTTTTGAAATATTATTTTCTATCTGCGTCATATCGGTTTCATTTTAACACCATTTTTTGCCGTTGTCAAGCGCGATTTATTCACTCTCCGTTTAAGAGAATGGGCTTTTCTATAAAGAAGAGAGGTAAATCTAAAACCAATAGACGCGATATTTGGTTAAATCGCTTGATATTTTTTCTGAAATGCAATACAATTAGGATGAGAAAGTCGGCAAGAGCCGAAAAAAGGAGTTTTGTGACGATTTTCGGAAAATTCAAAAGATTACAAAAAAAACAGGAGCATATATATGAGGAAAAAACTGTTAGGAGTTTTAACGGCAATCGCGCTTATAATGATTTCCGCTTTTGCCACAGGTTGTTCAAAAGGCTCTTCGACAATCCCCACAGGGCCGGATGAGGACGTTATCATCGATGACGAAATCACGGTTTCTCCCGAGGAGTACGGAGCAAAAAACGCTGTTTACGCAGTTATAGGCCGACTTTCTAAACTTTCTACATATACTACGACGAGCAGCGGAACGTCCGTTGCGTCCGTTGCGGGCTTGTTCAATTACGTTCAAAAAACGGATTGCTTTTCGATTAAACACGGCGACGAATTTTATTCCGAGAGCAATTCCGTTTCAAAATTCGTTTCCGTGAAGCACGAGGCTTTCGCGAAGGGCGACAATATAGCTTACAGGGTGAACGGCGGTACGATTTCAAATTCGTCGGCAGACGCTTACAAAGAAGTTTACGGTGTAACCCCCGAAAAGCTTTTGAGCGGACACGTTTTCAACGACGAATCGATTAAGTACGCAAAGGTTCTCGAAGCGCGCGGCGACGAATACGATATAGAAATCGTTCTGGATAAGGAAAAGGGAAACCTTCTTCTTTACAAACAAATGAAAGAGTTCGGCGGGCTTAACGGTTACCCCGTTTTCTCCGACGACACCACCTGCACGCTTACGATTAAGAGCGATTACACGCCCGTCAAATTTACGTATAAAAGCGAATACAAGGTCAACGTTTCGGTTCTCGGGAATCTCCCGTGCGAGGAAAACAACGAAGTAATCTTTTCGGATTTCAACGGCGAAGTAACCATTCCCGACGCGGAAAAATTCAACGCGGCTATGGATTCCACGCCGTCGGAAGTTATCCCCACGGAGGAAAAGCCCGTTGACGAAAACCGTCAGAATCTCGTTTCCGCGCTTTTGAACGCGGATATTGCAAGAGGCGTTGCCCTTAACGGTATCGTATCGGTGAACGGAAAGGAAATTCCGTTAAAACTCGCCGTGAGAGCCGACGTCGATAAAATCGTCAACGACGAGGACGCGGACGTTCTTTCGTCAATCGATTTCACCGCTTCGTTCGGCGTTTATGAAAAATCGCTTTCCTTAACTTATCACGACAAAAAACTTTTCTTAAATTTGGGCGATATGCGCTTCGTGCGCGACGTGCTTAACGACGAGGATACGTCAAAGGTTCTCTCGTCCTTGCCTGCGGCGGTGAAAAATTCGGATATTTCCTCCAAATTCTCGTTAAGCAAAAACGACGAGGTTTACGAGATTAAGCTCAACGATTTGACGACGGAAGTAGCCTTAAAAACCATTCTCAAACAGTTCGGGCTTATGGGGCAAAATTCCAAGCAGTTCGATATGACGCTCGGAATGTACGTTCCCTCCGACAGGGTGGGTGTCGTTTCGTTCAATCTCACAACCGACGTTCTCGATTTCCGCGCAAAGCTGAATTTGTCCGACGAGAAGTTCGTTCTTCCCGACCTTTCCGATTATTATTCCGACCCGCAGATTTTGAGGGCGGGTGCGGAAGCGGAAGCGATTTTGAATTTGCCGAAGCTCGGGCAGTTCGAGATTAAAGCGCAGGCGTTCGTATCTTACGATTTGACCAAGGAAAATACGGACGACGCTTTCAAAGCCGAAGTAGGAATGGTTTTGAACGAGGATTTGAAAAACGCGCTTAAAGATAAAACCGGAATATGGAGCGAAATCGGCAATGCCGACGACGTTCACGTCCTGTTTGCAAACGGAAAGATTTTGCTCGTAACGATGCGTGACGGCGTTGTGACGACGACGAAAGATATTACGCCGAACGATGCGAACGGCGAAAACGGCGAGAGCGGAGTCGTAGCGACTTACGGCGGGTTCGAGCCGAATTCGATTATTCCGGAATACGAATCCGTAAAAGAATTCGCGTGGAGCTTTATCGGCGGAGAATTTTTCGATACGGTCACGCAAAACTTAAAGAGCGAAGCGATAAGGCTTGTGAACGAAACTTTGAAAACCATTCCCGAATTCGTTGAAGAAAACCAAATCGAGTTGCCTTTTGCAATCGAGGACGTTCTTTATCCCGTTGCCGATGCGGGAATCGTCGTTGCCGAAGACGGAAGTTCCGTTAAAATATTCGTCGACGCATACGACGTATATATCGGAAGCGAGGATTACGTCGAGGGCGGCGAATACGAAAAGTTCAGGATTTTCGAGTGTGACGTAAAGTGCGTTTCGGCGACGGATTACCGTTTCGGCTGGAACGTAGACGAACTTTTAAAGAGCGTGGCGGGTAGCGGCGTTGAAGAACCGGCTGCGCAAGGCGACGCAGCGTAAGGCGCGGCGTAAGGATAATTCGCAAATTATAAAATAACCCTTTAACCCTTTGCGGGGCGGTTGCCTTTCGGCAACCGCCCTGCTTTTCGTTTTCGATAAAAAAAGTCCGTTTTCGTCAAAACGAGAGATTTTTCATTGCCTTGCGAATGTTATTATTGTCATATGGAAATCAAAGCACGGAAAATTGTTGTGACGTCGGGGAAGGGAGGAGTCGGAAAAACTGCTGTTGCGGCAAACCTCGGCATACGTCTTGCCCGCGCGAGCAAACGCGTTTGCATAATGGACGCCGACTTCGGGTTGAATAATCTCGACGTCGTAACGGGCGTTGAAAATCTCGTTATTTACGACGTTGCGGATTGCGTCGAGGGGCGATGCAGAGCGAAGCAGGCTATCGTGGAATGCCCGTCCGCAAAGAACGTTTATATCCTTCCTTCCGTTCATTCTCTCGCGAAGTGTTCGATAAGCGAAAAGGGCGTTAACGAACTTATAGAGGGACTTTCTTCGCTTTTCGACTATATTATCATAGATTGCCCAGCAGGCATAACCGACGGTTTTTCGCTTGCCGTAAAGGCGGCGGAAGAGGCTCTCGTAGTAACCACTCCGCAGCTTTCCAGCCTTCGCGACGCCGACAAAGTTCTGTCGCTTTTAAGGGGTTACGGGTTGAAATCCGTCAGGCTCGTGGTGAACAGAATAAGGGGCGACCTCGTTGCAAGCGGCGAAATGCTTTCGCCGGAGGAAATCGAAAAAACGCTTCGTTGCAGGCTTGCGGGGGTTATCCCGGAGGACGACAACGTTTTCTTGCGCAACGCGGGACTTATCCCGTCCGATTCGTCGTCCTACAAGGCGTTTAAAATTCTCGCCTCCAACGTGGCTACGGGGAAGAGCAAAATTTACGATTACGTTTCTAAATATTCGGGATTCTGGGGCGCGATTCGGCGCGGAATAAAGAGAAACGTATAGAAATCGAAAAACCGTTAATAAAGAGAAAAGCTTAAAAACCGACGAAAAGCGTTGATGAAAAGCGTTAAATAAAGAGAAATATATGAAAAAAACCGAACTGAAAAGATTGAAAACGGTCATCGAGAACGACAGGCTTTCGATGACGAGCGAAAACGTGGCGTTGATAATAAAGGACGTCGCCGCGGTTTTGGAGGATTATTTCGCTCTTTCCGGCGAACCGGAAATGAAAATCGAAGCGAAGAATTGCGAATATCGCCTGACGATAACGGCAAAAGCCGCTTCCATAAAGGCATTTTCCACGTTGCAAAAATAATCACGTAAAAAACACCTCAAACGCTTGCTTTTTTCAAAAAGCGGTATTATAATATTGGCAGAACGGCAATGAGAGTGCTAACACTCAAACAAATTGATTGCTAAACGTTTGAAAAACAGGCTTTCGTCGCAAGGCGAAAGCGTTTAACGGAGGTGTTATTTATGAAAAGTTTTAAAACGCAATCGAAAAGAGTTCTCGATTTGATGATTAACTCCATTTACACTCACAAGGAAATTTTCCTCAGGGAACTTTTGTCAAATTGCAGCGACGCTATCGACAAATTATATTATAAGGGCTTAAAGGAAGGGCTTTCGGGGCTCACC
>CALDMH010000051.1 GCA_937915565.1 uncultured Clostridia bacterium | reverse complement strand
TTAAAAAGTAAGAGTTGGGATATTTTGCCTTATTTAAAAGCGTTTTCACGTTGCGGAAAGTAAGCCCTTTGACGTTGCTCCCCACCTCGAACGTTGCAAAATTCCCCGTTATAGGATTGCCGCCGAGGTAATTGGGTTGTTTATCCACAGGCTCGCGGGTGTCCGCCGAAACGTTCTCGAAAACCACGTTTTCCATTTTGCCGACGCCGACGTTCTTTTCGGGAACGGAAGAATAAGCGGGCGTTTGCAAATACATTTTGAAACAAGCAACGCCCGAAACGTTTTTTATCGTGAGATTTTTAACGAAACAATCCTCTTTTCCGCCGTTTTTATAAGGATAAATCCCCGGTTGAATACGAACGGATTTATGAACGTTTCCGCTCGTTTCGCACGTCACGCCGTCCACCGTAAGGTTCTCTATGCTTCCGAAATTTATGGAAGAATTATCCCAATCGTAAGCGTTAAGCGCGATAAGGTCGTCCTCCGTGTGGCCGGAAAGATTTTTCACCGTTCCGTTTTTCGTTCCGCCGTTGATATGCAAGCCGTCGGCAAAACACCCGTCGAAGCGCACGTTTTCAATCGTAAAATCGCTTATATTTCCTATCTGGACGGCAAATCCCGCGGTATTTTTGAAAACTAGATTTTTCAGCGCGACGTTTTTTGCGTTGCTGAACAAAAAACAGGTTGAAACGCCGACCATAGAATTTTCATCGTCGAAACAACCGCTTGCGCCGTAGCCGAGCCGTTCGTCGTTCTCCTCGCCCCAAACGCCGCCGATTATCGAGATATTTTCGTCCTTTTTTGCTTCTTTCGGAATCGGTTTATCAGAACCGTCGATGACGCTCTTATTCCTTAAAAGCAGCGTTTTTACGCCTTTTATAAGTATGATTTCGGCATTTTTGTCGGCAACTATCTCCGTATCCGAAGATAAAACGAGCGATTTGTCGATATAATATTTCCCTGCGGGAACGGTTATTTTTTCATAATTTTTAAGAGCGTAACGAAAAGCGTCGCTCCATATTTTGCCGTCCTTGTAAGGTTTTACGGCAAGTTTTTCAAATTTTGAAACGTTCGTTTCTCTAATCATCTTTTCACCATTTAACGACGTTCCCGTCCTCATAATGCCAGTAATTGCCCTCTTGTGCAGGCTTTTCTTCCGAATAATAGTAGATTGCCGCCTTTTTCGTTACGGACAACGCGGAAAAACCGTTATATTCCTTATCCGAAATTTCTATAAGCGACCAATCGGTTTTATCGCCCTTGTAATAAATTACCCAAAGCTTTGCCCAAAGCCCCACGAATTCGATTTTTTCAAGCGAACGAGGCAAAACTATGCTCGTTATATCGCTTGCGAAGGCGTATTCCTCAATCGTCGTAACCCCCTCGGGAACTTCGATAAAAGAATAAGTATGCCCGACGGTGAGCCTTTTTGAAACCACCGTGAGTTTGGGAGGAAGCTTGAAATTGACAAGCTTTACGCACGAATCGAACGCCGACGCGCCGATTTTCTCCACCGTTTCGGGAATTTCCGCGGAAACGAGATTTACGCAATAATAAAACGCGTGCTCGCCGATTGTTTTTAATTGCGCGGGCATCTTCACGAAAGTGATATTGTTATTACCCGAAAACGCCGACGACGAAATTCCCGTTACGGGAAGACCCTTATAATAGTCGGGCAAAGTAACGCTCGGCGATTCGCCCGTGTAAGGCGAAACGGTGTAACCGTCGCCCTTGAACGACAATGCGAACGAAACGCCCTCGGTGTAAGAAATAACCTCTACGGTTTCGCTCTTCCTGACAGGCTTTTCAAAATCGAAATTCCATTCGCTGACAAGCCCTTCGCCCTCGCTTTCAGGCGCGGCGACTTCTGAAATTTTTTCGCCGTCCTTGGCTTTTACGATAACGGACGGCTTTCCGCTTTGTTTAAACTCAACGGTAAATTCCTTTTCTCCGTCGGCATTTCCGCTACCGCCGCCCGCGTTAGCGCAACCGACGGCCGTAAGAAACAAAGCGAAACATAATAAACTTAAAATAAAAGCAAGTGTTTTTCTCATATAAACGTCCTCTCCCGAAAGCGTTTTCGGGGTTTAAACAGTTCGTTCGGCGTTTAAACTGCCCTCGTTCGGGTTTTAAACAGTTCGTTCGGCGTTTAAACTGCCCTTTGGGGTTTTTAACAGTTTGTTCAACGTTTAAACAGCCATAATCTGGATTTTAAACAATTTGTTTGATGTTTAAATAACCCTCGTTCGGGTTTCCCCTTTGGGTTTTAAACAGCCCTGTCGGGCGCAAGCCCGACAGGGCTGTAAATTAAACTACGATTTTATTACCTATTACCAAAGCGTGGGAACGCCGTTGACGTATCTCCAAGTTCCCTCGGAACTTTCCTCGCTGTAATAATAAATATTACCGGTTAAAAGTTTGTTCTGGGCGTTCGGCGAGCAGTTTACGCTGCTTTCATCTTCCATACCGTCAACGTAAATGTCGACGCACGCCGCCGCGGAGGCCGTGTAGAACTGCTGGGCCGCGGCGTTATCCGCATAAAGATTGAATTTCTTGTTTACGAGAACCTTCGTGAGCTTTTCGCAGCCGAGGAAGTTGTTGTTTGTGATAATTTCATTCTCGCCTACGTAAATTCCGCTGTTGCTAAGGTTTTTAAACGCCATATCCGTTATTCCCGTCATCGAAACGAATTCGAGTGCTCCGCAGCCTTGGAAGACCGAACCGTCGAGCCTCGTTACGCTTGCGGGAAGAACGACTTTGGTTATATTCGGGTTTTGGAAAGCGCCGTTTTTAACGTAAGTAACGGCTTTTTCGTCGTGTTCGCCGTCGTTATATTTGGCAAGAACGTAAACCTCTTTGGCAGAACCCGTATAACCCGAAACGTAATAAACGTCGTTTGCGGAATCGTAACCGTAAGTTATGCCCTGCGTCTGAACTTCTCCGCAGTTTTCGCACTTTCCGTCAACGAAATCGTGAACCGGACCGTGAACGAAGTTACCGTTTGCATCATAATTCCATTCGAGGCATTTTGCCGCATCGCCCTTCGAGTAAATTACGCCGCTGAAAAGCTCGTTGTATTCCTCGTGAACGGAAACCGAAACCTCGTTTTTCGCTCCGTCTGCGTACAATACGACGCAAGAAGCAAGCTTTTCGTCGGTTCTTATGAACTGTCTCGGGCCAACCGTCAACGCTTTGTTTACGATAACCGTGGTGAGTTTTCCGCAGTTAAGGAAGTTGTTCGTGGTGTAAAGTTCGCCTGCGCCTTCGTAAATTCCGCCCGAAAGAGCTTTCGATTCGAGATTTACAACGCCGAGCATCGAAACGTATTCGAGGTTTATGCAGCCTTGGAAGACCGAACCGTCGAGCCTCGTTATGTTTGCGGGAAGAACGACCTTCGTTATATTCGCGTCCTGGAACGCACCGTTTTTAACGTAAGTAACGGCCTTTTCGCCGTGCTCGCCGTTATATTTTGCAAGAACGTAAACTTCTCCCTCACCCTTATAACTCGAAACGTAATAAACGTCGTTTGCGGAATCGTAACCGTAAGTTATGCCCTGCGTCTGAATTTCTCCGCAGTTTTCGCACTTTCCGTCAACGAAACTATGGAGCGGACCGCGAACGATATTTCCGCTTGCGTCGTAATTCCACTCTTCACAGTTTTCGGCGTTGCCGAGATAATAAACTCTGCCGGAGAAATGCTCGTTTCTGTTTGTCTTGTCGTAAACGAACGAAGCCTCGGCTTTGCTTCCGCTCATATAAATGTCCGCGTTGCCTGCCGGAAGGTCGCCGTTCGTTCTTATGAAATGATTGCCCGTTATTTTAAAGCTCTTGCCAACGATAACCGTCGTAAGACTTCCGCAGTTAAGGAAATTGTTGGTGGAATATACGCTCTTGCCGTAAATTCCTTTGTTGGAAAGGTTTTCGAGCGTAAGCTCCGCAACGCCCGTCATAGAAACGTATTGAAGATTCGTGCAGCCCTGGAAAACGTTACCATCAAGCCTTTTAACGCTTTCGGGGAAGATAACCTTAACTATCGCCGTGTTATCTTGAAACGCCTCGTTCCTGACGTATTTAACTTCTTTTTCCTCGTGTTCTCCGTCGTTATATCTGGAAAGAATCGTTATATCGGCGGTTTTAACGGAGTTATTGAAGTCGACGTAATAACAATCTTTAACCTCGTCGTAAGCGTAAGCCACGCCCATCGTGTTATATTCGCCGCAAATTTCGCAGGTTTCGCCTTTAAAGTTATGAGCGGGCGCGCCGTGAACGATTTTTCCTTCGGCGTCGTAATTCCACTCGCCGCATTTATCCTTGTTGCCTTTTGCGTAAACGTTGCCGCTGAAAAGCTGATTAAACTCGTCGGGAACGGTTACCGACACTTCGGCTTTCGCTCCGTCGGCGTATAAAACTACGCAAGGCGTAAGCTTTTCGTCGACTCTTATAAACTGCCTCGGCCCGACGACCAATTTTTTGTTTACCATAACCGCGGTAAGTTTTTCGCAATCGAGGAAGTTGTTCGTGGTGTAAAGCTTGCCTTCGCCTTCGTAAATTCCGCCCGAAAAACCCTTTGATTCGAGATTTACAACGCCGAGCATCGAAACGTATTCGAGTTCTCCGCAGCTTTGGAACACCATTCCGTCGAGCCTCGTTACGCTTGCGGGAAGGGTTATTCTCTTAATATACGGATTTTCCATAAACGCGCTGTTTCTGACGTATTTAACTTCCCTTTCCTCGTGTTCTCCGTCGCTATATTTAGAAAGAACGGTTATATCCGAGGCTTTAAGTCCTTTGTTGAAATCGACGTAATAACAATCGTTTGCTTCGTCGTAAGCGTAAGCCACGCCCATCGTGTTATATTCGCCGCAAACGTCGCACTTCCCGTCCTTATAAACGTGATTTGCAATCGAGAAAGAAATGACGTTGCTTTCCGCTCCGTTATAGGTTTCTCCCTCCGCAACGACGGCTTTCGCGTAATAAGTTTTTCCGAGTTCAAAAGTCATAACGGCCGAGAATTCGCCGTCCGCACTCGTCGCGTATTTTATCACAACCGTTTCAAGTCCGTGAACGGCCGTTCCGTACACGTTCACTCTTTCGTTGCACGCGTAAACTTCCTTGTCGGATGCAATTTCCGCCCTATTTGCCATTTTTACGACGTTGAAAGACGCGAATGCCGTGGCGGAAATATAATCGTCCGTGCCTTCTACGCTCGCTTTAACGTAATATTTGCCGATTTTCTTTTCGATAGTTTCCCACGCGACGTATTCGCCGTCTTCCGCAAGCGAATATACAATCGTCGGCGTGCCGTGAAGAGCTTTAAGTTCTTCCGCGTCGTAAGACGGTTCGTTGCCGTATTCTATATCGGCGAACGCCATACCGGTTATCTCGTTATAAAGATAAACCTTTATAGTGCAGGCGGCGTTCGTGAGTTCGTAATTGTTATCGTCCGCGGATGCGGTGAAAGTGTAAGAACCTTTGTCGTTGATTTCGTCTCCGCTGACGGTAAGATTCATTTCCTGCCCGTCCGCGCCGACGATTTTAGCCGTGGGAGCTGCGAGCGCAACGCCGTTATAAACGTACTTTTCGGCAACGTTCCACACGACGGCCGCGCCGAACCTCTTTATAACGAAGGTGAAGCTGAAGTCGTCGGTGGTTTTATCTGCCCAAGAAGTGCCTTCCTTGTCTTTAAGAGCAACGGTTACGGTATATTCGCCCGCGTTTTTCTGAACGTTTCCGCTCACGGTGTAGAACTCGCTTGCCGCAACGGCGTAAGTTTGTTCTTTTCCGTTATAAGTGAAACTCGTTTCGTCCGCAACGGGCTTTGCTATTTCGCGTTTTTCAACCGTAACGGCAACGTCCGCGGTAAGTTTGCCGACGCGGACTTTAACGGAGGTATCGCCGTAATTAAGCGACGTTGCCCCATTAACGGCGTACTCTATTTCGTAATCGGTGACGTTCACCTTTCCGCATACGCAAGTGCCCTCGATTTCCATTCCGGTTTTATCGAAAACGTCGCCCGTGAGGTACTTCGTTTTTGAGGGAACGGTTTTAACCGAAATTGCCGTTAAAACGTGAGCCTCTTTTTCCGATTTCTCCCCACATTCGCATTCGCGCCAATGGTAGCTTCCGTCGCTTTTCCATTCCCCGTCGAAAACGTGAGTGTGCGACGTCGTTTCCGAAACGGATTCCGGCGATTTGCTTTCGCTCGGAACGTCGGAACAACTTGCGATTCCTGCCGTAAGCACGCAAACGAACGTTACGGCAATTAAAAGCCTGATAAGTTTTTTCATCATTATCCTCCTGATTATTACCATTTCTCGACCTTGCCGTCGACGTAACGCCAACAGTTATCGGCCTTATTTGCACTGTAATAATACACTTTTCCCGTTAAAAGTTTATTTTGGGCGTTCGGCGCGCAGTTTACGTTGCTTTCCGCCTTCGTTCCGTCGACGTAAATATCGACGCACGCCGCCGCGGAAGCCGTGTAGAACTGCTGGGCCGTGGCGGAATCCGCGTAAAGATTGAAGTTCTTGTTTACGAGAACCTTCGTGAGCTTTTCGCAGCCGAGGAAGTTGTTATTTGAGACAACCCCGCTCTCGCCCTTATAAATCCCCTTGTTGCTGAGATTTATAAACGCCATATCCGTTATTCCCGTCATCGAAACGAATTTGAGTTCTCCGCAGCCCTGGAAAACCGAACCGTCAAGCCTCGTTACGCTCTTCGGAAGAACTACCGAGGTTATGACGTTGTTGTTCTGGAACGCGCCGTTTCTGACGTAAGTTACGGAATGAACGCCGTTTTCGCCGTCGCAATATTTTTCAAGAACGTTGACCTCCGTGCCGCTTCCCGAATAACCCGCGACGTAATAAACCTCGTTCGCGCTGTCGTAAACGTAGTTCGTTCCGTCGGTTTCGTAAACTCCGCAGGTCTTGCACACGCCGTTTTTAAACGTGTGGTCCTGCGCGGTAGTTACCATATCGCCGTTTTTGTTCAAATTCCAGCGTTTGCAAACGGTGAGATTGCCTTTATAATACACGATGCCCGTTAAGAGATTGTTTTTCGCACTCGGCGCACATTTTACGTTGCTTTCCGATTCGGTTGCGTCAACGTAAATATCAACGCACGGCTCGAAAAGATTTTCGCCTCCTCCGATAAACTGCTGCGCGTCGGCGGAATCTGCATAAAGGTTGAATTTCTTGCCGACGACAACTTTTTTCAAAGCAAAACATTTAATGAAGTTGTTGTTCGTCGTTACCTTGCCGTAAACTCTTTCGATATTCTTGAACGTCATATCGCCTATTCCCGTCATCGAAACGAATTCGAGCGAGGTGCAGTTTTCAAACACCGAGCCGTCGAGTGCGGTGACGCTTGCGGGAAGAATAACCTTCTTCAACTTCTGGTTCGTCTTGAACGCGCCGTTCCTGACGTAAGATACGGGATGAACGCCGTTCGTTCCGTCGTCGAACTCCGCAAGAATTTCAAGTTCGGTTTTGTTTATCGATTTGTTATCTCCGACGTAATAGCAACTGTTTTTCGAGTCGTAAGCGTAGCGCACGCCGTAATCGTCTCTCGATTTGCACTTTTTGCAAACTCCGTTTTTATATTCGTGCTTGCCGTTTGAAACGAAATTACCCTGCGCGTCGTAATACCAGGTGAAGCACTTCGTCGAGTTTTGGGAATAATAGAATACGTCGCCGGTTAAAAGGTTGTTGTTCGCGCCGGATTCCGTGCCAATCGGATAAGAATCCGTTGCGATGGTATCAACTTTCGTTCCCTTAACGTAAATATCGGTGACGGGCTCGAAATCCTTCGGCGTGTTTTGCCAATTCATAAACGTTCTGCCCTGATTATAAAATCCGTCGCCGACGATAATCTGCGTGAGCTTGTTGCAATCTCTGAAATTATCGTGGTGATAGGGAAGTTCGCTCTTATCGACCGCAGGGAAATAGTGCATTCCCGCAACGGAAACGAATTCGAGATTGATACAAGCGTCGAACGTAAGCCCTCTTAACGGACTCGAAACCTTTTTCCCGTTCACGGAGATTATATTGAATTCCTCTCTCGCGTCCTCAAACTCGGTCATACTTTCCGGAACGATAACCTTTCTTATGATTTCGTTAGACTGGAACGCGCCGCAACCGAAATACTTAACGGGGTGTTCGCCGTTTTTGCCGTCGTTATATTTCGCGAGGATATAAACCTCTTCCGCGTCGAAACCCGCGTCCGCGCCGGCAACGTAATAACATTCGTTCTTGTCGTCGTAAAGATACATAACCTTTTCGGTGATGATTTTTCCGCAATTGCTGCACGCGCCGTCAACTATATGGTGCGGAGCGAGAACTCCGTCCTCTTCGTAGGTTTTGCCGCAGGTACGGCAGGTATATTTTACCTTACCCTCTATCACGCAAGTATAAGGTTCGAGAACTTCTTCGGCGTAATCGTGGCCGAAAACGAGCCTTTCGGGAAGTCCGTCGAGGAAATCGAAGTCGTTTTTCGCAACCGCTCTCACGGAGAAAACGACCTTTTCGCCCGATTTAAGCCCTGCGGTTAAATCGTCGGCGGCAAAACTCGTTCCGCTAACGTTCTTCCAGTCGCCGCCGTTTATCATAACCTTATAACCGTCGGCGTTTGCAACCGCGTCCCATTTAAGGGTTTTGCAGTTTTCAACCTTCGGCTTGGGCGTAGCGAGGAACTTCGCGTTTTCGTTCACAACCTTAACCGAAATTTCGGCGGAAAGGTTTTCGTATCTCGCGGTGACGACGTAATATCCGATTTTATCGGACGAAACGATTATTTCGTTGCCGTTTCTTTTAATTTTCAACGCGTCGTCCGCCGTGAAAGAAATTTCGCCGTCGAAAACTTCTCCGTTTTTGATTATTTCTGCTTTTATCGAGGTTTCGCCGCCTTTAACCACGCCCGTTTCCGTTGCGCCGAGGCGGATATACTCGCTCGATTTGATTACGTTTATTCTGCAAGTGACCGAACTTTTTTCGTCCGAAACGGTTAAAAACGCCGTTCCGTCGGCCACGGCCGTAACGATTCCGTCCGAAGAAACGACGGCAATAAGCTCGTCGGAACTTTCAAACGAAATCGCGCCGTCGCCCGTCGCCTCGATTTTATAGGTTTCGCCGACGTAAAGGGTTTTCTCCTTTTCCTTAACGACGAGCGAAATTTCCGAGGAATCGTAAGACGAACTGTCGTTCGGCGATTCGACGGATTCGTCTTTGCCTTTGCAGGCCGTCGCCGCAAGAACGAACCCTAAAACGAATATCGTCAATATACAAAGTATGGATTTTTTCATACGTCTTCTCCCTTATTTCGCGATTACGGTTATAACCACGGAAGCCGAGGTCTTTTTGAACGTCGCGGTGAGCGTGTAAGTTCCCGCGCCCTCGACGTAAACTCTCGCCTCGTTTTCTTCTACGAAAAGTTTACCGCCGCCGGTTATCGTCCAAACGACGGTTTCCGTAGTTTCTTCGCCGTTTTTGCGAACGCTTGCCCTGAACTCCTTGTTGAGCGAATTGACGGCGGTTATCGCGCTTTCGCAGTCGATTTCAATCGTCCAATCGTTCTTCACGGCGTTCACCTTGCAAACCGTTTCCTTTCCGTCCGCCTTCACGCGGATATAAGCCGTTCCTGCGGATTTTGCGGTTATTTCGCCGTTTGCCGAAACGGTTGCCACGGAATTATCCGAGCTTTCAAAGGAAACGGCTTCGCTTCCGTAGGACGCGTGCAAAACCGCGCTTTCGCCCACTTCTATTTCGAGTTCCGTAGCCGATAAAACGATATTATACGAACGTTCGGCGTCTGCGCCCGAAACCGATTCGTCGCCTTTATTCTGACAACCGCCGAGCGTGAAACACGCCGCGGTTATCGACAATATTAAAGTTAATAAAACGATTATTTTTCTCATCCGTGTTCCGTTTCCTTCGTTATGTTATATTTCTCTCTTCCGTAAGCGACGAGTTCTTCAAGCTCGGCAAGCTCTTCTTTATCGAGATACTTGCTGTAATACGTCAACTCTATATCTTTAAGCAAAACGTATTCTCTGAATATTCTTTCCTTGCAAGCCTCGCTCTCCGCTCCGCCGACGATTTCAAGCTCGTACATTCCCTTTTCGAGGTAACTTTCGAGATTTTTGAGAATCGGCCTCGTCCAGTATTCGGATTTCGCTATCGTGTAATAAATACCTTCGCATTCGGTTTCGGCCATAGTGTAAACTCTTTCAAAGTTTTCCATAACCGATTCAAAATACTCCTTAACCGCTTCCGCGCCCGAGCCGTAATAATGCTCTGTGAATTCGTTTATCAAATCCTGCGTGTCGTAATAAGGATTCCAGGCGAGCCTGCTTCTGACGTAAACTCTCATAGAGGACATAGGCGAAATTCCGTTTTGCGCGCAAGCCTGCTCGAAATAATAAGTCATTCCGAGCTTTGCGAAAAACCTGTAAGTGTCGCCCATATAAGCCCAGTTGTTGAAGTGATATTTGAACGCCTGAAAGTTCGTTCCGTAAGAATACATCATAAGGTGGTCGGTTATCGCCGCCCAACCCTTTATATAATCGGTGTAAACCGAGTTGATTTCGCAGGTGTCGTCGCCGAACGGGTGAGTGTAACAGGACTGAATGGGCGTGTACATAACGCCGACCGAAACCTGACCGCTTCTCGGAACGGATTCCTTATTCACGGGGACGTATTCGCCGTTTACGAAATTTACCGGCGGTTTGACGTAAGAATAATAGAACAATCCGACGAGCGTCAGTTTTTTGGTCATTCCGTTTTCGACCATATAATCCTCGACTCTTTTCGCGACGATATTCAAAAATCTTGCGTAAACGCCCGCCGCGCCGCCGTAGATTTTTTCGTTGGCTTTGCAATCCTTGCAATCGCACGAGCCTACGTTATCGCTTCCGCCTATCATAAGATAAGGCCCCGTTGCCGAATTGACGTATTTGCCGATTAAGCTTTGCGTTACCACTTCAATCGATTCGGGGTTGGAATAACAAAGCTGACTGTTCTTCCAAAGATGCGGATATTTAACGGGCGAAGCGAGGAACTCCGTGGTGTGACACCACAGGTTGTTATAAAGGTTGCCCGCCAAATCGTAACCGCCGTTTTTGGAAGCGTAAATATACATTCTCAAAGCTTCCTTCGTCTTTTCCTTGCCGCTCATTTCGGCGTCCTCCGCGGTTACCGTGCCGAGCGCGGGACGATATTCGTAATCGAAAGCTTTAAGTTTCAATTCGTTATAGTAGTTATATTCGATATGGTCGTAAGCGTAAGCCTCGTAACCTATCTGATAATGCAAAAATCTGTAAACGGAGAAAAGCGTGCCGTATTCGGTCGCCCCCGCAACGAAAACGTTTTCGCCCACGGTGTGAACCGTAACTCCGTTATAACCGAGTTTATCGTAATCGGGAGTTATCCCCGCGGCTTTTAAAAGCGAAGTGTCGCCGACGGAGATGAAACGTTCGCCGTCGCCGACGTTCTCGTCTGTGACGATGGGGAGTTTGCAACCCGTGGATTTTTCGAGAAAATAAACGAGTTCCTCCGCAGCGTATTTTTCCGTTTGAGTGGCGTTTGCACCGATAATCGCCTTATAGGCCGACTTCTTGTTTTTAATCAGCGTTACGTCGGTATCAGAGAAAGAAACCCGTTCGTCGCCGACGTATTCTTGATTTTTGGCAAGGTCTACGCTTTTGGCCGCTCCCGCAGCCGCTTTCGACGGAGCGATTGCGCTTCCGCAACCGACGGCGAAAAGCATTGATAAAAGAACGAGGACGGCAATTACCGAAATTTTAAATTTTTTCATTTTTCGTCTTCTCCTTATTTACAAACGACGGTGAATTCCGCTATGGAATAATTCTCGAAAGCGTCGTAAGCGACGTATCTTATTTTATATACGCCCGCCTCTTTAAAGGTGTAAGAATCGCCGGTTACGAGAGTTCTTATATTGTTTCCGTAATAAACGTAAACGTACGCGAGAATTTTGTTCTCGGCGGTGCTGTTATCGGTTACGGTGGCAACGGGAATCGTTACGGTTTGCCCGACGCTTACGACCGAGGGCATCTGCCCTACGCTTATTTCGGGAGGAATAATATCCGTGCAATAAACCGAACATACGAGCGGACGGGCGTTCCCAACGGAATCCGAAGCGGTATATCTGACCGTATACGTTCCGTATTTATCGGTTTTCAAAAGATAAGGCTCGGTCATTTCGCCGGAATAAACGACCTTTTTATCGGGCGAGGTTATAGTTACGGAAACTTTTACCGTAGCCTCGAACAAATCGAAAGCTTTCATCAAAGGAAGCTCGATGGTTTCGTTGATATAAGTCGTGTTTACCGAGCGGAATACGGGGTTATCGAGGAACATCGGCGAGCCGAAATCGCTCGTGGCGGTCGTCACGTTGTGTTTTCCGATAGTGTCCAGAATTACCTGCGTATCGGCCGACGCGTCGATAATTTCAACGGAAATATAAGCTTTTCCGCTTTTGAAACCCTCGAATTTTCTTCCGTCGGCATAATGCTTCAATTCGGCAATCGTCTTTCCGTCAATATCGGCGATAACCTTTTTATCATCGTCGTATTTAGCGTAAAAAGATTCAAACGTGTCGATTTTCGGAAGCGTTACGACGACTTTGTCGGCCGCGTTTTTCATATCGGTTAAAACGAGCCTCATAGCCGAATAATCGCCTGCCGAAGAACCGCCTTTTAAGCCTATATCCAGATATTGAACGGGCAAGGCGGAATCGAATCCGAAGCTTGCGTTTCCGCTATTTTTGGTTGCAAGAACGTAAACGCTATCCGCGGAAGAAGAAACCGATTCCATATTATCGAGAATGAAATGCTTGTTGAAAACGAGTTCGCCTTCCGTATCCGCAACGACTTCTACGTCGAAAGTCAGTTCTTCCTTAAAAGACTTGTCAAACGGGTTTTCGCAAACGTATTTCACAGCGACAACGCCCGCCGTTTCGGGAGTAAACTCCATTTTTTCGGTTACGTCCGCGCCGTCGACGCTGACTTTAACGGGCAAATAATAAACGTTGTCTCCGTCGTATAAAATCCCGTCGACAACCGGCAAAAACGCTTTATCGCCGACCGTTATCGATTTTCTGACGCTCGGAACGCCGAGAATCGGCTTCTTGCTGTCGGTAACCGTTATCGTCTTTGTGAATTCCTCTTTTTGCCCCGCAAAATCGGTCAGAACGTAAGACAAAACGTAATTGCCGCTCTTTTTCGGAGTGAAGCAATATCCGCTTTCGGTTTTTTCGAGTTCGTTCGCCGTTTCGCCGAGGGTAACCTTGGTTTTAACGCCGACCAAACCTATTCCGCCCGAAAACTCGCCGTCGTAAACGAAAACCGTAGTTCCCGTGTTCGCCGCGTAAACGTTTTTATCGCTCATCTTATAAACGAGCGGACGATTTTCGGTCGTCACGGTTATTTCGACGGTCTTTTTATCGACGGCGTCGACGTTTTTGGCAACGTATTCGATTTTGTATTTACCCGCGCTCTTCGTTTCGAACCTTCCGCCGACTACGGGAACTATTTTCCCGTCGGGAGAATAGACGTAAACGCTTACGTCGGTTATTTCTTCGCCGTTCTCGTTTTTAGCCGAATAATCGAATACTCCGTAAGAAAGTCCCGCTTTCCCGACGGGCAGATTGTCTTCGTCGTATTCGCCGTAATCGATTTCGAGCGTTACCCCGGGCGAAGTTCCTTCGGCCGCGGCAAGCGAGAACGAAAAAGCGAATATGCTCACGATTGCCAAAAGGAAAATCGCAAGGCGTTTGTTCTGTTTTTTCATCATTACCGTTATAACCTCTTTGTCATATTATCTGGTATATTTTTATTTTGAGCACCGCTTTCCGTCTATCGGAAAGCAAGCGTCAAGAGATAAAATTGTCTTTTTTTGTTAAGGCGATTAGTCGCTCGTCAGGCAAGGCGCGCGATGTTTTTAAAAGGGAACGACCTTTTTGGTCGCAGGAATTTTAAAAACGAGCGGAACGCAGCATCGCTTAACCCTTTATGCCGCCCATCGTAACGTTACCCATTATCTTATCCTTAAAAACGACGAATACCGCAAGAATAGGTACGCACGCAATAAAGCAAGACGCAAGTTTGATGGGAGTGGTTAAATCTCCGTCCAAACCTTCGTAAGTGTTGTCTGAACTGCGGATATAAAACAATCCGTAAGAAAGCGTCGGTTTTTGCGGCAGGAATATCATAGGAACGTAATAATCGTTCCAATATTCTATGAACAGCAAAATGAATACCGCCGAAATCGTCGCCTTCGCAAGCGGAAGCATTACTTCTAAAAATACTCTTAAATGCGACGCTCCGTCTATTTGAGCCGCCTCGGCATACGTCCAGGAAATCCCCTTGAACGTCGCGTAAAACACAAGGAAATATATCCCCGTAAATTTACATTTCATTATGAACACGCCGAGAAAACTGTTCTGCAAGTTGAAAAATCTCGCGAATTGCACTTCGGAAGCCAACGAGCCGATAATCGGGATAAGCATAACCACGATTGCCACGCCGTAAAAGAACTTTTTAAGCTTGAAATCGTATTTCGCTATGGCGTAAGCCATAATTATCTCCGTTGCCATCGTAAAAACGGTAAGCCCGAAAGCGTAAATGAAGGAGTTGAAGAACATATCCCAAAAATGCGCGTAATTCGCAGTGTTCGGAATCTGAACCGAAAACAGTTTTATCGCGTTTGAATAATTGTCGAAACGCCAGCCCCAGCTCGGCTTATCCGTTCTCGGAAGGCCGAAAAGATTCTTATCGAAATCGCCATCCGCCTTGAATGAATTGAGAAGCCCGAAACCGAGAACGAATATCATCGATAAAACGTAAAACGTTACGATAACGTACAGGACGATTTGGAAAGCGTCCATTCTGCGTTTTATTTTCGAGGTTTTATATATGCGTTTTTTCATAATCAATCCTCGCTCGGCCCGTATTTTTCAAGCAAATACTTCGTAATTAAAGTTATCGGAGCAACGACGAGCGTAAAGAGAACGCCGCCGGCTGCCGCAAAGGTGTGGTCTTTCGGGTCGTTGGAGTTGCTGACCTTAACGAAGAAGTTATAACCCAACGTATCGAAAGGCTTTTTCCCCGTGCCGGAAGCCCCGTAAAACGAATAGAAATGCCCGTAATTTGTGAAAAATCCGGCTATCGCCACGATGATATAAGTTACTATCGTGGGGAATATCGACGGAAGAACGACGTACCACAGTTCTTTTGCCGACGACATATTTTCAAGTTCGCCGTATTCCAGAATATCTTTGGAAATACTGCACATCGCCGAAAGGTAAATTACCAGCCCGCCGGCGAAATTCATCCACATTCCGAAAATCAAAACCGCGTAAAAGCTCGACGAATCGTACATCGTAACCATAAAACCGTGGAAAACGGTTGGCAAAGCGTCGAAAAGCAAAACCCTCGTGCAAATTACGAAAACGAGGCTCGAAAGAATGTTCGGCATAAAAAGCAACACTTTATACGCCCCCGCAAGCGGCACTTTTTTGAAAAGAACGTAAGCAACCGCGATTTGAACGGGCATTCCGATTAAAAGCCCCGTTAAAAACTGAATAGTCGAGTTTTTGACGGCAAGCCTTAAATCTCCGTTTACGAAAATAGCTTTCAAAACCCTGTCGAAATTATCAAACGCCGCAAACGACGCTTTGTTGCCCTCGTATTTTACAAACGCGAGCTTAATCGAGTTTACGTTTACGCCGACGTAAAACACGAGAAACTGCAAAACGGGGAAAAGCATAAAGAAGAACAGAAAAACGGTTTGCCCCGCTTTTTTGTTGCGAGGCTTTGTCGGTCCGTTCTTCTTTTCTCCACCGAAAATTTTAATTTTCAATCCGTATAAAAACCATTTAATTCGGCTTCCGACGGACGTTTTATTTCCATTCATCTGTTATTATCAAACGTTAAAAGTTTCCTTAAAAGAAGTTTTAAACTCGTTGAAGCAATCGTTCACGGTTTTATTTTTGTTATCCTTATACTTGAAATAGGAGAACGGGTCGAAGAAATCGCCGGTAGAAGTTTTCACGATAAAGGCGAAGGCGTTATTCTCTTCGTTGAAGAGCGAAACGTTGTCTCTGCGCTTCTTGGCGATGGGAAGGTTGCTCGTGAGCTTTGCGCCCTCGTTGATATACCTTGCGATGCTCTGCGTATATTTCGTGTAAGTTTCGAGTTCCGTTTCGGTCGGAGTGTATTTAAACGACCTGAAACAGCCGGTGTTGGCCGTAAACTTGATAAGCTGGTCTCTTTGCTGAACGAACTGAATGAAGAGTTTTGCAATCTTCGTTTGAACGGCAACGTCCTTATTGTCGGGATTTGCGGCTATGCAGATATAGTTGTCCGCGCCGCGCCCCGCTATCACTCTTTCGGTGTTAGTTTGTTCTTTGACTCCGTCCACGCCCGTGAAGTTGGGAATGGGCATAAATCTGTAATCGTGTTTACCGTAAGCGTAAGATTCGTCCTCCTGAGCAAGCTGATTGAACGTGGAACGAGCTTCGCTCTCCCAATAGCTGTTTTCGAGGAACATAGCGATGGGTTCGCCGTTTACCACGCTCTTTATATACTCTTTCTGCGCTTCGAGGTGGTTGTTTCCGCTTACGGATTTACGAGTGTAGTTCTTATCGTTGGAAGTTATATCGTAAAACGCTTTTATCGCCGCTTTTCTTCCTTCCTGCTCGGCAAGTTTCGTATAGTTGGTTTCGTCGATTTCGCCGAGATTCGTATCCTTACCGTTGAAGGTGTAGTTGAGCATAAAGTTGTTGTAACCTTCGTAATTCGCCCAAATCTGCGTGTAAGCGCCCGACCTCTGGTATTCGTGCGTAGCGTCCCACGCGAACGGAGTCACGTTGCTCAAAACCATTTGTTTCATAAGCTTCACGAAGTCGTTCCAGGTTGCGGGAAGTCCGTCGTCGGCAGTGCCGAGTTTTCCGTCGGGGCCTTTTCCGCAATTCTTCGCCGTTATATCGGCCTGCTTTGCGCCGAGAGAACCGTCGGCTTTAAAATAAAATCCGTATTCGTCGAAAAGTTCGGCGTTATAAATGATACCGGGGACTTGAATCCAGAACGGAACGGCGTAATATTTGCCTTCGTAAAGGAAGCAATCCGCATAGCCGTCAATCATATTGTCCTTTATGGATTGAGTTGCCGGCTTACCCGAAATTTTTGCAAGGTCGCCGTTTTCGTCGAGAATTTTCTCTTCAACGGTTTCGGTTATATCCGTAATAAGACCTTTGCTCGCAAACTCGGTGTAATTTCCCTGGTCGAGGAAGTAAAGCACGTTGTTATAACTTTCCATCGTTGCGACGAGGTTTCCGGGTTTTAACTCCTCTTTCTTTTTGAAAGGAATTACGGAAACGCCCTGTTTACCATCCTCGAAGGATTCGTTTTTGTAATATTCTTCAAAATCTTTGGCCATTTCGTCGAAATAAACCGTTCCCAAGCCGCCGGCGAAAACGCCTACGTTAAGAATGGTCTTTCCCGAAGTATCTTTGGATTCGCCGCCGTTGGATTGGCCGCCTCCTCCGCAGGAAACGGCAACCGCCGTCGTTGCGGCAAGAGCCAGAATCGAAGCCGTCAGTTTTTTAAGAATTTTCATCATATCTTATCTCCTGTTTTTTTATTTTTTCCGTTTCGGCCACCCGAAACGTTTTTGGCTTTAAAGGATTTCTCCGCGGAACGCGGAGAAAGGGGTTAACCCCTTGAAAATCGTCGTCTTATTTCTTAATTCTTTTTGGATAATTCGCCGTCTTATTTCTTAATTCCTTTTGAATAATAAGTCTTGACGATTTTTTCGTTGCTGTCGTAATATTTTGCGGTTATGACGAGCGTATTTTCCGTAACTTCTATTTCCGACCACGAGCTTCCGAGCGCCTCCTCGGCATAAACGTAATACTCATCGTTATCGGTGCTGTATTTTCTTCCTCTCATCTGATTTCCCGCAGGTCCGCTCATAATATAAATCGTTCCTTCGGGGGAATTATAATAATCGGTTCCGTTTTCGGTCACGGGTTCATCCGCAAGCGGTTTAAGGTCCGCGCCTATCGGACGAGACATCGAAACGCAATGATCGTGTCCTTGAAGCACGAGGTCGACTTTATTATCAACGAACAGCTTACCGAGTTGAGCTCGCAATGCAAGCGAAATACCGTTTTTCGACGGATTTGAACCGTAAGCACCGACCGAATACATAGGATTATGCATTGAAACGACCGTCCATCTTTCGGTTTTGTTTTTCAATTCGCTTTCAAGCCATAAATACTGGTCGTCGGTAAGTTTTTCGGAATTAAGCCTGTTCGTATTGAGCATTATGAATTTTACGTTTCCGTAAACGAACGAATAGTAAAATCCCGTTTTCGTTTCCTGCTCCGGAAAAGCGACGTTGAAATGTTTTAACGTTTCGTTTTCACCGTTTTTATACGTCGTTTCGTGGTTTCCCGAAATCGCCTGAACGGGTATTTGCGATAAATATTCGAAGTTGTCGTCGAGCATACTCTTCCAGAATTTTTCATATTTGGAATATTCTACGACGTCCCCGGTATGAACTATAAAATCGCTTTCACCCTTTAAAACCTCGCGCAATACGTTTCCGAAAAACGCACCCGTGCCCGTCGTCGAGCTTTTCAGATTGGCTATGCCGACCTGCGAATCGCTTAAATGGGTAAACGTGAACGCTTTGGCATTGTTATCCGTCGCCGTTATCGTAACGTCCGCAAGCGCGGTGTCCGCATACAAATCGCAAACTCTGTAAGTATAAACCTCGTTCGGTTCTAATTTTATTTCGGCTTTGCAAACGTAATATCTTATTTGCGCGTCGGGCTCTCCGACCTCGTAAGATTCGCACGTTACCGTTTTTGCTATAACCTTTTCGGCTTCGTCGTTTATAACGTTACCTTTTTGATAAACAACCGCAGCCCTGCCGGGTTCTCTCGTCGTATTCCAGTTAAACCCGTAAATATTGTTCGCCGCGTCGTATAACGAGACCGTAAGCGAAGTCGGCATATAGTAATCTTTATTTTGAGATTTATAAAACGCAAGCGTTTTGCCGTGCGCAAAAACGTCCGCGTCGTTTTCCGACGCTTTACCGCAATATTTGCAGGATTTCCTGTACGTCGCGGCACTTTCTTCCGTCGCTTCGGATAACAAATATTTCTCCTCGGCTTTTTTGGCCGTGTAAACGTGTTCTATCGGCTCGGTTAAAAGTTCGTCTTCCGTTTTTTCAACGTATTCGTCGCCTTCGGAAACAAAAAGCTTATCGCATCTTTCGCATTTAAAATGGGTAAGCGTTCCGCCTTGTTCGCAGGTCGCGTCAACCCCCGCAATTGCGCTTCCGAATTTATGTCCGTGCGGAGTTTTAAGTTGTTCGTCGGTTTTTTCTTCAAATTTATTATTGTTTTTAATAAATTTTTTGCCGCAATCGCATTCGTAATGCTCTAAAATTCCGTCCGTTTCGCAAGTTGCCTCGATACCCGCTACGAGTTTATACTCGTGAGTATGCCCCGCGGAAGGCTGACCGCAGGAACAAAGCCCGAATGCAACGACGATTGCGAGTATTATCGAATATAGTTTTTTATATTTCGTCATTTTTTCCTCCTCAATGCTCTCCGACTGCGAGGCAAAGCCCCTCTTTGTTTCTTCCGAAATTATTTTATCATTTCAAAGTGAAGCGTTCAATCTCTTATTTATCATAACCCGTTGTTTTTTTATTATTTTTTTGTCCGAAAGTTGACAAAAATCCGCGCCGAAGTTATAATTGTCTTATGGATATATCGCAATACCTTAATAATATGGAACCGGAAAAAGTTAAAAAACTTATCCCGAAGCTCGAAGCGGACGAGATTAACACTTTTTTGTGGAAGGAAGAAACGGTGATTCATCGCCACAGCGACTGGGAATTCACCGCCACCACCGACGGAACGGGCGTAAACCTCGTCAACGGCGAGGTTTATTATTCCACGCCCGACGTTTTTTTGCTTCTCGGCCCTAATCACGTTCACAAGCAAACCTCGGATTTGCCCATAAGCCGAAGAGATATTTGCGTTTCGGTTGAAAAAATGAAGACTTTTGCCGATTTATTGAGCCCTGACCTTTACGCCCAGCTTTGCGAGCAAACGAAGCCCGTGCAGATAAAACTCTCTATGCAGGCGTTCGGAGAATTGCACGAAAGGCTGAATAAAGCCGAATGTATCGACAAAAAAGAGAGCCGCGAGGCGATTTTAACGTCTATCGTGATGTATCTTCTCGGCGTTTACGTCGAAAACACGTCGGAAAAGTTCGTGCCGAAGGACATTTTGAACTTCCTGCAAAAATTGCAGGACCCGAGCGTTTTTTCGATGCGCGTGAACGACATAATCGATTTAAGTTCTTATTCCCACTCGCATTTCATAAAGCTTTTCAAGAAATACGTCGGCAAAACCATCATCGAACACGTTTCCGATTTGAGGCTTTCTTACGCGGCGAAATTGCTTGCAAACACGGATTCGCCCGTGATAACCATCGCTTCCAACGTAGGTTACGACAACTCGTCCTTTTTCGCCCAGAAATTTAAGAAAAAATACAAGGTTTCGCCTGCGGAATACAGAAATTCGTTCCGTCAGAGCGACTGAATTTCGAGCCTCGTCGTATTTTCTTCTTTATCGAAGCTCGAAGAAATAACTTTATATCCGTTCGTATCGACAACGTACTTCACGTTTTCGTCCGCCGTAACTTTCAGCGTCACGGCGGTTTTTTTTTTTTTCCCGGCAACCGAAAACATTCCGTTTTTTACTTTCGTTCCGCCTTTCGCGTAAGAAATTTTTCCCGAAAACGTCGGTTTTATCGTAACGACTTCGCTTTTTGCCGAAAGCTTTATGCCGAGAACGTAGGAATAAAGCCACTCCACGCACGCCCCGAGACTATAATGGTTAAACGAATTCATTTCAGGGTCTTCAAACCCGTTTTCTTTCGTGTAACCGTTCCAACGCTCCCAAACCGTCGTCGCACCGTTTTCAAGCATATAACCCCAGGACGGATAGTCCTTTTTCATAATAAGTTCGTAAGCAAGTTCGGCTTCGCCTATATCGCAAAGCACGGGCAAAATAAACCTGCTGCCGATGAACCCCGTGGTAAGACACCCCTTTTCGCGAATAACTTTCGGCAATCTCTTTTTCGTTTCCTCCGCGGTTATGAAGCCGACGGAATATGCGAGCGCGTAAAGCGTCTGCGCGTCGCTGACGATTTTCCCGTCCGTAAAATAAGCGTTTCTGAAAGCTTTTTTAGCGTTTTCGTAAACTTTTTCGTATTTTTCCGCGTTTTCCTCGTCGTTCGTAATTTTAAACATTTCGGAAAGAAGCGAAGCGGAATAACCGAAAAGGCACTGATTTAAAACGTCTTTATCGGCGGTGTTATCCACGGAAAGCCAAACGCCGAACTCGTTTCTTATCTTCACTATGTAGTTTTCGCTATTTTTGAGATAATAATCGACCCAACCCTCGGCAACCGAAAGATTTTCGGTTATTACACTCTTATCCCTGTAATGCAGATAATGAAAAAACGGAATAACCGTCACGCAGTCCGCCCAGCCCGGAACACCCGCAGTCGTGGGAGACACCGGAGTGTGAAAGGGCGCAAACGACGGGATTTTTCCGTCCGGAAGAACGTCCGTGCGGACGAGTTTCATATAATTTTCAAAGAATTTTTCGCAATCGGCGTTAAACATTGCAGAATTGCAGAAAACCTCGGCGTCGCCCGTCCAGCCCACTCTTTCGTCCCTTTGCGGACAATCGGTGGGAATACTCACGAAATTGCTCTTTTGTCCGTTGCGGGTTATTTTGAAAACGCCGTTTATAATATCGTCCGAGCACTCGAAATTGCCGTAATAATCTATATCCTGTGTAATCAAAAGTCCTTTTAAACCCGAGATTTTAACGTTCGCGTCCTTTTTAATTTCGGCAAACCTGAATCCGTGATAAGTGAATTTCGGATTGAAAACGTACTCCTCTCCCGCCAGAATAAGTTCGTCCGTACATTTTGCGCGCCTTAAATTTTCCGTGTAAAGAGTTCCGTCGGGGTTTAAAACTTCGGCGTACTTCACCGTGATTTTCTCCCCGTTTCCGCCGTTTGCTTTAAAACTTACGTTTCCCGCAAAGTTCTTGCCGAAATCGTATCTTATCGTCCTTTCGTCCTCGAAAATAACGGTCGGCTCGATGACCTCTTTAACTTTAACGCTTTGGTAAGAATATTCGCTTAATGCCACCGAAAAATCGGCGTTAATCGTTTTATAGACGGGTTTATTGCTATTTTTCAATCGTCTTGCGTCAATCGTTTCCCCGTCGAAAAAGTCAGCCGAAACGACGTCCGAAACCGCTGTGAGCCAATTTTCGTCCGTTTCGATTATCTCCTCTTCGCCGCCCTTAAAACGAAGCTTTATTTCGGCGAAAAGCCTGAGTTCGTCGCCGTAAACGTCGGTTCTGTTGCCGCAGCCGAGTTTTCCTCTGTACCAGCCGTTCGCAACCTCGACTTCGATTACGTTTTCCTCATTTTCGCCTTTAATGAAGTCCGTAACGTCGTAAACGCACAGATTGATATATTTATTGTAATCCGTCCACCCGGGCATAAACAAATCGGGAATTTCCTTTCCGTTTATTTTAACGGAAAAGATGCCCGTCGCCGAAATTTTAAGTTCCGCCCTTTCGATTTCCTTTTTCAAACTGAATTTTCTCAAAAACAACGGGATTCCGCCGTTTTCAGCTTCTTTGCTTCGTTTAATCCACATTTTTACCTTCCTCAACGGCCGGAAACAAGCCTTTTCCTCCGTCCAGATTGATTTCTTCGTTATAAATTTTTTCTTCCTGAAAATCGGTTACGTGCAGTTTTTGTTTACAACCCGCTCGTCGCAAAATATCTCGGTTTTCACTTTTGCACTATTCATCTTTGAAGATTATACACCGTCCGAAAGCCTTTTTAAATCGTTTTTTTATTGTTTTCGGCTATTTATTGATTATTAAAGGTCAATTAAACGGTTCTTTACAACACTCTTTCGTAAATTTTTGAAAATGCCCGAAAAAACGCTTGACTTTATAAAATAACAGCGTTATAATAACATCGTTATTAAAGGTAATCGGCGATAAAATGAGAAAAAAAGACGAACTTGCAATCGATAAAATAATGGAATGTGCGAAGCAGGAGTTTTTGGAAAAAGGTTTCGAGGGCTCTTCTATGCGCGACATTGCCGAAAAAGCAGGTTACACGACGGGTATGCTTTACGGCAGATTTGCCGATAAAAGCGAGCTTTTTAAAGCCTTGGTGGAATCTTCCGCCGAAAAGCTTTACGATTACTATACGGACGCTCGGGAGAACTTTGAAACGCTTTCGCCCGACAAGCAATTCCTCGGTATGCGCGGCTACGAAGAATCCCGCGCAAAGGAAATAATCGCTATTTTATACGATAATTTTGAGGAATTTAAGTTGATTATATGCAAAAGCAAGGGCAGCGAATACGAAAAATACGCGGATAGACTTATCGCCGTGGAAACGGAGCGCACAGTCAGGTTTATCGAGGCCTTGCGCGACGCGGGAATAAAAGTGAAAGAAGTGCGCGCGGACCTTTCTCATATGCTCTCCACGGCAATGCTGAACGGAATGTTCGAGGTTATAGAACACGACTTCACGAAAGAAGAGGCTATGCAATATATCGGTCAGCTTCACTGCTTTTTCAACGCCGGCTGGAACAGCCTGCTCGGGCTTTCCTCCGAAAATCGATAACGGCGACCGAAGATAGGAATAACCGAAATAAAAACGGAAAGCGATTTCCTTTTTTATTTACCCATCGGTTAGCATATGCTAACTATAAACGGATTATATAAAAGGAGAAATTTTATGAAACAAATAACGTTAAAAATCGACGGAATGATGTGCGGAATGTGCGAAAGCCACGTCAACGATTGCGTCAGGAAAAGTTTCAACGTGAAAAGCGTTAAATCGTCGCATCTTAAAAAGGAAACCGTTGTGGTTTGCGACGACGATATAAACGAAAACGATTTGAAAGAGGCAATCGAAAAAACGGGATACAGAGTTACGGATATAAAGACGGAAGAATACCGAAAAAAGGGGTTTTTAGGGTTATTCGGGAGGTAAATTATGGAAATTTTAGTAAGAATTTTAATCGCTGCGCCGATTGCGCTTGCTATTTGCGGATTTTTGGCGTACGTAAAACGGATATGTTATTCTTATTTGCATAGAAAAAACTTAAATAAAGCATAGGAGAAACTGAAATGGCTATTGTGGAATTCAAAAACGTAAGCCGCGTTTATTCGAGCGGCGACCACGAACTTAAAGCGCTCGACGGCGTGGATTTAACGTTGGACGAGGGCAAATTCGTCGTTATACTCGGGCCTTCCGGAGCGGGAAAAAGCACGCTCCTGAATTTGCTCGGCGGGCTCGACAGCCCCACCTCGGGAACGATTACCGTTTGCGGCAAGGATATTTCCCAACTCACGAAAAACGAACTTGCGGATTATCGCGCGGAAACGGTCGGCTTCGTCTTTCAATTTTATAATCTTATCCCCACGCTCACCGTACACGAAAACGTCGCGCTCGTTAAAGAGATTGCTTCGAATCCGTTTTCGGCAACGAAAATGCTTGAAGAGGTCGGGCTTGCGGACCACGCGAAAAACTTCCCTTCCGAACTTTCCGGCGGCGAACAACAACGCGTTTCCATTGCGAGAGCTCTTGCCAAAAACCCGAAAATTCTCCTCTGCGACGAACCGACCGGCGCGCTCGACTCCGCCACCGGCGTTCTCGTTTTAAAACTGCTTTTGAAAATGGCGCGCGATTACGGCAAGACGATAGTCATCGTAACGCACAACCAGAACATTGCCAAAATGGCGGACGTCGTTATACACGTTAAAAACGGAAAAGTCGTTTCGACGGAAAATCAGGCTAACCCCGCCTCCGCAGACGACATCGACTGGTAAAAGGAGCGGATTATGTTAGTTAAAAAAATGCTCCGCACGGCTTGGCAATACAAAGCACAATTTATTTCGATGATTCTGATGGTTATGCTCGGCGTGGGTATGTTCGTCGGATTCAATATGGAATGGGTGAGCATCGAAGAAAATATGTACTCGTTTTTCGACGACAGCCATTTCGCCGATTATCGCCTTGCGGATGAAAAAGGGTTTTCGGAAGAAGACATTGAAAAAGTGAAGAAAATCGACGGCGTAGACGCCGCGGCAAGATTTATAACGGTGAACGTGGACGTTAAGGACAAGGACGGCGACAGCGTCGCTCTGGCCGTTACGACAAACCCCGAAGTTTCCTCGTTCGTTATGATAAGCGGCGAGGCTTACGACGAAAACAGCGAGGACGGAATCTGGCTTTCCGACCGTTACGCCGAAAAAAACGACTTGAAACCCGGCGATAACGTCGCGTTCATATACCGCGGCCTTGAAATTAAAGGCGTTGTGAAAGGCTTGATAAAAGCCGCCGAGCAAATGATTTGCGTGAGAGATAAAACGCAACTTATGCCCGATTTCGCCACGCACGGCTACGCTTACGTTTCGCCGAAATTATACGAAAAAACGCTTGGTTTTGCCTATTATCCGCAAATAAACGTTATTTCAAAACTCGAAAAAGACGTTTTCTCCGAAAAAGCCAACGAGGCTCTCGGAAAAACCACCGTAACGCTCACGAAGGACGACACGATTGCCTATTCGCAGGCGGAGGGCGAAGCGAGCGAGGGAAAAGCGATGGGAAGTATTCTCCCCGCGTTGTTTCTCTTAATCGGACTTTTGACGATGGTTACTACGATGCACCGTTTAACCGCAAAGGAAAAAACGCAAATCGGAACGCTCAAAGCTCTCGGCTTTCACGATAGCAAAATAGCCGTTCATTACACTTCTTTCGCGTTTTTCGTCGCCGTGCTCGGAACGGCTCTCGGCATAGCCCTCGGTTACGCCGTCGCTTGGGCCATTATGAACCCGAACGGTATGATGGGAACTTATCTCGACCTCCCCGAATGGAAACTCGTTTTCCCGTGGTTTTGCGGAGTTGCCGTCGCACTTATCGTGACGATTCTCACGCTCATAGGCTTTTTATCGGTCAAGCAAATGCTTGCGGGAACTGCCGCGGATACGCTTCGCCCCTACTCCCCTAAAAAGATGAAGCCGATGGCGATTGAACGCACGAAACTTTTCCACAAACTCCCCTTCGGCGCGCGTTGGAATATGCGCGATATAGTAAGGCACAAATCGAGAACGGCAATGAGCCTTATAGGAATTATCGGCTGCACGATTTTAATTCTCGCTTCGCTCGGAATGAAGGACACGATGAATTCCTTCCTCAATTTGTATTACGACAACGGACTGAATTACTCTTCGAGAATTTTCCTTTCCGAAAAAGCGACCGACGCCGAACGCCGGGCCGTTATAGACAAGTATAACGGAGATTTCGGCGGCTCGGTAAGCGTTCAGCTCGACGAAAAAACGATTTCTCTCGACATTTACGACGTAACGCGCGATAAAATCCGTATTATGGACAAAAATAACGATAAAATCGATATAAGCGACGACGGAGCGTACGTTTGTATGCGTCTTGCCGAGCAGTTTAACTTAAAAGCCGGAGATACGTTTACCGTAAGCCCCTTCGGAACGGACGACGTTTATAAACTTAAAGTGGCGGGGATTTTCAGGAGTGTTTCCGAAAACGTCGTTATCTCGGATAAGTACGCCGAAGCTTGCAACGTTCCTTACACGATTGATTCGGTTTACACCGACGTGGCAAAGAGCGACGTCGAGCAATCCGAAGTTATAAAGTCGGTGCAATCCAAGCAAATGATAATGGATTCGTTTGAAACGTTCCTCTCGCTTATGGATATGATGATTTATCTGCTCGTGGGCGGGGCGTTGGCTCTCGGAATAATCGTTTTGTATAACCTCGGCGCGATGAGTTACACCGAGCGTTACCGCGAAATGGCGACGCTTAAAGTCGTCGGTTTCCGCGATAAGAAAATCGGAAGGCTTCTTTCGGGACAAAACCTCGCTCTTTCGATTATCGGAATAATCATAGGCATTCCGCTCGGCGCGCTTACGCTTTCGTATATGCTGAAAACGCTTGCGTCCGAATACGAAATGAAAATGGCGATAGGATTCGGCTCATACCTTGTCACCGCGATTTTAACCGTCGGTATGTCGCTTCTCGTAAGCCTTATGGTTGCGGGGAAAAACAAGAAAATCGATATGGTCGAAGCCCTGAAAGGTCAGGAATAAACGATTTTACGGTAAATTTGCATAGTTGCGGGCGATTTGGCGTCGGAACACGCAAAAACGCCCGTGGCAATACGATGAAAAATCCGTTCGGCTTACCTCTCTTTGCCGAGCGGATTTTTTTACTTGTTTTTTAAAAAATATTGTGTTAAAATAATCAAAAAGATTTCGAGGATAAAATGGTAGACAACGAATCGCAGGAAATGTATCTCGAAACGATACTTAAAATACAAAAAAGAAAAGGAAGCGTCCGCTCGATAGAGATAGCGGAAGAACTCGGTTATTCCAAGCCGAGCGTTTCGCGTGCCGTGGGAATTATGAAAAAGGACGGCTTTATCGTCGTTGCGGCCGACGGACTTATAGAACTCACCGAAGCGGGCAAAGCGAAAGCCGAAAACGTTTTCGCGCGGCACAAGGCCTTAACGGAGGCGTTAATCGTGATGGGGCTTTGCAGAAAAGCGGCGGAAGAAAACGCTTGCAGGATAGAACACGTCATCACCGAAGAAGCGTTTGAAGCCATTAAAAAATATTTTGAAGGAAAATCCGTTTGAATCGTGATAGAATTTTGTTCGTCGTCGCCAATAAATTTTCTCCGTTTTAGAGATGATTTTCGGCTTTAAATTTAAAAATAACGAATAAATTCAGCGGCAGCCGCCCGTTGCTTTCAGGCAACGGGCGGCTGCCGCTTTTTAAATTTTAACCGAGCGTTTTAGCCGACGCAAGTTCTTTTAGTTTACTTTTCAAAAGCTCGTAAGCCTCTTCAAAATCCTCCGCGTGAGCCACGGCTTTTTCCATCGGGCAAATAGCCGTGCCGTCGCGGTTGATAATTCTTTCCGTCAAAACATCGTAAGAAAACGGTATGCCGTACTTCTCCAAAATCGCCTTGCCGCTTTTTGAAAGAGTTTTTGCAAAAACGCCGACGATTCCGCTCCGCGCGAAAAGCATTGCCGCCGCCTTCCCCACGATTAAATCGGCAACCGAAAAACCGCGCAAATCCACGCCGTTCCCGATAAAATCCATCATCGGAGCAATTCCTCTTTTCTCGCTGTAAAGGCATTTTCCGTCCTTGCACAGGCAAATCGTATGCCCCGCGAGATTTTCCTTCGCAATTTGTAAATCAGTCATCGTCACCCTTTATCAAAAGTCGCCTTAAAATCATAACGACGAACGGAACTGCGACGACCTGCAAAATCATTCCGTAAAGTCCCGCCTGAATTTGCCCCCATATAACGGCAGGCGTAAACGGAGTTATCGATTGAAAAATCAAAACCGAAATCATAAACGCGCTCCTGCCTGCAAGTTGCGCAAGAAGTACGGCGGGAAACGCAAACCACCCGTTTTTCGCTATCTTTTTTGAAAATAAGCCCGAAACGCAGGCAAAAATCGCAAGTTCCGCCGCCATAAAAGGTAATCTTGCGGCAATCGGCATAGGATTTCCGAACGCCGACGTGATTAAGAAACTTACGACGGGCGAAAGCACGCCGACCGCAAGCCCCCAACGCCACCCCAAAAGGCAACCGCCCAGCAAAACGGGCAAATACATAGGCAGCCACGAAACGCCGCTCTGCGCGCCCGCAACGAGGTGAAAAAGTTGCGGCAAAACAACGGCCAAAGCGCACATTCCCGCAGATATAAGTCCTTTAACGGTGATTTTCAACCGTAAAGAAAGTCCTTTTCTCGCTAAAACGTTTTCTATCATATTAAACTCCTTTGCCGAAATACGCGGCTATTTTTTGCATTTTATCCTGTTGTTTAACCTTGAACGGACAACGCTTATCGCAATGTCCGCATTTAAGGCAGGCGTCGGCCTTAACGCGCAACTTATCGTAATGGTCGTGCGCCATTTTGTCGCCCGCAAGCGATAAATCGTAATATTTATTTACGATGCCCACGTCTATTCCCGCGGGGCAGGGCTGGCAATGATTGCAATAAACGCAGTTTCCCACGGCCGATTCGGGCGTAAACTGCCCTATTATCGAATAATCCCTCTCGCTTTGCTCCGAAACGGGATATTTAAGCAATTCTTCCAAATCGCTCAATCCGCGAACCCCGGGGACGACCGCAATAACGGCGGGACGGTCCAGACAATACTGAATACATTGATTTTTCGTTAACGCCTTGCGGAACGGCGACGTGCTGTCCCGCAAAAGTTGCCCGCCGTGGAAGGGCTTCATAACGGATATGCCCACGCCCTCTTTTTCGCAACGGCGGAAAAGCTCGGCGCGCTCGTTCGTCGTGCCTATGCCGTATTCGTCGCCGCGCTCCAAATCGTAAGCGGGGTTTATCGAAAACATCATCATATCCGCAACGCCCGTATCGAGAAGTTTGTTCGCCACGCTCGGCGTGTGAGAAGAAAAGCCTATATGCCTTACGATTCCTTTCTTTTTCAACTCCTCAACGTAATCCAGAATACCGTTTTTCTTAATATCCTCGAAGTCGCTTTCCTCGTCCACGCAATGCAAAAAGCCGAAATCGACGTAGTCGGTTTGCAACGCTTCGAGTTCCCAGGAAAACGTGCTTTTTATCGTTTTTAAATTGCGCGACCAACCGTATTCCCCGCTTTTTTTATAAACCGCGCCGAAGTGCAACTGAAAATAAACCTTTTCCCGCTCGTTGCAAATCGCCCGCCCGAACGGCTCGTAAACGCTTCTGCCGCCCGCGCACAAATCGAAAAAGTTGATTCCGTTTTCAATCGCCCGTTCGATTACCGCCTGAATTTCCTCGGGCGCGGCGTCCTGAATTCCGCCCATTCCCAATCCGAGAACGCCTATTTTCTCGTTTCCGCGCGGAAGTTTTCTGTATTCCATTATTTTTCAAACTCCTTTGCAACTTCTTTAAGTAAATTTCTTATCGGTAAATGTTGCGGGCAGGCCGCCTCGCATTTTCCGCATTTTATGCAATCCGAAGCCTTGCCTCCGTTCTTCGTATGCACTTGATTATAATAGTAATCGGCGTTCCAATCGTGATAAACGTTTTTCGAGTTGAAGCAAGCGAACAAATCGGGAATGAAAATTTTCTTCGGGCAACCCGCCGTGCAATACCTGCAAGCCGTGCAGGGGATTAAATTCATCGATTTAAACACCTTGCAAACGTTTTCCACGGCCCGTTTCTCGCGCTCGTCCAGCGGCTTGAAATCGCGCATAAACGAAACGTTATCGTTCATTTGTTCGAGATTGCTCATTCCCGAAAGCGTCATAAACACTCCCTCGCAACCGGCGGCAAAACGAATCGCATAACTCGCCGCACTTCCGCCGTTTAATTCGTCAATGAATTTCTTCGCTTCCTCCGGAAGTTTTACGAGGTTACCGCCCTTCACGGGCTCCATAACGATAACCGGCTTACCGTACTTATTGCAAACCTGCAAACATTTTTTCGATTGTACGGCCGTATCGTCGTAATCGACGTAGTTAAGCTGGATTTGCACCGCTTCGATTTGGGGATATTCCCGCAAAATCTCCTCCAAAACCTCAGCGGTATCGTGGAAAGAGATGCCGAAATGCTTTATTTTGCCCTCCGCCTTGAATTCCAAAGCCTGCTCGTAGGCCCTGCACCGTTTGAAGTGGGCGAAATTCTCCTTCGACTGCGCGTGCATAAGATAAAAATCAAAATAATCCACGCCGCAAAGTTTTAACTGACTTTCAAAAAAAGGACGAACCCCTTCTTCCGTTTTAAAATAAAAGTTGGTCAGTTTGTTTGTGAGAACGAATTTATCTCTCGGATACCTCGCCGCAAGGCAATCGCGGATTGCCGTTTCGCTTTTACCGCCGATATAGCCGTGCGCCGTGTCGAAATAATTGAATCCGTTTTCGATAAAAACGTCAATCATTTTATTGAACTCGGCGTAATCCACCGCATCGCCGTTCATAGGCAACCGCATACAGCCGAAACCGAAATTTTTGCGTACGTTTTCAAACATAATTTTCCTCCTCCGCGTTCGCCGAGAACGGTATCCCGCGCAGCGTATATTTAATTAAAGTATAATCCACAAACGTTCGTTCGTCAAGCACATTTTTAAAAACCCGCCAGACAAATTTAATTATCGTGACAAATTTAAAGCCCGCCCGAAGGGGACTCCCTTCGGGCGGGCTTTGATTACACTTCGTTACGTCTTTAAAATTTTACGTCCAGCGGATTTGCCGCGTGAGCCGCTTCCACAACGTTTATGGTCATTGCCGAATGGAAAAGCGGAACGGCAAGTTCCCTGCCCTCGGTTATGGCGTAGTAAAGATTTTCGTAAATCCCCGCCGTGCCTACGTCGAAAGCAGTGCCGTCGTAATCGCCGCTTTCTTCGTGAACTTTCAGTTTTTCCACACAGTAAAGCGGATTGCCGTTTTCGTCTTCGAGGAAGTGCTCCTGAACGGGCTTTTCGGGATTTTCTCCGTCTACGATATATTTAAGTTCGTAATGCTTCGGCGTGCTTTTAAGCGTACCCTTCGAGCCTTGAATTTTAACGTTATAATCGCTGAACGCGTCTATGGAATTCATTTCTATATCGACGAGCGGTTTGTTCGGCGCGGTAAGCAAAATTTTAACGTAATCCTCGGCGTCGCCGCTTGTAAGACAAGTGTCGAGCTTTGAATAAACGACCTTCGAGTTTTTATCGAAATCGAGGAAACCGAGCCCCATAGCTATCGGGTGCGGACCGGTGTTATACGCGCTTCCGCCCATACACTTTTGCAAAGTTTGCCAATCCCATCTTCTCGCCAAAGCGTTGTAACGTATGCTGACCTGCTTAACGTCGCCGAGCGTTCCGTTTTTAACGAGCCTCAACGCGTCGAGATAAAACGGCGCGAGTTGGGTGTTCTGGAACACCGCGAGAACCACTCCGTTTTTCTTCGCCGTGTTTATAAGCGTTTCACATTCGTACGTATTTCTCGCAAAAGGCTTTTCGACAAGCACGTTTTTGCCGTGCTCCAAAAGTTCCTTCGTTATTTCAAAGTGCATATAAGAGAACGACGCGTTCACGACGAGGTCCACGTCGTTTTTGCCGAATAATTCCTTATAATCCGAGAAGACTTCGCAACCGGGATATAAATCCATCGCCTGTTTGCGGCGGCGTTCGTCGAAGTCCACCACGTATTTCACGTTATAATAAACGTTCCTTTCCGAGCGGCAATACACTCCGTGAATGTCCCTTCCGCTTCTGCCCTGACCTATTATCGCAAGATTCAGTTTTTTCATATCGTTGCCTCCTGATATTAACTATATTAAATCATTTGTTTTATAATTTAACCGTTTTTTGCTTGCAAATATCGTTTTTTTGTATTACAATCAAGCATATACGGACAAATCGTCCTTTTTATGGAGGAGTTTCGGAAAAATGGAAATCGAAACCGACCAAATCAAATATAACCATTTTTGTTATAAGAACCCGACGGCTATCCCCGAGAATTTTCAAAAACATTCCCACAACACTTACGAAATAATTTTCTTTGAAAAGGGCGACGCCACTTACGTCATCGAGGACAAAAGCTATCAGTTGAAGCGCGGCGACCTCGTTTTTATTCGCCCAATCAAATACCATTATATCGAACTTAAAGGCACGTCGGAATATTCCAGATTCAACGTGGCGTTCAGCAAATCGTTTCTCGACGAAAAGTTGCCGGAAAGTATTCCCGATTCCCTCGAAATCATCAACTGCCCGAAGGACAGCCTTATTGCCGAACTTTTCGCGCGAATGGAATATTACGAGAACAACTACGACAAGGAATCCTTCGTCGTTTTGCTCCGCTGCCTCATCACCGAACTTCTCTACAATATGCGGAACGTGAAAAACGATTTAAGCGGCAAGTCCGCGGGATTTTCTCCCTTTATAACCGAAGCAATCGATTATATCAACGCCCGTCTTTTCACGCTCGAAAGCATCAGGGAAGTGAGCGACAGCTTATACGTCAGCGAACAGTATTTATTCAGACAATTTCAAACGCAACTTAAAATTTCGCCGAAAAAATACATCAATTCCAAAAGACTTCTTTACGCACAGGATATGATTCGCCGAGGAATGAAACCCACCGAAATTTACTTGAATTGCGGCTTTGAATCTTACCCCGGATTTTACAAGCAATACGTTAAAACGTTCGGTTATCCGCCGTCGCAGGAGAAAAACGTCACTTTGAAATAATCGTAGTTCGCGTTTTCCCCGATTTAACTCCGCGATTTAAATCCTCGATTTCACTCCCGAATTTTATCCCCCGAAAATTTCTCCGCCGACGATTTTCCCGCCGACGAACGCCGCCTCGACGTTTATATCTTCGTCGAAAACGACTATATCCG
>CALDMH010000050.1 GCA_937915565.1 uncultured Clostridia bacterium | reverse complement strand
GACAAGTTTCTGCTTGCCGGTGAAGAACGGATGACATTTACTGCAAATATCGACTTTTAAAACGTCGACGTTCTTGGTTGTTCCCGTTTGGAAAGTTTCTCCGCAAGCGCACTGGACGGTGACAATTTTATATTTAGGATGTATATCCGCTTTCATATTTTTCACCTCGCTATTGTTAATGCTATACTATTATATATTATTTAATCGGCGTTGTCAAACGTTTAAATCAATAATTTGTCTTTTTTTCTCGCAATTCTTTATTCGCTTCTTCGCCCCGCGGAAGGGTTCGGCATTATTTTTGCTCGTCACGCCGTTATTTTACTTGCAAAAATAAACCGTTTACTATATAATTATATGGAAAGGATTATCCTTTTAAAGGTGGTTTAAATGAGAGGTTGGCAAATAACCGAACCGGGCAAAATCGGTGAAATCAATAAAATCGAAAGTTTAAGCGGAGTTGACAGCGTTAAAGTTAAGCTTACCCGCACGCTTATTACCGAAGAGGACGTAGCGATTTTTGCAGGGGAGGAAAAATCAATCAAGCTTCCGATTATCCCCGGCAGAGCTGCCGTCGGGCAAATTACGGAGCTGGGGCAACCTTCGCCTTATCTCGATAAAGGCACGAGAGTTTTTCTTTCGCCAGTTAAGCCTTGCGGCGAATGTTATCACTGCGCTAACGGCAAACAGGACAAATGCTATAAATTCAACGTTGCGGGCAGAACTTTCGACGGATTTTTAAAGGATTTCGCGGTTCTCGATTCCGACGACGTTTATCCGCTTCCTCAAACCGTTAAGGACGACGACGCCGTTTATATCGATTACGTTATGCTTGCCATTTCCGCAATCGATAAACTTCAAATCGAAAAGGGCGAACACGTCGCAGTGTTCGGCTCGTCGGTTTTAGGCTCGATAATTGCGCAACTGATTATATATTATCAAGGCGTTCCCGTGCTCGTCGGAAACGACGAGAGCGAACTTCTTCTCGCCAAAAAATCGGGAATTTATTACGCCGTTAAAACAGGTCCTCGGACGGAAAAGGAAATCGCTTCCTTTACGAGCGGAAGAATGGCGGAAAAGGTTATTTATCTCACCCGCTCCGGCATACCCGTGGAACTCGCCTATAAATCCGCAGCCCCCTCGGCGGAAGTTGCGCTTGTGGGATACTCCGCGCCTAATCTTAAAATTCCGTTCGGCTTGGCAATGAGCAAGCAGCTTACGAACATTTGTGTTACGAACGGTTACGGAAACGCGGAGGCGGCGATAAATATTTTATCGAACAAGGCGATTGACCTTTCCAACTATAAACTTCCCGTAACGAAAATGGAAGCAATCGAGAAAAATATGGAATCGAGGCTCGAACTTTACAACGATAAAAAGCCCGTTCCCGGGCTTCTCGTAAATATGCTCGGCTGATTTCTAGCCGCAGGCGATTGCTTCAACCCGTTAAAACCTGTGGCAGCCGGCAACGGTTTTATTTTTCATCGCTAAATAACAAAATATTAAACGGCGGAACGCATTTTGCGTTCCGCCGTATTTTTTACGAAATTATTTATATTCAACGTCCATATCTATAAAATTCTTTATTCTTTTCATTTGCAAAAGCAAGGCGTTTCTTTCGATAAAGAACTGGTCTACGGCTTCCCAAAGGAAAACCCAGGCGAAAATATCGATACATTCCGTCCAGATGGCGTTTCCGTAAGCGTTTTCGTAAAGAAGCATAAAAGCAAGCGCGATTACGCCTACGATGGAAAAAATAAGCGAAACTATCGTTTTTCTTTTAATTTCCCTTTCCGTTTCCGAGAATTTCAACGAAAAATAGTTTTTAACGGCTTCGATATAAAGCGGTTTTTCCGTTTCGTCAACGCAGGAACTAGTTATAACGAGCTTTATTTCGGACTTCGGGTGAAATTCCTTTGCCGAGTTTTCGAGAAATTCGGCAACTTCGCCGGAAATTATGGGTTTGTTGCCAGACGAATATTTCGATAAAAAATCGGAATCGTCACTGACGTTCAAATACAATTCTGCAATTTTGTTACGGTTATTTTTCATCGGCTTCGCTCCTCTGCTCGTTTGCCGTTTTATCGATTCGTTTTTCCGCTTTTCTTTTTTCGATAATCCTCTTAAAACAGCTCAAATCCGCCTCGTTGAGAATAAGCGTTAAGAAAATGAGCGAAAATCCGATTATCAAAAACAAATTAAGGTTGTTTTGCCCGAAAATAAACTCGAACATTACGCCGAACACGCCCTCGAAACACATCATTATCGAAGCGGTTGTGGCGGAAGTAAATTTTTGCCCGTACATTTGAGCAAATTGTGCAAAACACGTTGCAAAAATTCCTAAATAAACGATTTTCCAAACGGCCTCGCCGCTCATTTCAAGTTGCGAGCCGTATTTAGGAAACTCGAAAACAGCCGAGGCCGCAAGACAAAGCACTGCAACCGTGGCAATTTCCGCCAAAAGAAGCAACATTGCGTCGTCCTTTTCGCCTGCAAACATCGAAATAAACACCATTTGAAGCGCGTAAAACAATCCGCATAAGACGGTCAGTCCGTCGCCCAAAGCTTCGTTGGAGGCCTTTTCGGTTTTCCCTAAAAAGGCGATAATCAAAACACCCGTCAGACATATGAATGCCGCAACGAAATTTTTCATCGTAGGCTTCTTTTTCAGAATAAACCAGGATAAAAACGGAACGATAACGCAATAAGTTTCGGTTAAAAAAGCATTTTTGGACGGCGTTGTGTAATTTAACGCGATTGTTTGAATTGCGTAAGCAAGAAATAAAACCACGCCGAGCAAAATTCCCCGTTTAAGGATTTTTTTGTTGAAATTTTTAAGGCGCGGAATTGAAATTGCAAAAATAATAAGCGAAGCGATTAGAAATCTTACTGCAAGAATAAAAAACGTGAAATGACCGTTGCCGAGCATATCGAGCGTGTCCTTTAAAATCACGAAGGAACTGCCCCACACCAAAGTTGCCGACAACAACAGTAATTTACCTATTAAATTGCGTTTTCTCTCACTTTTTTCCATTATCTCCCGCCCCGCATCGTTCCAAAAGAAATTTCGGCTACCGGTCGTTCCCGTTGAAACTATCTCATATCAGACTTTTCCAAGGAAATATACGATATATTATATGATTTAAACAAGAAAATACGAATTTTATTTACGAAAACAAGGCGAATAGCTTCGCTATCCGCCTCAATATTCAATTAGCCGTTATTAGTCGGCGTTTTCGGTTGCAACAACTGCTTTCCCGTCGTAATATCCGCATTTGGGACAAACCTTGTGCGGAGCTTTAAGCTCGTGGCACTGAGGACAAGCAACCAAAGTCGGCGCCGTCAATTTGGAATTGTTTGAAAATCTCGTTCTTGCTCTCATCTTGGAAGTTTTATGCTTAGGAACTGCCATTATTCTATACCTCTCTTTGTTCTTTAAGTAATACGGTTATAAGAGTTCGTCGCCCGCGTCTTTATCGTTTTCGCAATAAATCGTGTAAGGAAAAGAAATAACGAGCGCGTCGCAAACCATTTTCGTCAAATCGACCAGACCTTTTGAATAAGGATAAAAATCCTCGTCCGAATCGTTCGCTTCGTCCGAAAAAACCTCGTCGAAACTCGTTACGCCGCAATATTCCGTCATTTCGCCGCACCGAGAACAGGGCGCGGACAAAACGTAGGATATTTCGCCGTTGACGTAAACTTTGTCACCGGCAAGTTCGAGTTCGCCGGTTACCGTGACGGGCTTATTAAACGTTGCATACGGAAGCGTTATCAACGAATCGTCCGCTTCGTATTCAAAGCAAAACGAACAACCGTCCTTACCGCTACTTTTTAACTTTCTTACGTCTATAACCATACGTAGCCTTACAATTATATATTATTTATTTTGCGTTGTCAATTTTTTTAAAAGACTTTAATGCAAAAATTACACTATTTTTCTTATTTGGCGAGTCTTTCGGTGTCCCTTGCGATAACGAGTTCCTCGTTTGTGGGAATAACGAGCACCTTAACTTTTCCGCCATCGGCGGTTATATCGCAAATACCGTCGCCGAGATTTGCGTTTTTGGCTTCGTCGATGGAAATTCCCATAAATTCAAGGTTCTCGGCAATAGCCTTTCTCACAAGGCCGTCGTGCTCGCCGATACCTGCGGTGAACACCACGCAATCCACGCCGCCCATAGCCGCGGCGTAAGCTCCGAGATATTTCTTGCAGCTATAACAGAACACGTCGAGAGCAAGAGCCGCTCTGTGATTTCCCGCTTCCGCGGCTTCCGTAAGGTCTCTGAAATCGGACGAAACTCCGCTGAGCCCCTTAACACCCGACTTCTTGTTGAGATAGTTAAGCGTTTCGGAAAGAGTCATATTATATTTATTTGCCAAAAATTCCACGATAGCGGGGTCAAGGTCGCCGGACCTCGTTCCCATAGGAACACCGCCGAGCGGAGTGAAACTCATCGAAGTGTCCACGCTCTTTCCGCCTTTAACCGCGGATATGGAAGAACCGTTGCCGAGGTGCATCGTTACGACTTTGAAATTCTCGTCGCCTTCTCTGCCGAGATATTTTGCCGCTTCCTGCGAAACGAATCTGTGGCTCGTGCCGTGGAAACCGTATCTTCTTATCTTATAATCGGTGTAAGCCTCGTAAGGAATTCCGTAAATATAAGCCTTTTCGGGCATCGTGGAATGGAAAGCCGTGTCGAACACGCCGACCATAGGCACGTTCGGCATAATCGCCTGACAAGCGCGAACGCCGATTATGTTTGCGGGCTGATGCAAGGGCGCAAGCTCGGAAAGCTCTTCGATTTTCTTCATAACGTCGTCCGTCAAAAGCACGGAATCGTTGAAAACCTCGCCGCTGTGGACTATTCTGTGGCCAACCGCGTCGATTTCTTTCATCGAAGAAATCGCTCCGTATTCCTTATCGACGAGCGCATTCAAAACGACCTGAATAGCCTCCTTATGAGTGGGCATCGCGGCGTTGATTACCGTTTCCTTTCCGTTGGCTTTATGCTTGCAGAAAGAGCCGTCGATACCTATTCTTTCGCAACCGCCCTTTGCGATTGCTTTTTCGGTTGCCATATCTATAAGCTGATATTTAAGCGAGGAACTTCCCGCATTGATAACTAATACTTTCATATTTTCTCCCTTTTTATTAAATTTGAGTTTGTAACGCCGTTATTGCGACGGCTGCGACGATGTCCTCCATATGACAACCTCTCGAAAGGTCGTTAATGGGTTTCGCAAGGCCTTGGCAAAGAGGACCGACGGCTTGGAAACCGCCGAGCCTTTCGGTGTTTTTATAGTTGCTGTTGCCCGCATCGAGGTCGGGGAATATCATAACGTTCGCGTGGCCCGCAACGGGAGAACCGGGGGCTTTGCTCGCGCCCACTTCGGGAACGATTGCCGCGTCGAATTGAAGTTCGCCGTCCGCAAGATATTCGGGGCAAATCTCGTGGAATTTAGCCACTGCCGCCGTCACTTTATCTACGTCCGCGTGCTTTGCCGAACCCTTCGTGGAATGGGAAATAAACGCGATTCTCGGAGTTAAGCCCGCAATGGCAATCGCGCTTTTCGCCGAGGACTGGGCGATATAAGCAAGCTCTTCGCTCGTGGGGTTCTGGTTAAGGCCGGAATCTGCGTAAATATAACAGCCGTCCTCGCAATACTTATTGCCGCCCTCGGGAGCAATCATAAGGAAATACGCCGAAACGATGGGCGTCCCCTTGGCGGTTTTGATAACTTGAAGCCCGGGGCGAAGCGTGTTTGCCGTAGAATGGCAAGCGCCGGAAACCATTCCGTCCACGTCGCCGGCTTTGAGCATCAACGCGCCGTACATAGTGTAATCCTTGGCGAGAGTTTCTCTCGCAAGTTCTATCGTCATTCCCTTCGCCTTGCGAAGCTCGGTTAAAAGTTGAGCGTATTCTTCGGTTTTTTCGTAAGTTTTAGGGTCGATTATCGTAACGCCGGATAAATCGATTTCCGGGTTGTTCTTCTTGATTTCTTCGGGATTACCGAGAAGAGTTATTCTCGCCACGCCCTCTTTCACCGAAACCGCGGCGGCTTCGACAACCCTCTTATCTTCGCCTTCCGGAAGAACGATGTGCTTGTTGAGTTTTATCGCTCTTTTTTTGATGTCGTCCAACACTTTTGACATTTTTAAAAGCTCCTTTTTTTTACCCTCGACGGTCTGTCCCGCCCGACTTTGCGTTAAAACGGTTGATTTTCCCCGCCCGATGGTATAATATATATTTATAAGTTTATACTTGCATTATACACCAATCGACGATAG
>CALDMH010000049.1 GCA_937915565.1 uncultured Clostridia bacterium | reverse complement strand
ATATCGAGAACGTAACGGGTTTTGCCCTTTTCGACGGTTATTTCGCCGAGGCTCGCAGGGTGTTCGAGCGTCCATACGCGAAGGCTTTGAATTTCGCTATCGATAGTCACGCTCATTCCGAGAACCAGACGATTGACGCCTTTTAAGTTTATTTTATTCGGGAATCTCACAGCCACGGCCGTGCAAACTCCCCACGCGCCCTTACTTACGACGGTTGTGAACCTGCCGTTTTCAAACGTGTTGACCACGGAAGCGGGAATATATCCTTCGGTTTCGTCTCCGAGTTTCACGTTGCCCGTTACGAGATAATCGTAAAGCTCGGTGTCGAACGAAGCGTATTCGCCGTCCTTTGCTTTAAGGCCGAAAATCGCAAACGCTTCTTCGGAATCGAAATACCTCTCGCCGTCGCCGACGGCTATTACCTTAACCGTTCCGCTTCCCTCGGGAAGATTATACGACGTTCCGTCCGTGTAATGCTCTTCTCCGTTTACGATAACCTTATATCTTTCGGCATTTTCAACCGCTTCCCAACTAACGAGCCCGTTTTGGTCGTCAACGGTGATAACGGGAACGGAAAGCACGTTGACGGGCGCGACGTTTTCAAACGTGAACGTAAGCTTATTGTCGCCCATATCCTGCAATTTATCGTCTACTTTATTCACGTAAACGAACTGGAAGCCGCTGAGTTCGGTTAATTCCGTTACGTCTATAAAATAACGTGCAACGCCGTTTTCAACGACGATTTTACCGAGTTGCGCAGTGTATTCGTAATCGTAAACGGCTATTTCGTCGTTCATACCCGCCGGCAAGTCTATCGTCACGCCTATGGAAACCGTTTTAACGGCAGAAACGTCGACAGTTTGCGGGAATCGAAGCGCAACGGCCGTGCAAACTCCCCAACCGCCTTTGCCGACTATCGCGGTAAGTTTTCGGTTGATTTCGTCATACTTCACGCTCAAACTTGCTGGCTTATATCCCGAAGTTTCGCTTCCGACGTTCACTTCGTCGCTTACGAGATATTCGTAAAGAGAATCGTTGAAAGAAGCGTACTCGCCGTCCTTTGCGGAAAGCCCGAATACGGCAAGCGATTTATCGGAATCGACGTAAGTTTTCTCGTTGCCGAGCGCGGTTACGAAGGCGTAACCCTTAACGCCGCTAACCACAAATTGCGTATCCTTGGTTACGGTTTCGTTGCCGTTTACGTTCACGAGGTAACCGCTTGCGTTTTCAACCGCCGCCCAGCTTAAAACCCCGTTCTCTATTTTAACGTTTTTTGCGGAAGGCAACTTTTCGGCAACGGAAATTCCGTCGATATAAAGATACATTCTCGCAAGAGTTCTGTCGCTCCTCGTGAAGCAGAACTGAATTTGCTTTATATCGGACGAAGGATTGTCCTTATCGTCGTTTTCGTCGCTGTACATTTTAAGGGCCTTCGCTCTTTCGTAATCGAGAGCGTAAGTGGTCCATTTTCCGGTTACGAGCGGCGATTTTTTCTCGGTTGCGGCGGACAATTCGGTTTCAAACTGAATTTTTTGATTGCCCGCAAAGCCGAAGTAATTTTCAAGCCCGTCGCCCTCGACGAAAACCCTTGCAAGAATGTATTTTCCTTTCAATTCGCTCCATTTGATAGGCTTGGAGAGCCTTACCGCAACGGAGGTGTTTTGCGTGTCGGTGAAGGAAAGCCCGAGTTTTATAACGCCGTTTGCGCCGCCGAAATTATCGAGCCACTCCTGCGTGTAATCCGAAGTCGTCCAGTATTTGTTTACGTCGCCCGCCTTTACGGTGTTGAGATAAGCCTCTTCGCCGAAATCGGAATAATAACCGTCTTCAAGGGCGGAATCCGTCCAGTTCGGGTCTTTGGCAAGCCAACTTACGCTCTCTTCGGCTTCGTTGCCGCTTGCGTCGGTGGCTTTAACGGTAAACGTGAACACGCCGGATTCGGTAACGGCGAAACTATCGCCCATTTTAGAATATTCCACTTCGTGTTTTTCACCGCCGAACGCCGCAAATTCGAGTTTAACCACGGTTTCCACCTCGGAAGCGTCCTCGATGTCTACGCTTGGCAAAAATCCGTTTTCGTCTATACCGACGAACAAATCGTTAGGCACGTTTCTGAAAGAAATCACCGGAGCGATTTTGTCCACGACTTTAAATTTTATCGTAAGGCTTAACTTATCGTTATAATAATAAGTGATTGTGTATTCGCCGGGTTTAAGCGCGAACGAACTATACTCGCTCGACACGGTTTTATTATCGGAATCGGTAACTCTATACTCGATTTCGTAAGACGCGATTTCATCGTTTTTGTCTTTAACGACCGCGCTCGGCAAAGAAATTTCCGCCGCGTAATCGAACTCCGCGCCGTTATCGAGCGGCTCGTCGAGAACGATTTTATAACCCTCTTCAAACTTTTTGCCCTCGGACGAAGGCTTGGGTTTTTTGCCGCACGAAACGAAAGCGAGCGACGCGAAAATCGTTGCCGTTACGCATAAAACGGCGATAATGATTTTTGAAAGCTTTGAACTTTTTTTGCTCATAAATTTTCCTCCCTTATTTTTTTGCATAATATGCGCAACGGGTTTTATTTAACTTTTTCCTCGTAAGCCTTGATATAATTAGCCCAACTGCGATTGAAATTATCGTAAGTGCTCTCGTAAATCTCCGAAACGGGCGTGTAAGAGCCGCCGTAAATATCCTTCGCTATGCTCTTCGAGGGGTTCTTCTTATCGTAATACCAAGTGAGATAAGAAACCTGAACGAGCGGAGAATTAAGATGCGCCGAATCGACGGATACCATCGTGTTTACGTCCGAAATCTTCGCAACGCTCTTGATATAATCGGAAATCGTGAAGCCCATATCGGCGTCGACAGGGGTGTAGCCGTAAGGAAGCATAGCCGTGCCGGAAGCGGACTTCGCCGCGATTTTTTGAGCGCGCTCGGAACAAAGGTACGCAATGAAGTTTTTGATAGCGTCCTTATTTTTTGCGGATTTGGGAATTACGAGCTGGTTACAGATATTTTTAACGACCATATTTCTCGCTTCTCTTATAACGGCAACGTCGGCTTCGCTGACGCCCTCGGGCAACGCCGAAGCGTTTCCGTCGACGTAATCGACGACCTTCGATAAAGTTTCGTCGTCGTTAATCGTGGGGGTGCGGCTTATTATCGCGCTTATAACGGGAAGCTTCATAGCTTTTATTCCCTGCTCTTTTTCCGTGAGCGAGCCGTCCTCGAAAAATTCGGTAACCTCGCGTTCGAGCCATTCGCCGATATATGCAAAAGCAAATCTCGCCACCGTCTGGCGGTTGAATTTTCCGCCGTAAAAGACCTTATCCAAATCTTTATACTCGAACGAAGAACTTTCTTTATGCAAATACTGCCCCGAAGCCTGTCTTTTCAAAAGCTTCTCGGCAACGGCGTAAACCGCTTCCACGGAAGCCTTGTTGTCGGTTATCATCTGCGGATTGTCTTTGCAGAAAACCCATTCGCCGTCGGCGTTTTTAGTGTAACCGTTGAAATATTTTTCGTTGGTTTCCGCGCCGAGCATCTGCGCGAACCACCCGCTGAAAACGTATTGAAGATATTCGCCGCCCTGCGTGTCTTTAAGCGCGCCCGCGGTTAAATAAACGCCTTTACCGTAAAGTTCGTCGCCCATTTTAAAAAACTCGTCGGTCGTTCTCGGCAAAACGTAGTCCTCGCCGAGTGCGGCTCTCAGAACGGAATCGTTATAAACCCAGTTCCATCCCGATTTTTTATTGAAATCAAACTGATAATACTTGCCGTTTTCTTTGTAAAAATCAAGCATTTCGGGTCTGATTTTATCCTTTACCTTCACGTCTTCGCCGTAAACGGTCATTTCGTAAACGTCGGAAATATCCTCCAAACTCGAAGCCATATCGAACATTCCGTATTCGATTTGATGAAGGTCGCTCGCGCCTACGCCCGAGGAAATATTCGCTTTTGCGGTGACGTTGCTGGAACTTGCGCGAAGTTTAACGTAAACGTCGGTTGCGACGTTGTCCATATAATCTTCGGTGACCGCTTTTAAATAATCCGAGCCGTAGCCGCCTTTATAGTAACTGAACTCGAACTGAATCGGGCGGGACGAATAATTCTTTTCGCCGTCGCCGCCGTGGCTCTCGCCGGAACCGCAGGAAGCCAAAAGCCCGACTCCCATAACAACCGATAAGATTGCCGATAAGACTTTTTTCATAATTTTTCTCCTTATTATGATTTTTGTTTACTTTTTTATTTTTCAAGCCGCGAACGGTTTTCGCCGTCGTCGGCGATTGCTATAAAACGAACCGTGATTCGGCATCGCATATATTTGCCGATTTTTTCCGACCTTTCGTCAGCCTTTAAGCCCGCCGCCCATTTGTATATCCATAAGACTTTTTTGAAATATCGCGTACAAAACGAGCGTAGGTACCATACAGGTTATAAGCCCCGCATAAAAAACGGGATATTGCAAGGTCTTTTTAACGACGTCCTGATAAAGGTATAATCCGTAAGCAAGCGTCGGCATATGCGGGAAGAAAATAAGCGGCGTGTCCGCGTCCGTCCACATCACTATGAATTCCGACAAAATCAACGCGCAAAGCGGAGAGATTACTTGCGGCAGCATAATGGTAAAATACGTTCTGAAATGCCCCGCGCCGTCTATAAACGCGGCTTCGGCATAGCCCCAGCTGAGCGTTTTGAACGTGCTGTAAAGAATAATGAAGCCTCCGCTTAACGTCGTTGCGTTTAAAATAACGAACAAAGGCGAATCGTAAGTGCCTATCGCGCGGGCGAATTTAAGTCCGCTCGCCATAGTTCCCATAACGGGAAGCATCATCGTTACGAGCGCGAACCCGTAAACAAATCTTCTCCCGGGGAAATCGTACCTCGCGACGACGTACGCCGCCATAGCCGAAAACATAATCCCGAGAACGCTTCTGCCGACGGCATACCATATGCTGTTTAAAAGCATACTTAAAACGCTCGTATCTTCCGCGGCGAGTTCCGTCCACGCGCTGACATAGTTTATGAACATAAGTTTTTTCGGCAAATCGAAAATCGGAGCTTCGTTATATTCGTAACGGGTTTTAAGCGAGCATATTATCGCCCATAAATACGGTACGGCGATTATTAAAGCGTAAGCGCAAAATATAGCGAAAACGATTATTCTTAAAGGATTCGTGCGGAAACGTCTTTTTGATTTAATCATCAGTAGGACACCTCCGGATTTATTTTGTTCATTAAAAATCTTATGCCGAACACTATGGGCAATGCCACGAGCGTGAAAAAGAGCCCCACCGCCGATGAATAATTATACGCGTCGCCTCTGACTTCGTTGAATATCCAGAAGGAAATCGTGAACGTGTTATACGCGCCTTCGGTGAAATACAATATAGGTCCGCTTGCCATAAAAACCTGCGTGAAATGCAAAATAAGAAGCGTGGACAACGTTTCCCATACGAGAGGGGAAATTATGCTGAAAAATTCCCTCACGGGGCTGCACCCGTCCAAAGCCGCCGCCTCGAAATATTCTTCGGGAATCCGGTTCATCGCGCCGAGCATTATAAGGTAATTCATTCCAAAGCCCGACAATGCGACGTAAGTTAAAATGAGATTCGTCGCCGTGGCGGGGTTCGTGGCAAATTCTTCGTATTCAACGTTAAAAACGAGCTTTATAACCTCCCACAACGGGCCGTATTTTTCAACTACGCCCATAAATATCGTAACCGAAATTACGGGAGCTATTACGCTCGGCAAAAAGAAGAAAAACCTGAAAAACTTATATCCGACGCATT
>CALDMH010000048.1 GCA_937915565.1 uncultured Clostridia bacterium | reverse complement strand
TCCGATTTTTTGAAGATAATCGACTTATAGCCCGACTTTTTAAACTCAATGCCGCTTTTTTCGAGGACGCTTAACGTAATTCCGATATACCCTTCGCTCTCGTTTTTGCCCGTAATTTCAAGCCTGCTTTCGCCGTTTAAAAGAGGAAGCGCAAAAGCAAGGCCGGAAGCGTATTGCGAGGAAACGTCGGTTGAAACCGAGTAAGCACCCGCCGTTATTTTCCCCGAAAACCTATAACCGCAATCGGTTTTTTCAATTTTTTCGCCGTGGGCGGACAAAACGTTTAAAAGTTCGTCCGCAGGGCGGTTAAGTAAACTTTTTCCTATTTTAAATTCGGCGTTTACACCCATCGCCGCTACGACCGGCATTAAAAACCTTAACGTCGAGCCGCTTTCGCCGACGTTTAACGTAATCTCGCCCTCGGGCGTTTTCGTTATGCCGCAAACCGTTGCGTTTCCGCCCGAAAACTTGATTTTTGCGCCCAAAGCGCGAAGACAATCGGCGGTTGCTTTAACGTCGTCGGAATAACCGACGTTACGAATCAGCGTTTCGCCCTTTTTCAACGCGGCAGCAATGAGATACCTGTGCGCAAACGATTTGGACGGCGGAGCGTTCACGCTCCCCATTGCCCTGAAAGGCTTAATAAAAACCTTCATTTTAATAGCGCCCAAACTTTGGATAAAGGCACTTTTTCAACGCAAGGCTCGCCTATATCCTTCAATAATATCATTCTTAAATCACTCCCCGAAATTTTCTTATCGAACAACATTCTCGTTTTTACGTCGCACATATCCGCGGCGAAAGAAAAATCGAAAGGATAGACGTTCAAAAGCTCTTTCATACGCCCGACAATTTCAGGCTTCAAATCGTAAAAGTCCGCCGATAAGTCGATTATTCGCATAATTCCGTAAGAAACGCATAGTCCGTGCGAAAGCGAAAGTCCGCTCGAAGCTTCCAGCGCGTGCCCCACGGTATGCCCGAGATTGAGAAGAATTCTTCCCTTTTGCGGCTTTGTTTCAAACTCGTCCTTTTTCACGAATTCGTA
>CALDMH010000047.1 GCA_937915565.1 uncultured Clostridia bacterium | reverse complement strand
GCTCGAATATTCGGGCGAGCTTAAACTTGAAAGCGCGAAGGTGTATATAAACGAGGGCGTTATCAACCCCGCAATCAGAAACTGGAATTCCTGCGATTTCGTCGGCGACGATGACGACGGCAAAATGAGATACGAATACGTCGCAAACGGAAGCACGAAAAACGTTTTCGCCTTTGCGGTTGTAAAATACAAAAACGGGCTTACGCTCAGTTCAAAACTTGCTTACAAAAAAATCGAGCCTACTTCGTCTAAAAAATCCAACCTCGTTTATTCGAGCAGGGACGGGCTTGACGGTATTACGTTTTACGATAAAAACGCGTCCGAAAAGAGTATATTCGTAGACGAAAGCAAATTCTTGCAGCTCGTTAAAGGCGCAGGCGGAATTTACGGAGCGTATTCTCATTGCGGATTGATAAGTTATAAATTCAGCGAACCGTGTTGCGAGGCGGACGATTCGTCTATCCTCGAACTCGACCTTTACACTTCCGAGTTTTGCGTCGTTAAACTCGTGTTTATGGTTGAAACCGAATCGGGAGTTAAAGAGTTTACTTATTCGCTTGAAATGAAGAACGGCGATTTCTGGCAAAACGTCATCATCAAACTCAACGAGTTTAAATCTGCGGAGGGAATGAGCATAAGAAACTTCAAAGGAATTTTTGCTCTCCGCATAGAATCGGACGGTAAATACGTCGTAAACAATATTTTATTGATTTAGAATGGAAAAAAGCGAAACGGACGTTACTAAATTCAATATCGACGAAAGATTACTCGGCGCGCCGAAAGAAAAACCGTTCGGAACAATCGATATAGTTCTTTCGGTAATAATCGTGTTGCTGCTCGTGTTTTCGGTCGTTCAAAGAGTATGGATTTCTCCCGTGAATATCTCGGGGTCGTCTATGAACGCTACGATTGACGACGGCGACTGGCTTTTGATGGACAAATTCGCAAAGCCGGATTACGGCGACGTGGTCGTTATCGAAATATCGGGCGAAACGAATTACATCAAAAGAGTGATAGGGCTTTCCGGCGACACGATATGTATAAAAGACGACGTGGTTTACAGGAAAAAGGCCGGCGAGAGCGATTTTAAGCCGCTCGACGAGCCTTACGCTTATTATTCAAGGCCGAAAAAAAACGAGGATTTTCCGTCGGTGGTAGTTCCCGAGGGGCAGATTTTCGTTCTCGGGGACAATCGTTACGACAGTAAGGACAGCAGAAGTCCGGATATAAAGACGAGAGACGTTTCGGCGGTTCTCGGGGTAGTTCCCGAATGGGCTATCAAAAGCAAAAAAACGACCACGGCTTATTATAACGCGGTGGTTAAAATCGATAATTTTATCCTCGGATTATTCGGGATAAAAACTGAAAACGGGAGAAGAAGTTAAGATGGTAAACGTATATACCGATAAAGATTACGAGAACGCTTTGAAGCTTAAAAAGAAGCTTCTCGGCATTTATTTCGCCTGCCTCGGCGTGGGAATTATCGCCGCGGTTACGGTGTTTATTTTGTTTTTGCGTTTGCCTTATATTTCTACGAGCGAACTCGAAGCGAAGAAAAACCTTTATCTCGTAATAGTTTGCGTAATATCGGGTTTGGAGATAATATTTTCCTTTATTTATCTCGGCATACCTTATAAAAGAGCAAAATACTATTTCAGGCTTATGGACGACATAAAAATCGGCAAAAAGATGCTTAACGAAAGCACTTTTTTGCAAAACGAGGCCTTTATAAACGAAGTCGGGAACGTCGATTTTCACGTTATGGCGGTTTTGGAATGGTCGGACAAAACGCAGGAATATATGCGTAGAAACGTCCTTGTAGACAAAGAAAAACCGATGCCCGATTTTAAAAACGGCGACATAATCAAATACGTAACTCACGCAAACGTCTTGCTTGCTTACGGCTTAAAGTCCGACGACGACGTTTTCGAGGGCTTTGAACAAAACTAATTCATCACGGAGGAACAAATAAATGGCAG
>CALDMH010000046.1 GCA_937915565.1 uncultured Clostridia bacterium | reverse complement strand
TTTCTTTCCTCTTGCAAAACCGTGTCTTTCCAACTCGTAAGTTTTGCCGTTATAAACGTACTTCCCGTCAAAAAGCCTTCCCACAATGGGGAAAAGATTGTAAGCGCGCCCCTTCCAAAAGTTTTCGTCGCCTTGCCACAAAAGTTCCGTGTTCGTTTTTTTGTCAAAAATAGATTTAAGTTGCGCGCCCAAGTCTTCAACCGACACGCGCAAAAAATCGTTTTCTATAAAATAAACCATCTTTTCTTTCCGTATTTAATTATTTATTCGGTTACAAACTGTGAAAAATACTTGTTTCCAAGCAAAAATTTGTTTACCTTTTCATCGTCGAGAGTTATCAACGCGTCAATTAAAGCCGAAATATCGGTAGTCATAGCGATGGGCGAATCCCCGTCCGCAAACCTCGCGCCGACTTTTTGCATCGCGCTATACACTGCGACGAGATTTTTCTCGTTTTCGTCGGAATTTACGCCGTCTAACACGTCAAACAAATCGAGCAAGGCGTTAAACGCAGACACCGTATCTCGGTTTAAAAACCAGCTTCTGAAAAAAACGTAACCGACTATCACAAACGGAAAACCTATCAAAGTCAACGCGCTTTGCGTCGAAAAGTATAACGCGACGGAAGCGGCTATGCCGACGATAAGGAAAACGGGGAATAAAATCAGGAATAACTTCTGGCGTTTCGCTTTCACGTCGAACGCAGGAAGCAAATCTTTAAGTTCGCGTTCAAGCTTGTTCCTTTTTAATTCCTTTTCCTCTTTGTGATATTCGGTAAGTTCGTTTTCGGATAATTGACGTTTAAGATAATACGGCCTGTAAATCTGCTTTATCTCTTTTTTGCCGTCCGAATCCGCAAGCGCAATCGCCTTATTGACGTATTCCTTATGCGATTCGTCGTTTAAATCGGTGTAATTACGCGTTTTAACGGCAACCATCGCCATATAAACCTTATAATCGGAGTCCGTCAGTTCAAGGGCCTCGCGAACCTTTTTTTCGGCGTTTTCATAGTCGCCAAGGCGGATATATCCGTAAGCCTCGTCCAAAACGAGCATTTCTTTATGATAATCCGCGCCGTGAGCTTCTTTAAACTCCTCTTTCGTCGCGTGGAACGTGGAAAAATACTTCTTTGCCTGAACAGACGAGATTTCCTCGCCGCAGTTCGGGCATTTTATCTTTAAATCGGATTCTTCCAAAGCAAATTCCGCACCGCATTCGGGGCATCTTGCATTCAATTCCTTTTCCATATTACTCCCATTCAATCGTTGCCGGGGGCTTCGACGTAATATCGTAAACGATTCGGTTTATATCCTGAACCTCGTTTACTATCCTCGTGGAGATTTTTTCAAGTACGTCGTAAGGTATTCTCGCCCAATCGGCCGTCATACCGTCCACACTCGTTACGGCTCTTAAAGCAAGCGTGTAAGAATAAGTTCTGCTATCGCCCATAACGCCGACCGAACGGCAATTCGTCAAAACGGCAAAATATTGCCAAATTTCTTTATTTAATCCGGCTTTTGCGATTTCTTCACGATATATGTAATCGGCGTCCTGCAAAATTCTTATTTTTTCACGGGTTATATCGCCGATAATTCTTATTGCAAGCCCCGGACCGGGGAAAGGTTGACGCATAACGATTTCTTCGGGAAGCCCGAGCTCGAATCCGACTTTTCTCACCTCGTCTTTAAACAAATCCCTTAAAGGCTCTATAATTTCCTTGAAATCCACGACGTCGGGAAGCCCTCCCACGTTGTGATGCGATTTGATAACCGCGCTCTTGCCTTTTCCGCTTTCGATGACGTCGGGATAAATCGTTCCCTGAACGAGATAATCGACCTTTCCTATTTTTTTGGCTTCGTCCTCGAATACCTTTATAAATTCTCCGCCGATAATCTTTCTCTTCGTTTCAGGGTCGGACACACCTGCGAGTTTATCCAAAAATCTGTCCGCCGAGTCGGATTTTATAAGATTCATTCCTCTTTCGGTTTTAAAAACCCTGTAAACGTCGTTTGCCTCGTTCTTACGAAGAAGCCCGTGGTCGACGAAAATACAGGTAAGGTTATCCCCGACGGCTCTATGAACGAGAGTTGCCGCAACCGCGCTGTCAACTCCTCCGCTCATAGCGCAAAGCACTTTTTTATCCCCGACTTTTTCTTTGATTTTCGCAACCTGTTCGGCAACGAAATTCGCCATAGTCCAGTCGCCCGAAACCTTGCAAACGTTATAAAGGAAATTACGAAGAATAGTCGTTCCCTGTTTCGTGTGCATAACCTCGGGGTGAAACTGAACTCCGTAAAAGCCGCGGGCGGCGTTTTCCATTGCCGCAACGGGACAGGTTTCGGTTTTGCCGATGATTTTAAAGCCCGCGGGAGCTTCCGAAACGTAATCGGTGTGGCTCATCCAGCACACGTTGTTTTTATCTACTCCGTCGAAAATTACGCTGTCAAAATAGGTAATATCGCTCTTTCCGTACTCTCTCGTAGTCGCGCTTTCGACTTTTCCGCCAAGCGTGTAAGCCATAAGTTGCGCTCCGTAACAAATACCGAGCACGGGAATACCGAGTTCAAAAATTTGCGAATCAATATGCGGCGAAGCTTCGTCGTAAACGCTGTTCGGTCCACCCGTAAAAATTATGCCTTTCGGAGCATATTTTTTTATCTCGTCAATCGTCATATCGCAAGGTTTAAGGTCGCAATAAACGTTCTGCTCTCTCACTCTTCTTGCAATCAGTTGATTATACTGTCCTCCGAAATCAAGGACCAAAACTCTTTCGTGTTGCATATATTTCCTCTCTTTAATTATTTATCTTGTCAAATTCAAAGGCGTCGACGAGTTTTTTTACGTCCGCTTCGAACTCTTTTTTTCCTTCGACGATTTTATCCTTGTATTTGCCGTTTAAATAACGCGTATAAATGCAAACCGCAAGGTTTTTATCGTTTTCGTTAATGGATAGATTAACCGCGAATTTCAAGGAAGAACCGACCGTATAGTTTTCCGTAGTGTTCAAAGCCGCTTCGACGCAATCCCCCGGTATAGTCGTTTTGTATAAAGCCTCCACGGTTCTCGTAGCGTAGTAATCGTAAAGAGTACGCTCGAAAGTCGCGTCGTTTTTTCCGTCGGACAACGCTTTAAGCTTCGACTTATTATCTATGGTCAAAATTTTGCCGTAACGGGCGACTGCTTCTTCGTCGTCCGCCAAAATCGCAACGTCCGTCAGTTCGACGAGGGCGTCGAAATCCTCGCCCTTATTTTTATATTGGCGTTCGTATTGTTTCACGGCGGCATTTTTCATTCCGAGATTCAGACAAAAACTGCCGAGCGTTTTCGGCGAGGCGACGGAAAGAATCAAAAAAAACGTCGCGCACGCCGCTATCAACGCCAAAAACGTTATTACGGCGGTTTTAATTATAGTTCTTTTCATATTTAAGCCTCCCGAAATATTACGTTGATATTTTACCATACAACCGATTAAAAATCAACTTTATATCATTATGAAATCGTTTACTTCATAAAAATATTAAAGGGAAAACAAGAATTATGAAAAAAATCACGTTCGTTATACTTTTATCTTTGCTTATATTGCCGATTTCTTGCGCGAAAAAAAGCGAAACCGACGAAAAAATAAGTCAGCTTCGATACGACGCGCTTTATTCCTCTTGCGAAGAATACGAGATTTACGCGTTTAAAGAAATAAGGGAAGAGCCGCTAAAAGACGACGGCGAAACGGGCGAAAAGAAAAACGTTCTTATTTTCAAGATAATTTTTAAAAAGGAAACTCCTCTCAAATCGAGTCCTATCGTCAGTTTCGGGTTAAACGGCTTGACGTATAGAAAGGAATTTGAATATAAACCGCTTTCAAATTTCGTGTGTTGCAGTTTATTTTTGCCTTCACTCCCCGACAACAAGCTCGAAGTCGCGATAGAATTCAACAAAACGACTAACAGGCATACCCTCCTCACCGTTTTAAATAAAGATACGTTAAGTTGCTCGGAAATAATCGACGTTTTCAAAAAAACGAACGACGCGGACGCCCTTAAATTTTTAAACGGCGAAAATAAATACGAAATGAGAGTCAGGCTCATATCTTCCGAAGGTTACAACTGTTATTTCGTCGGATTATACGGCGAAAGCGAGTTCGTAGGATTTTTGCTCGACGGCACGACCGGCGAATTCCTCGCGAAGAAAAAATAAGAAATTTGTCGAATTATGAATAAAAGGCCGTAATTTGCTCATCATAATAGCGAAGGAGGAAATAAATGGAGTTCGACAAAACACAAACCTTCATAAATTTAGCCCGCAGTTTTGCAGGAGAAAGTCAGGCAGGGTTAAGGTATCAATTCATAGCGCAACTTGCGATGAAACAAGGATACAAAACTCTTTCGGACGAGATTAAGTATATCGCTCATAACGAAACGGCTCACGCAAAAATCATTTTCGATACCATTATTGAAAAAAACGGAAATACCGACAACGTCGATATTTCGGCAGGCTACCCCTTTGAAGGCGACACTATCGAAAACGGTCTTTTGGCGGCGGCTAACGCGGAATTAACGGAAGTTAAGATTTATCGCGAATTTTCCGAAACCGCTATGAAAGAAGGATTTAAAGACGTTGCGGAGCTTTTTTTAAGAATCGCGGACGTTGAAAATCATCACGAAACGGTTTTCAGATACCTTTACGATAATTTCAAAAACGGAACGCTTTTTACAAGCGATAAACCTATCGTTTACGAATGCGGAAATTGCGGATTCAAATTCACGGCTAAGGAGGCTTTCAACGTATGCCCGTTATGTAAAGTCAGCCAAGGGTTTGTAAAGTTAAAACTCCCTGAATAATCGTAATGAAGAAATCTACCGAAAAAAATTGTACTAAAAACACTAAAACGACAAAGAATTGCTCTAAAAATTGTTCAGGCACGAAGAATTGCCGCTAATGAACAAAAAAAAGAAGGCGACGCCTTCTAAAAAGAACAAGATGAAATCGTCGTTCGACGTGCTCGGAAGTTACACCGGAAGTTATATAGCCGGAATAAACGAAGAACCGGTTCAGGACGTTGACGATTTGTAAAAGTAATTTAATTCTCTTTATTATTTTTGAGGGCGAAACTCGCGACACGCGAGTTTCGCCCTCCGATTTTATTTTCTTTAAGCCGCAGGCGATTGCGACGAACGCAATCGCCTGCGGCTTAAAACTTACGTAATACTATTTCCCAAAACTATTTGCGGGACGCGCAATGAGCGCACGATTCACAACCTCTTCCACCAGTTTCCGCTCTCGTAGCGCAGCCGTTGCAGGAAAACTCCGTCGTTTCGGATTCGTCGTTTTCGTCGTCTTCCTCGTTTTCTCGCATAAACTCCTCGTAAACCTCTTCCAGAAGTTTCTCGTCGTCGACAGGCAACAAGGTTTCGTCCTTTTCATCGCCCGAAAGTTTGAAAACAACGAGTTCGTCGGGGTCTATTCCGTCCTTCGGTTCGGCAGGCTGAAAAAAAACGTACCACTCGTCTTTGTAATCAATCGTTCCTATGTGGTAAAATTTTTCAACGCTTCCGTCTTCTCCGGTTAAAGCAACGAAGCCGTCGTCTTCGTTGCGTTCGTTTTCAATGTATTTATCTTTCATTTTTATTCCTTTTTTATTTTCGGTCGCCATAAGCGTAACCGTTTAAAGCTTCGTGCGTTTGAGATAATCTTCGAGAATATACGACGCGGCAATCTTATCGATAACGTCTTTTCTCTTCTCTCTGCGCATATCCGCTTCGAGAAGCAATCTCCTCGCTTCCTTCGTTGAAAAACGTTCGTCCTGCGTAACGACTTCAACGTCGGTTTTTTTCTTTAATTCTTCGATAAAAAATCTCGTTTTTTCCGTTTGCTCGCACTCTTTGCCGTCAAAATTCAAAGGCAGCCCGCAAACGATTGTTTCCGCAAAACGCGATTTTGCAAGCGACACGAGATAATCCACGTCCTTCGCAAGCGATTTTCTCCAATACGTTTCGACGGGTAAAGCCATCTCGTTAAACGGGTCGGACACCGCAACCCCTATTCTTTTATCGCCAATATCAAATGCTATTATTCTACCCACTCGTTTTTCCTCGATTATAACAATTCCTTTCTGTAAGGAATCGATTGTTGCGCGCCTTTTCTCGTGCAGGCGATTGAAGCCGCCTTGCTTCCGAACGCGCACGCATTTTCAAGACTCATTCTTTCCGACAAACCCACCGCAAGGCCTCCGCAAAGCGTATCGCCGGCAGCCGTGGTATCGATTGCCGCAACCTTTATGCAGGGATAAATTTTCGCTCCCGTTCTGTCTGCGATTTCATAGCCCCGCGCTCCGAGCGTGGTCACGATTTTGTTTATTCCCGCCGCAAACAACTCCTCTTTTCCGCCGAACAATTCGAGTTCGGTTTCGTTTGGCGTTATTAAATCGACGTAAGCGAAAAACTCGGATATATCCTTATTTGCAGGCGCAGGATTGAGTATTGTGAAAAGACCTTTTTCCTTTGCAATCTTCAATCCGTAACCGATTACGTCTATCGGGTTTTCAAGTTGCGTAAGGTAAATATCTCCCTTTCTCGCGTTTTTCAAAAAATCGTCTATATCGCTTCTCGTAAGCAAAGCGTTAGCTCCCTTATCGAGAATGATGCGGTTATTTCCGTTCGTAATTACGATAACGGCAGTACCCGTGGGAGCGGCGTCGCATTTTCTTATATGAGCAACGTCAACGCCGAATTTTTGCAAATTCGTTATCGAATTTTCGCCGAGCGAATCGTTACCGACAACGCCGCACATAGCAACCTTGCCGCCGAGCTTTGCCGCCGACGCAGCCTGATTAGCTCCCTTTCCTCCGCAATTCGCTATGAAACCCTTGCCCGTTATCGTTTCGCCTTCCTTCGGCATAACCGGAGTTTCGATACATAAATCCGTGTTAAGACTCCCTGCAACGTATATCATTTAATATCCTTACCCGCCGTTTTTCAGTTACAATTATGAGTATCACTATAATAACACATTCTACGTTTTTTTTCAAGCATTTTGCAGTTGGCGAATAAAACTAATATTTTTGCCCATACTACTTTCAGGGAAGAATACGAAAGGAGGAAGTTATGGATAAGAATTTTGTTTGCGGACTTATTCTCGGAATGTTGGGCGGCGCGCTCGTCGTTGCAAATTCTTACAAGGCGAGAAAGCTCGTTAAGGACGGTCAGGAGGAAATCAAAAACAAGGTTTGCGAAATGACCGAAAAAAAAGAAAATAAAAAACAAGACGATTACGACGAACTCAACGGTTAATCTTTCTGACGCGCCCCTGCCGAAATTTTCGGCAGGGGCGCGTTTCCGTGTTTCGTAATTTCTTTAAAAATCACCGATAAATTCTCGGATTATGGAAGTTTTTCCGACAAGCGTTTCATCGCCGTCGGAAAAGTTTTCAAGAAACCTTTCCAAGCATTTCAACACTTCCGCGTTTCCGTTTTTTTCAGCCGATTTAATTCTTTGCAAAAGCATTTTTTTATAAATTTTCGGCTCGTAAGAAACGAAAGTATCGATTGAAAAATCGGCGAAGCGTTTAAACGGAGCAACGAAAAGTTCCTCGCCCCTTTCAACGCTTTTAAAATATTCTGCGGTTTCGTAAATGTCCCGCCCGCGGTAAATTGCGTCGCGGCTCATTCTGCGCAAAAGCCTTATAAACTTGGGGTGCGTGACTTCGTTACCGCACGAAACGCGCGTCCTCACGCTGACGTACAATTTTGAAGTAATATCGTCGTCAAAGGAAACGGCGTCGGGATTCAAAGCGTGGATTCCCTCGAAAATAACGATTTCCCCCTTTTTTCTTTTCAACTTTTTACCCGATAAAACGCTTTTTCTCGTAATAAAATCAAAGGTCGGCAGTTCGACTTCTCTGCATTCAGAAATCTTTTTAATATGGTCGGAAAGCATTTCAAAATCGATTCTCGAAGGCGATTCAAAATCAATCGTTTCCGCCTCCTCGGGCGATATGGTTTTAAAATAGTTATCCAGCGATACGACGTGCGTATTATGCCCGTTTGCGTCGAGATACTCCTCTATTTTATGCGCCGTGGTGGTCTTGCCCGAACCGGAAGGCCCTGAAAGCAAAACTATCGGTTTTTCCTTGCTTCTTTCGGCAATAGCACCCGCAACGGTCTTTATTTCTTCGTCGATTTTTTTCTCTTCACGAAGGTAATCCTCTTTGCTATTAAATTTTTCGTTGATATAATTTGATGAAACGGTATTCATATTCATCGGCTCCGCATTTCCGTATATTGTATTCACGGCGGCGTTATTTGTTGCACGTTGCAACGAGATTAACGCCCTTTGCAATATCTTTTTTTACGATTTGTCCTATTTTTACGGGCGAATCGAGCGTTATGCCGTTTATTCGCTTCATAATATCGAATAACTCCGATTTTTTGACGGGTTTATCGGTTTTCACCGAAACCATTCCGCCCGACGAACATCTGACGGTTGTCGTAAGCACCCGCACGGGGCAAACGACTTCGCTTTCCGCATACTTCTTGCCCCGCAGGCAATCGTACCCTCTCACGTTTTCGACGATTCCGTCGTTTAATTCAACCGAAATTTTACACCCTTTCGGACACTCGATGCAAGTCAACTCTTTTTTCATTGCTTATCTCCTTCCAACTCTACGGAGAGTTCACCCGAAATATTATTAAGCGCAGTCGCCGAAAGTTTAACTTTTTGCATTTCACTCGGTACGAGAATCGGCTTTTTGTACGTCGCAATAATATTTTCGCCGCATTTGAGATTAACGCGGGCGTTTCTAATCGTTAAACGAACCCTGAAATAAAGCGAAATATCCTCTTCCGTATTCACGTCTATTTTTTGCGGTAAAACGTAAGAGATTCCGCTTCCGCCTCGCGTTGCGATATAATTTTTGATTTTTTCGCCGCTTAAAGAATATTCCGCAGCGGATTTTCCCGCAATTTCGGCTTCCTCAGAAACAAAATCCACCAAATCGTGTACTTGAAGTACGTTTCCGCAAGCAAAAATTCCTTTTACGGAAGTTTCGCGATATTGGTCGACGACCGCGCCTTTCGTTCCGGGCGAAAGCTCCACGCCTGCCTCCTTCGACAACTCGTTTTCGGGTATCAATCCGACCGAAAAAAGCACCGTGTCACAACCTATATGAATTTCCGTTCCGGAAATCGGCTTCTTGTTTTCGTCTACTTTTGAAACGACAACCCCCGTAACCCTCTCCTTGCCCTCGATTTTAGTTATCGTGTGGCTGAGATACAAAGGAATTCCAAAATCGTCGAGACACTGGACTATGTTACGAGTAAGACCGCTCGAATAAGGCATAATCTCGCACACGGCTTTAACCTTCGCACCTTCGAGCGTCATTCGCCTCGCCATAATAAGACCTATATCTCCCGAGCCTAAAATTACAACGTTTTTCCCCGGAAGAAAGCCTTTTATATTGACGAATTTTTGCGCCGCTCCTGCCGAAAAAATTCCTGCCGGACGAGAGCCCGGGATATTCAGCGCTCCCCTGCTCCTCTCGCGACAACCCATTGCGAGAACGACGGATTTCGCAAATATCGTAAAAACGCCGCATTGCGAATTTATCGCAGTAATTTTCTTATCGGCAGAAAGAGATAAAACCGTCGTTTCGGTCATTACTTCGATATTTCTTTTTTCGAGTTCTTTTATAAATCTGTCCGCATATTCCGGGCCGGTTAAACTCTCCTTAAATCTCGTAAGACCAAACCCGTTATGAATACACTGATTCAATATGCCCCCGAGTTGCTCGTCCCTTTCGATTATCAAAACGCTTTTTTCGCCGCAATCGTAAGCTTTTATCGCCGTTGCAGGCCCCGCCGCCCCACCGCCGATAACGACGACTCCGTAATTGTCCTTCATTTCGTTTTCCCCTCTAATATCTCCGAACCCGCGCCGCATTTCGTTATTTCCGTAAGTTCTTTTCCGAGTTCTCTTGCAAGAATCTCAACGATATACGGTTGGCAAAATCCTCCCTGACACCTGCCCATTCCGGCTCTCGTTCTGCGTTTTACGGCGTCCAAAGAGGCGGCTTTCGGGTTTTCGCGTATTGCCGAAATAATTTCGCCCTCGGTTATTTTTTCGCACCTGCAAACGATTTTTCCGTAACTCCCGTCGCGTTTGATAATTTCGTTTTTCTCTTCCGACGAAAGCTCGCCGAAAAAGTAATCGGGCTTACGATAGGGGTTAAAATCGGTTTTTTCTTCAAGTTTTAATCTTTTAGCCACCAGCTCTTCAACGACGTATTTACCTATCGCGGGGGCTGCTGTGAGTCCGGGTGATTCTATACCGATAAGTTCGATAAAACCTTTATTGTTTTTACTTTCCTCGATAATGAAATCGTGTTTATCGTTATACGCTCTCACTCCGGAAAACGAGGTAATCGTTTCGCCGAACGGAACGTTTTTAATCATCTCGGACGCTTTATCCGTAATCGCGGCAAGCCCTTCGGCCGTAGTATCGGTATCGTTCCCGACTATCTCCTCTGCCGTAGGCCCTAAAATCAAATTACCGTCTACCGTCGGAGAAACCAAAATTCCTTTACCCATCTTCGTCGGAGTGAAAAACAAAGTTGCGTTCGTAAGGTTTCCCGCCGTTTTATCGAGAAGAATATATTCCCCTCGACGAGCGTGAACCGCGTAATTATCCCCTGCAAGCTTCGATATTTCACCGCTGTTTATGCCCGCCGAATTTATAACGAGCCTCGTTTCGACGCATTCGCCATTTTCTGAAAAAACCTTGTAATGAGCGTTGATTTTTTCAACTTTTACGACTTTGAAATTACGTTTCAAATCCGCGCCGTTATCCATAGCGTTGCCTATTGCGGCAATGGTAAGATTATAAGGGCAAACTATGCCGCCCGTCCTTGCGAAAAGCGCGCCGACTGCATTATCGGATACGTTCGGTTCGAGAGCAAGCAGTTCCTCTTTGCCGAGAATTTCGAGGCCTTCAACCCCGTTTGCCTCGCCCCTGCGTTTAAGAGCCTTTAAAGTTTCAACCTGTTCGGCGTTGAAAGCAACAACCAAAGAGCCGTTGTTTTTATACTTCACTCCGAGCTCCTTGCAAACGGCTTTCATCATACGATTGCCTAAAACGTTAAACCGAGCCTTATTCGTTCCCTCTGCGGCGTCGAAGCCCGCGTGAACGATTCCGCTGTTGGCTTTGCTTTGCCCCATACAAACGTCGTCTTCGGCTTCAAGAAGGCAAATATTCAATTTATATCTTGATAATTCGCGCAGAACCATCGCCCCGACGACTCCACCGCCTATAACAGCAACGTCAAACATTTTCTCCTCCGATAAATCTTTTACAAAAACGAAACGACGTCGTTTAAACTATCAAGAACGAATTCCGGTTTCTTTTCGGAAGCCGGAATCATATCCGCCGTACCCTCTCCCGAAAGCACGAACAAAGTGTGAAAATCGCAATTCACGCCAAACGCTATGTCCGTATAAAGCCTGTCGCCGACCATCAAAAACTCGTCGGGCTTGGCAGTATATTCCTTTATAAGTTCTTTTCCGAAAAGGGTGTACGGCTTGCCGATTATCATATCCGGGCTTCTCCCCGTTGAGCTTTTTATCAATTCGATAAAAGAACCGACGTCCGGAAGCGGATATTTTTCGGACGGACAATTTATATCCGGATGCGTTGCGATATATTCGGCATTTTCCCTTAAATTATCGGTAAATTTGCAAAGTTTTACGTACGTCGTTTCCGTGTCGTACGCAAGCACGCAAACGTCCGCAACGCCGTCCTCGATAATTTTTATGCCGTTCTTTTGGAATTCTTTTTTTAAACTTTTCGTTCCGAGCAGGCGAACCGTTTTTCCTTTTCTTTCCGTTTTTAAAAAGTTTATAGTTGCCGTGCCGGACGTTTTCACCTCGTCGCCGCTTTTGAAAAGATTCAGTTTTTCAAGTTTATCGTAATATTTTTCGACGCTCTTGGAGGAATTATTCGTAAGGTATATCAGTTTCTTCCCCGAGCGTCTTAAAATTTCGAGAGTTTTATCCATCTCGCCGATAAGTTTTCCGCCGAGATAAACCGTGCCGTCCATATCGAGCAATATATATTTTACATCTTTTAAAACTTCTTTCAAATTATCCATCGTACAGTTCCTTTCACGATGAAATTATATATTATACGTAAATAAATGTCAATACAAAAAAAAGCGGATAACCGCTTTCTTTTTCATTATGCCGAACAAAAATAAAACGACGTCCGTATTATTATTGTCGGATATATTATTTTTTAATCCACGTCATCGGGATAAGCGTGAGCAATAAAGGATATATTTCAAGCCTTCCGAGAAGCATCGTAAACGTAAGCACAAGCTTGGAAAACAGGCTGTACTCCGCAAAACTTTGCGCAGGACCGACGCCCGCAAGTCCCGGGCCGACGTTATTTATACAAGTCAGCGTGGCCGTAAAATTCGTTTCGAAAACGCTGTCAGCCGCTAAACGACTGCACCACGGGTCGAACGAAAGCAATATAACCACGGCAATTATAATAAAGACGTAAACGCCGAGATACGTTCCTATGCCGTTAAGAGTGCTTTCCTCCACTCTTTTCCCTTCAAACTTCACAACGCTTGCCGTACGGGGGTGTAAAGCCTTTTTAAACTCCCTTTTAATGCCTCGCCATAAAATAACGAGCCTCGAAACTTTAATTCCGCCTGCCGTCGAACCGGCGCAGCCGCCGACGAACATAAGAAGCAAAAGCACCGTTTTAGCCGCAGCGTTCCATTG
>CALDMH010000045.1 GCA_937915565.1 uncultured Clostridia bacterium | reverse complement strand
ACGTCGCCGCCTCTGCCGCATCCGAAGCACTTGAAAAATTGCCCCGCCTCGTTTACCGTGAACGACGGAGTTCTTTCCGAATGCCCGGGGAGCGGACAACACGCCCAATGACTGCTGCCGCGTTTTTTTAAAACGCAATACTTCCCGACTATATCGACTATATTGTTTTTAAGTTTTAATTCCTCTATAAACTTTTCGTCGAAAGCCATTTTTTCACTATCTCAAAATAAAATTTTTAGGCACGAACAATTCTTCAAACAAATAAACGGCGTACCTGTCCGTCATACTCGACAAATAATCGCAAAGGACGGTGTCCTCGTCGTAATCGTCGAGAAGTTTTTTATAAAAATCGGGCAATTTATCCTTGTTTTGCTTAAAATAAGCGTACGTTTGGGAAATCATCGCCCCCGCTCTTCCCTCTTCCGCTCTCGCCGCGGGAACTATATAAACGTTTTTAAACATAAAATCGCGGAGTTTCTCGGTGGCTTCCTTTTTTTCCGCTTCCATAACGACGTCGTTTTTACCGTAAGACTGCTTATAAATCGACGTTATCATATTGTTTATTCTTTCGCGCGAGGACGAACCGAGAATTTCCACTTCTTCTTTCGGCAAATCGTTTTCGGTGATTATTCCCGCTCTCACGGCGTCGTCTATATCGTGATTGAGATACGCTATTCTATCGGAAAGCGAAACGATTTTACCTTCGAGAGTATGCGGGTTTCCGCTTTTTTTATGTTGTAAAATGCCGTCCCTGACCTCGTAAGTGAGGTTAAGGTCCTCCAAAACGTCCACGACGCGGAGCGACTGAACGTTATGCTCGAAGCCTTTGGGGTTGAGTTCCGCAAGAACTCTCTCGCCCGAATGACCGAAAGGGGTATGCCCCAAATCGTGACCGAGCGCGATTGCCTCCGCCAAATCCTCGTTTAAATCAAGGCAACGAGCTATGGAGCGGGCTATTTGCGCAACGTCGAGCGTATGCGTGAGCCGAGTCATATAATGGTCGCCCTCCGGCGAGAAGAAAACCTGCGTTTTGTTTTTTAACCTGCGAAACGCCTTGGAATAAATAATTCTGTCCCTGTCACGCTGAAAATCCGTGCGCATAGGGCACGGTTCTTCATACTTTAAACGCCCTTTCGTTTTATTCGAAAAGGTTGCATAAGGGGAAAAAAACTCTTTTTCTTTTAAAAACGTTCTCTCTTTCATACAACTCCCGACATAAATATTATTCAACTCTTTTAGCGTTTTTCCCTTTTTTTTCGTTTTTTTCGTCAGCCACTCGGCAAAACTTGCCGACTTTCGTTAAATCACTTCCCCGCCGGATACGTTAAGCGTTGCTCCGGTGACGAAATCCGCGCCTTCGGCAAGGAATAAAACGGACTTCGCAACGTCGCTCGGTAAACCGAATCTTTTGAGCGGAATATCCTCTTTTATAAGTTCCCTGTCCGCAGGGGAAAACGCGCCGTTCATCTTCGTTTCGATAAATCCCGGCGCAACGGCGTTTACTCGTATTTTCGCTTCGGCAAGTTCCTTGGCAAGAGCTTTCGTGAAGCCTATAACCGCCGCCTTCGACGCGGAATACACAGCCTCGCACGAGCCGCCCGAAACGCCCCACATCGACGAAACGTTTACGATTGCTCCGCCGTTTTCGAGCATATGCGGAACGACGCTTTTCGTAACGAGAAATACGCCTTTCATATTGACGTCGAACACTTTGTCGAACTCGGCTTCCGTTACGTCAAGCACGGTTTTTATCGGAAGAGCGACGCCCGCGCAATTTACCAAAACGTCTATCTTGCCGCATTTTTTTGCAAAACCGTCCACGGCTTTTAAAACGGATTCGGCGTTTGTAACGTCGATTTTCACAGCCAATCCACCCGTTTTTTTTGCAATTTCCTCCGCCGCGCTTTCCGAGCCGTTATACCCTACGCCGACGTAATAGCCGTTTTTTGCAAACTCCTCGCAAACGGCTTCGCCTATTCCGCCCGCGCCGCCCGTTATAAATACGCTTTTCATCTTAAACTCCCGATTTTGTCCGTTTTTTTATTGCGAATTACGCCTTGTTTTCGCCCGTTTTTTTGCAAATTACGCCCTCGTTTTCGCCTGTTTTTATCGCGGCTTACGCCTTGTTTTTAGCCAAAAAAAGCGTTAATTTTAAATACGCAAAAATCGGACGGCAAAAAATAGCTTAACGAATGCCGTCCGAAATGTTCTAAAAAACAGAATAATTATTTCTTAACTCTTTCCATATATTCGCCGGTACGAGTGTCTACTCTTATCTTCTCGCCCTCGTTTACGAACATAGGAACTTGAATTTCAACGCCCGTTTCAAGCTTGGCTTTCTTCGTTGCGTTGGTTGCGGTGTTGCCGGCAACTCCCGGTTCGGATTCGGTTACGAGAAGCTCAACGAAGTTTTCGCAATCGACCGAGAAGGCTTTTCCTTTATAGAACTTAACCGTAACGGGGTCGTTTTCTTTAATCCACTTCAAAGCCTCTTCGACCTGGTCGTAAGTAAGGGGCTCCATATTGTATTCCTCATCCATAAAGTAATAGAATTCGCCGTCGTTATACGAATAAGTCATCTTCTTGGTTTCGATGATAGCGTTTTCAAACTTTTCGGTGGGATTGAACGTGATTTGCAACGTCTTGCCTTCAACAACGTTTTTAAGCGTGGTTCTTACGAACGCCGCGCCCTTTCCGGGTTTAACGTGAAGAAAGTCCACAACGGTGTAAACCTTTCCCTCGTATTCGATTGTTACGCCTTTTCTTAAATCGCCTGCAAGTACCATAAATTATCTCCTTAAACTTTTCTTATTTGTAAAGCTTTTCTCTTTTTATTCCGTCGTCGCCGAGAACAACGAGCGACTTGTCGTCTTTCATAAACGTTTTGTATTTTCCGTTTTCGAGGTGACAACTATCCTCTATTCTTATACCGAACTTACCGTTGAGATAAACCCCCGGTTCGTTGGAAAAAACCATATTGTTTTTAAGCGTCGCTTCGCTTCTCGGCGAAAGCGTGGGATATTCGTGAATGTTCACGCCTATTCCGTGCCCCAGAGAATGGGTGAAATATTTGCCGTAACCGAGAGAATCGAGAACGTCTCTCGCAAGAGCGTCCGCCTCTTTGCCGCTTATCCCTTCCTTTATCCCTTCCGCAGCCTTCATATGCGCGGTGAGAACGGCAAGGTAAGCCTTTTTAAACGCCTCGGTCGGCTCGCCGTAGAACATAGTTCTCGTCATATCCGAGCAATAGCCTTTG
>CALDMH010000044.1 GCA_937915565.1 uncultured Clostridia bacterium | reverse complement strand
AATTTGTAAAATCGTCGTTAAACTCGCTTATAATACGATAAAGTATTATTGCGTCCGTTTGCCTTGTTTTTCCTAAATTTATCGCCGCTAAAATGCGAAGCACCTTAAAGCCGCATTTTTTAGGCGGTTGTGGCGAAGATTTGCGAAGACGTACTTTTCGTACTTCAAGCAAAGATTTGCCGAAACAGACAGAAAAGGCGGTTTTAAGGCTTGATGTGGTTCGAATCTTACTCGGCTAAGTGAAAAGACGAAAAACGCCTTTTCATCTGACTCTACCGACGAACGAGAGCCGTAACCTTGCCGCAAAGAACGTTTTAAGGAGGAGAATTGCGGAAATGCTTAACGAATCGTTATTGAAAAGCGGAGAAACGATAGCCGTTGCAATTTCGGGCGGTAAGGATTCCGTGTGTCTTCTCGATATGTTTTTGGCCGCAAAGGAACGCCTCGGCATTGCCGTAAAGGCCGTCAACGTGGACCACGGTATCCGCGGCGAAACCTCCGAACGGGACAGTTTGTTCGTTAAAAATCTTTGCGAAAAGCTGAACGTGCCTTTATATTATAAGAAAGTCGATTGCCCGGCGTATTCGCGGGAAAACGGGCTTTCCGCCGAGGAGGGCGCGCGCGCTTTGCGGTATAAGGTTTTCAACGAGGCAATCGAAAGCGGATTTTGCGATAAGATTGCCACCGCCCATCATTCGGACGACAGGGCGGAAACGGTGCTTTTTAATTTGTTACGCGGAGCTTCGGCTCTCGGTGCGTCGGGAATAAACGAAAGCACGTCGAACGGGAGGATAATTCGCCCGATGCTCGGCGTTTCTCGGGCGGAAATCGACGATTACTTAAAAAACCGCGGGCTCGATTACGTCGTGGACGAAACAAACCTGCAAACCGATTACACGCGCAACTTTATAAGGCTTCGGGTTTTGCCGCTTATTAAAGAAAGGTTTCCCGAGGCGGAAAAGAGTATTTTACGCTTTGCCGACACATTAAAAGACGACGATTTGTTTTTGAAAAGTCTTGCAGAAAAGGCGATTGAGGAAAAAAACGGCGAGATAAGTTTCGACGAGAATCTGGCAAAGCCTGTTTTTATGAGAGCGGCGATAATCGCAATGAAAAGGCTCGGAATAAAAAAGGACTACGAAAAAGCGCACGCCGAAGCAGTTTTTTCGCTTACTACCGCCGAAAACGGGAAGAGCGTGACGCTCCCGAAAGGAATCGTCGCGGTTAAGGATTACGGAAAGATTACCCTTTATAAAAGCGCGAAAAGCGACGAGTTTTTTATTCCGTTCGCGCTTGGAGAATACGAGTTTTCAGGCAAGACTTACAGGTTTGAAATCGTTGTCGATAAAAACGTAAAAAGGGTCGATAATCGACTTATAGCCGACTTTTCCAAGATTCCGCGAGGGGCGGTTTTGAGGACGAGAAGGCTTGGCGACACGTTTAAAAAATTCGGCGGGGGAACGAAGAAATTAAAGGATTATCTGATTGATAAAAAGATTCCGGAAAGGGAGCGCGATAAGCTTTTGCTTCTTGCAAAGGATGAAAAAGTGCTTTTAATTTGCGGAATTGAAATTTCGGACGTCATAAAGGTAGACAAAGAAACGAAAAATGTGTTACAATGTAGCATATCGGAATAATTTTCACGAAAGATAAAGAGAGGTCAATAAAAAGATGTACAACGAAGTTTTGGAGAAGACGCTTATCACCGAAGAACAGATAAAAAACAGAGTTGCGGAGCTTGCTAAACAAATCGAAAAGGATTACGCCGGCAAAAACCCCGTCGTTGTGGGAGTTTTGAAGGGTAGCGTGATGTTTTACACCGATTTGGTAAGGCAAATCGATTTGCCGCTCACAGTCGATTTTATGTCGATTTCGAGTTACGGCGCAGGTGTGAATTCTTCCGGAGAAGTTAAGATAATTAAGGATATTGACGGAAAAATCGGCGGAAAAGACGTTATCATCGTCGAGGACATCGTGGACAGCGGATTTTCTATGAACTGTCTTTTGAAACTTTTCGCAACCCGCTCGCCGAAGTCGATTAAAGTTTGCGCTCTTTTGGATAAGCCTTCGAGAAGAGAAGTTCCCGTTCATATAGATTACACAGGTTTTCAGGTTGCCAACGAATTCGTCGTCGGTTACGGCCTCGATTATGACGGACTTTACAGAAACATTCCTTTCATAGGAGTTTTGAAAAAAGAGATTTATCAATGATTTCTTGCAATTTAAAACCGCTCGTTTTAACGGGCGGTTTTTTTGATGAAAATTTAAAATGGCCGATAATCGACTTATAGGCTCACTTTTACGTGTTAAATACGGTGCTTTGATTAGTGGTTGTCGTGCCGTAAGGGCAAACGGTCGTCGAAAGAAGAGCCAAAAGAAGAAGAACTTGCGTGAGATTTACGTACCCTTGTGCGTACAGCAGGTATAACAAACCTAAAAGAACAATGTTGGAATTCATATTACCTCCGAAAAAACAATATTCTCTTTTATTATACCTTATGCGACAAAAATCGATTTTATGTTTCATTGACTAAATTGCCTGCTCATAGTATAATTAAATCACATTCGGAATATGAGGTGAAATATGGGCTATGCAACGCTTGTGTTGGATAAAAAGACTTTTGAAATGGCAGGCGATTATATTCCCTGCGGAGAAGTTTTAGACGACCTTGTGGGGTTTTTCTCGCTTTTTTCGGATAAAACTCGTCTGAAAATCCTATGCGCGTTATCGATTTCGGAAATGTGCGTAACGGACCTTGCTTTAACGGTCGGCATAAATCAAACCACAATCAGTCACCAGTTAAGGATACTTCGCTCGGTGGGCGCGGTGAGCGTCAGGAGGGAAGGAAAAATCATTTATTACGGAATAAAAGACGATATAATCAACGATATTATTTTTAAGGGAATGGATTTTTTAAGCAAATAAACGGCTCAAAACCCGCACGAACGAGTTGTAATAATTTTTATGGATTACTCAAAAAACATAAAACGGCAATAAAAAAAGCGTTTTGCAACGCTTTTTTTTATTGGTTGATTTTTTATCTGCATTCGTCCGCTTTGCCCGCGCAGCCGAGAACGTCGACGAGCTTGTGTTCAACGATTTTTTGAACGTTTGCTCTTGCGTCGCCGAGATACTGTCTGGGGTCGAAATGGTCGGGATGCTCGAAAAGGTGCTGACGGATAGCCGCCGTGCAAGCCATACGAAGGTCGGAATCGATGTTGATTTTGCAAACCGCCATAGTTGCCGCTTTGCGGAGCATTTCTTCGGGAATACCGATTGCGTCGGGCATCTTTCCGCCGAATTCGTTTACGGTTTTAACAAATTCCTGCGGGACGGACGACGCGCCGTGCAAAACGATGGGGAAGCCGGGGAGGCGTTTGCCGACTTCTTCGAGAATGTCGAAACGAAGTTGCGGCTTCTGCCCGGGTTTGAATTTATATGCGCCGTGAGAAGTTCCGATGGCGATGGCGAGCGAATCGATTCCGGTTTTGGTTGCGAATTCGTAAACCTCGTCAGGGTCGGTGAACATAGCGTCGTCGGAATGAACCTTAACGTCGTCTTCGATGCCGGCGAGTTTACCGAGTTCGGCTTCGACGGTAACGTTTCTGTCGTGCGCGTAAGCTACGACTTCTTTCGTCATTTCGATATTTTTCGCGAATTCGTATTTGGAAGCGTCAATCATAACGGAAGTGAAGCCGTTGTCGATGCAGCTCTTGCAAAGGTCGAAACAATCGCCGTGGTCGAGGTGCAAAACGATGGGAAGGCCGGAATCTTCTTCCGCGGCAAGAACGAGGTGTTTAAGATACTTGGGGTTAGCGTACTTTCTTGCGCCGGAAGAAACTTGAAGAATAAGCGGAGCGTTCTGGGCTTTACCCGCATTGACTATTCCCTGAATGGTTTCCATGTTGTTTACGTTGAATGCGCCTATGGCATAACCGCCCTTATAAGCCATTTCAAACATTTTTTTAGAATTGACGATTGGCATATTAGTCCTCCGTGAGAATATTTTTTTAATTTTCTTAATTATACACTTTTTTTTTCGGCACGGCAAACGATTGAAGGGGTTTTGGTGTGTTTTTTTAATAAAAACGTTTGGGTTTGTCGGGAAAAAAGTTTACAAAAAAACCGAAATCATATATAATAACGTATATATTATGCCAGCCGAGAATAAAACGAACCGTGGTCCGACGGCGTGTTTTTGACTAATACTTCGTTACGCTCACGGCTTATACGTCAAGTATTAACCCGTTCGCGTGCCTTGTCTTAGCCTAAAAACCCGCCGTCGGACTTGCAAGCAACCAAAACGCCGATATTTTTGATGATTTTTGGTGAAGACGAGCGAAGACGTACTTGACGTACTTCAAGCGAGGATTTGACATAAAGCACGGAAATTGCGACGTTTTGGCAAGGTTCGGTTTATTCTCGGCTGGCATACGATAAGCAAAAGAATCGCAAAAATACCGACAATTCCCGGTATAACTGCGGCTATAATTATTAAAGCTTTCATAATTATTTCCGTTGTGTTTATTGCCCGTAACCGAACCGGCCCCAAGCGTGCCAGAACGCCGGACTACCCGCCGCCAAGGCACATATTACGTACGACAAAACGAAACAAGCGGCAAAAATAGCCACCGTCCGCCAATTTAAAATTTTCTTTAAGTTGATATATTTAACGAAACGTGATATAATTACGACGATAAATCGATTTAAAATTGCGTTTTTTAAACTACAATTAAGGAATCGGCGGTATGCTGTTTTAAAAATCAGGAGGTTTGCGGTATGCGCATTTTGCTTGCGGAAGACGAAAAAGCACTTTCAAAAGCCATCGTTAAAATATTTGAAAAGAATAATTATTCCGTCGACGCGGTTTATGACGGAGAGGAAGCGATTTCTTATATCGAATCGGGAAATTACGACGTTGCGGTTCTCGACGTAATGATGCCGAAGACGGACGGACTGACGGTTTTGAAAAAGATGAGAGCGGAAGGAAATCATACTCCGGTTTTGATGCTCACCGCGAAATCGGAAATAGAAGACAGAGTTCTCGGGCTCGACCTCGGAGCTAACGATTATCTTCCGAAACCGTTCGATTCGAGAGAACTTCTCGCTCGCATACGAGCGATTACCCGAGGAAAAACGGAAACGGACAAAAAACTTAAACTCGGCAACGTATCGCTTGACAGAACGACTTTCGAGTTATCCTCGCCGACGGGAGGCTATCGACTTACCAACAAAGAATTTCAGTTGCTCGAATACTTTATGTATAACCCCGAGAGAGTTTTATCCACCGAACAAATTATGGAAAAGATTTGGGGCTTTGACAGCGAAGCCGAAATCAACGTGGTTTGGGTTTATATTTCCTACCTTCGGAAAAAGCTTTCCGCGATAGGCGCAAACGTTCAGATAAAAGCTTCGCGCAACGCGGGATATTATATGGAGGTTTGCAATGATAAATAAACTGAAACGCAAATTTA
>CALDMH010000043.1 GCA_937915565.1 uncultured Clostridia bacterium | reverse complement strand
TAAATCTTCCGAGGTTCAGAGCAAAACTTTGACTTACTATAAGAACAGGTGGCCCGAATTGATTGCCCAGTATAACGCGAAAAAATAAAATTTGAAGGGGAAATATAATGAAAAGAATCGTTTTTGTTTGTTTAACGCTTTTATGTATCGTCGCTTCCGCGCTTTTCATAACGTCCTGTTTCGGCGGCGAAACTTCCGAAACGAAGAATTATTCTTTGGTTCTCGACGAGGAGTTTGAAAACGGAAAGATTTACGAATTGTCGAAATCGGAATTGAATTTTCCGTCGGCGCACGTTGAAGACGAAAGCGGAAAAACGATAAGTTTCGACGTGAAATACACCTTGAAAGGCGCAGGCGAGCCGATTTCGGGCGATTATCCGTCGTTCGTTTTGGGCGTGGGCAAATATACGTTAGTATATTCGTATAAAACCGCGAGCAAGGAAATTTCTTTTGAAGTTAAAGATACGGTTAAGCCGCAAATTACCTTTTCTTCCGTTCCGTCCGGACTTTTTTATACGGAAGGAATGGAAGACCAGACGCTTCCTCAATATAAGGTAACCGATTTATCGCTCGGAGATAAATCCGAAACGAGCGTGAAACTCACGTTTAACGACGGTTCGGGCGATAAGGAATGGGAGTTTAACTCTATGTTCAACACTTATAAGGTTAAGCGTTTCGGCGTGTTCACTTATACGGTTACGGCAAAGGACGATTACGAAAACGAAAGCGTTTCTTCGGTCAGTTGGAGAATTAAAGACTATAATTGGCAGGATTCGTCGCTCGAAAACGGTTATCTTGCGGATTTCGGCGAAGAGGGTTACCTCAATTATATCAAAGAGGGCGACGCTAATTCGCTTTATAACGTTAAAGACAATTTTAAAGAAGAGTGGCTCGAAAGTTTCGAGGGCGCAAACGGCGTCGTCAAACTCAATCTCGGATTCAACGGTTCGGGCTCGAACAGAAATAATATAAGCTTAAAACTCGCGAAGAAGTATTCCGCGGACGATTTGCGCGGTAAATATCTCGCCGTGAGAATGTTCGTTGCAAGCGAAGGGCTTTCCGATTACGTTATTTTCTGCGGAAACAACGTTGCTTTCCGCGAGGACGACAGCGCGGAAAGAGCGCTTATGACGAACGTAAACGGAATCGAAGTCGGCAAATGGAAAACCTATTATATCTCCGCCGACGTTGCGAAAAATCTCGAACTCAATTTAAACGGCGAGGAAGAAAGACTGCAACTCGTATTTACGAGAACGGATTCTTCCTTAACGGAAATGACGGTTTATATCGACGGAATAACGATAGCGGAAAAACTCGGAACGCCGGAAATAACCGTGGAAAACAAAACCGCGAAATGGACTGCCGTTGCAAACGCGAGCGGTTATAACGTAACGGTAAGCGGCGAAACGAAATTCACCGACAAAACGGAAATTTCGCTCGGCGACGGCAAAGGTTCGGTTAAGGTTTCGGCATTAGGCGACGATTGTTTATATCTTAACGGAGTCGAGGCTTCGGCTGTTTACGGACTTAAAGCGAGCGACAACACCGTCGCTTCCTTCGACGACGTTTTATACGGCGAGTCGTTCGACGGCAATCTTAATTTTTCCAACGACACCGATAACGCAGGTTACGCTCCCTCGTATATAAAAGGCGAACTTGCTTACGGCGGCGGGTATAAACTCGAAATCGGCAAAGGGCCTTTCGGCATTTGCACGGGCGTGAGATTTTTATTCCCCGAAGCGGTAAACGTTGAAAACGCCGAATATCTCGTTGTGAAATTCGTTCTCGAAACGACGAAATTCGAGTTGTTGAGAGTTTACGATTATAACGGAAAGTCTCTGCTTGCTTCCGGAATTTTCAATGCCAAGGACGCGGGAGAAAACGTTGAAATTTCGCTTAATTTAAGCAATTACGAATATGAAAAGCTTTCAGGCTTGCAGTTTATCTTCGGCGGAGGCGGAAGACCTGCAATCGAGAGCGTTAAACTTACTTTCGACAAGATATTCCTTAAATCGGACGGAATGGTTTCCGTAGACGGCGACGAAAATCTTATCGAACTCGGCGTTAATAACGATATTTCGGGCAACGCCGCGCTCACGAAACTTTCCGTTACCGTCGGAGAAGCCGCTATTTCCGCAGGAAATATTACGCTTGAAGGCGGAAAAATAAAAATCGACCTTTCGGGTGTCGAAATCGGAATCGGAACGGTCGTTTCGATTGCTTCCGACGGATATATCGAAGGCGACGGCAAATTTTACGATATTTCGGTTGAACTTATTTTAACGAGCGGCGGCTGGATGAGATATGCGGGCGAAAAGAACGTTACCGCGTTTGCTCATTACACGGCTACGGTTATTCAGTTTGCGAATATTTACGATTTCGGAGTGAGCGACCAGTCCAAGGTTTTTGTCGACGGAGATATTTATCTCGACGGCGTTAAAACCACGGAATACAGCGTTCAGACTTACCCGAACAAAACCGTACTTTGTATTCAGGAATTCAACCACGCGGGAAAACTTATCACCATAAAAGCGGGAACGATTTTCTACGCAAACGGCAAGGCGTTCGTTCTCGGCAGTAATTTCAATATGATTTACGACGAGGCTTCGGATAAATGGAGTACGGTTAAAGACCTGCCCGAAGCGAGCGAAATTTCCGTTGCGGAAAGCTCTGACGAAACCAACGTAAAATTCGCGTTGTCGATAACGGACGGAAAAAATATCGACGTATCGAAATTTATCATAACGGTAAACGGCAAAACGCCCGAATTTACGGCTAAATTTGAAAACGGCGTATTGATCGTGTCGTCCGAATCGTTTGCCGGCGTCGGCACGGCTATATCGGTGGTTTCCGTCAGGAAAAATTCCGTCCTTATCGTAGACGGAAAATATATCGTCATCGGCAACGATTTGTCGATAACGTTTGTCGGCGGCGAATGGAAACCGCTTGCGGGAAGTATCGGTCAACTTGAATACAGAGGTTCGGCGGCGGCTTATATCCAGACGAATATAGAACTTTCGTTTGCCGACGGCGAGGTTTCCGCAGATTACGTTAAAGCGACGATGAACGGGCAAAGTTACGCTTTTTCGACGGTGAAATATTTTGCCGACGCGAAAGTTCTTCATTTTGAAACAATCGGGCATAACCCCGTAAACGGAGATATTTTAACGATAGAGCAGGGTTCGGTTATTTATTCGGGCGGCGCGTATTACGCTTTCACGGAAGCGCAAAATTACGTTTTCGTTTCCGACAGGTGGCTGGTTTACGCGGGCGAAGAAACGTTTAAAGTCGGATACACGGCGGACAGTCTCGTGCAGTTCTCCGTTTACGATTTCGGTTGCGATGCGGATAACACGGAACTCGGAATCGTAGCCGAAATTCTCATCGACGGCTCGGCGGCGGAAGGATATTCCGTTCTCGGTTACAAGAACAATAAAACGATTACGTTAAACAACGTCAATCATAAAAACAAAGTTCTTACGATAAAGAAAGGCGCGATAATTTATTATAATAACGTGGCAATCGTTTTAAACGAAGAATTCAACAAAAAATGGGACGGAAAGGTCTGGACGGACGTCGCGTCGATTGAATTTTCGTATAAATACGGGACGAATAAGCTCATTCAGGTAAGCACGAATCTTCCGTCCGACACGCCTTGTTCGAGTTTTACGGCAAGTGCCGACGGCTGCCATATCGACCAAAGCGCAAATAAGTATCAGCAAATAGGCTGGATAGGAATGAACAACGATAACGGAACGATAATCCTCTCGTTCCATTTCAATTCGGAATTTTCCGCAGGGCAAACGTTCGTGTTGCCGCAAGGCTCGGTTTGGGGTTTTACAAACGGAAAAGCTTACGTTCTCGATAAAAATTACACGTTTTTATTCGACGGAACTTCCTGGTCGGTAACTTCCGCTTAAAGAGTAAATTTATATGTCATTGAAAAAAGTTAAACGAGACGAGTGTATCGTTTTTGCGGATTTGCCGCCGAATCCTCTTTCCGTAAGCGAAATACGGAAGTATAAGAAACTCGGATTTACGGCTTTCGTTCTCACCGAGGACGACGTGAAATTTACCGTCGGCGGGAAAATTACGGAAGAATATAAAACGGCGATAAAAAACGTTTCGGATTCGGGGCTTGACGTCATAATCCGCAATATGTATAACGACGAGGATTATTTCGACAACCCGGAGCCCAAAAAGTCGTCGAATTACGGCAGCGAGTACGAAATCGAAAAGAGAAGCGTTACGGACGAGTTTTCGGCTTTTCCGCGCGTCGTCGGATTTTACGCCGCCGATGAGCCGTATATGCGCACGTTAAAGGAAATGCCGTGGCGGTGGGCGCACAAGGATAAAGAGAAGTTCGCTTCGTTCGATAAGCTCGTGAAAATCGCGGAATGGAAAAATAAGTATTATCCGGAGGCGTTTTTCCACGTAAACCACGTTCCGAGCGAGAGTTACGACCATTATTTCCCATCGGGAAACGAAATTTACGATTACGCCGATTTTTTAACCGCCTATGCGGATAAAGTGTTGAGAAAACTCGATGGCGGCGGAAGAAGTCTTTGCCTCGACAGTTATCCTTTCGTCGGCGAAGGGTATATGGAAAGTTCGTACTTAAAAGACCTCTTCACTGGCGCGACCGTAACGAAAAAATACAACGACAGCGTTTCAAAAGAGAATTTCGCAACGTTCGGAATTTGCATTCAGGCTTTTCACGCCCATTCTATGAAAGCCGAGAACGAGCCGAGGCACAGGGATATTTATTCTGCGGCGGAAATCACCTTGCAACTTTACGCAGGCGCGGCGTTGGGAGCTAAATTGTTTGAATTTTTCTGTTATCGTTCGTTCTGCGGTAGAATGGAAGGCATTATGCGAACGGACGGAACGGAGCGTATTTACGATATTGTGAAAAAAGCCAACGATTCGGCTTTGCCGCTTATAAAAAAGGTGTGCAAGTTCTCTTGGACAGGCGGTTATTGCGTGGGCGGGAGCGTTTTTTGCGATAACGCAAGGGCGATAATCGACGCAAAATCGTCGTTTGAAAGAGATGAAAAAATAGAGGTTTTTTCGGAATACGATTTGATTGTCGGAAGGTTCAAAAAAGGTAAGAAGTCGGGCTATATGTTCGTAAACTACACAGACCCTTCGAAAAACGTTAAAAATAAAATACGAATAAACGGCCGATTTTCAAAAATTTCCGTCATTTCCGATTTCGGAAAAAAAGCGAATTTTGAAACGGACGGAAGATTTGAAACGGAGCTTTCGACCGGCGGCGGAATTTTTGTCGTTATTGAAACTGGCTTATGAAAAAAACAACGAAAGAATATATAAACGAAAATTGGAAAAACACGATACGTTACCCAAGCACGGATAGCGACGGCTCTTGGTTTAAAATGCCCGCGCCGTACACCACGCCGTGCGCGAGTACGCTTTTTAAAAACTTCTTTTACTGGGA
>CALDMH010000042.1 GCA_937915565.1 uncultured Clostridia bacterium | reverse complement strand
GTTAAAAGCATAAATTCGTGAGAAACGCTTCCGCCCATCATACCGCTGTCGCTCTTGACGGCGATAACGTTCTTCGCGCCTACCCTTTTATAAATACGGACGTAGGCCTCGTAACACTTTTGATAATACTCTTCGAGGTCGGCCTGCGAAGTGTGGAAGGAATACGCGTCCTTCATAGTGAATTCTCTCACTCTTATAAGTCCGCCTCTCGCTCTCGGTTCGTCGCGGAACTTGGTTTGTATCTGATAAATCATAAAGGGATAATCGGAATATGAAGCCGCAGTATCCCTCGCTAAATGAACGGCGGCCTCTTCGTGAGTCATTCCGAGAACCATTTTCGCACCGTTTCTATCGGTAAAACGAGCCATTTCGCTGCCGATGCTCGTATATCTTCCCGATTCCTCCCATAAGGACGCGGGCATTACGACGGGAAACAAAACTTCCTGCCCGCCGATTCTATCCATTTCCTCTCTTAAAATCTTTTCAATTTTTGCCGTAATTCTTTTCGTAGGCGTGAAAAGCGAATACGAACCCGTGCTTAAATATTTAAAATATCCGCCCTTCGTCATAAGAGCGTGGCTTGCGATAACGCAATCTTTCGGTGTTTCTTTAAATCTTGCTCCGAGCAAATTTCTTACTAACATCGTTCATTCTCCGGCCGCAAAAATTATTCCTCGCGGTTATAAGTATAGATAATAAAGATTATAATCTTTTTTTTGATAATTGTAAAGCGATAATATGAGCATTGAGCGAAATTAAAGGGCGACCGATATTTAATTTGAAAGAATTTACGAAATAAGGCGAAAGAAGCTTTAATTCACTTGAAAAAATAAAACGAAAAATGTATAATGTTTTATGAAATTTTATGTTTCGTAATCGCAGGCGTTCGCTAATAATGCGCCTGTTTAAGAAAGGAGAAGTAAATGGACGTAAATCAACTTGCCGTAAACACAATAAGAGTTCTTTCCGCAGAAGCAATCGAAAAAGCAAAATCCGGCCATCCGGGTTTACCGCTCGGAAGCGCGCCGATTGCTTACGCGCTTTTTTCCAAACACCTGAAATTCGACCCGAAAGCCCCGGGATTTACGGACAGGGACAGATTTATTCTTTCCGCCGGCCACGGCTCGATGCTTCTCTATTCTCTTTTAAACCTTTTCGGCTATGATTTACCTATGACGGAAATCGAAAACTTCCGTCAACTCGGCTCAAAAGCCCCCGGACATCCGGAATACGGAATGACCCCGGGAGTTGAAACGACCACCGGTCCTTTGGGACAAGGCATCGCAAACGCGGTTGGTATGGCAATCGCCGAAACGCACCTTGCGGCGACTTTCAACAGACCCGGATATAATTTAATCGACCATTACACTTACGCTCTTTGCGGCGACGGTTGCCTTATGGAAGGCATCGAATACGAAGCCGCTTCCCTCGCAGGAACGCTTAAACTCGGAAAACTCATCGTTTTATACGATAAAAACAATATCACCATAGAAGGCGACACGGACGGAGCGTTTACGGAAGACGTGGGCAAACGCCACGAAGCGCAGGGCTGGCAGGTTCTTTACGTTGCGGACGGCAACGATATAGACGCTATTTCAAAAGCCATTGCAAAAGCCAAAAAAGAAGCGACGAAACCGTCGCTTATCGTCGTAAGAACGGTTATAGGTTACGGCTCGCCAAAGGCCGGAACGGCAGACGTTCACGGCGCGCCGCTCGGCGAAGAGGGCGTTAAGGCTCTCCGCAAAAATCTCGGTTACGATTATCCTCCTTTCACCGTTCCCGAAGAAGTCAGAAAACATCTCCACAAATATATAACGAGGGGCAGAAGAATAAGAAAAGAATGGGAAAAGCTTTTCGACGCTTATTCAAAGGAATACCCCGAACTTGCGGATAAATTCCTTGAATACCTTTCCGGTAAAACCCCCGATTTACTCAACGAAAAACAGCTTTTCGAGTTTTCAAAGCCCGAAGCTACGAGAAATACGAGTTACAAGGTTTTAAATGAACTTTCAAAAATAATTCCCAACCTCGTGGGCGGCAGCGCAGACCTTGCCCCCTCGAATAAATCGCTTATGAAAAACAGGGAATATTATTCTCCCGATAACCGCGGCGGCTCGAACTTCCATTTCGGAATAAGAGAACACGCTATGTCGGCGATTTGCAACGGTATTTCTCTTCACGGCGGACTTCGCCCGTACTGCGCGACGTTTTTCATCTTCTCGGACTATATGAAGAACGCTATGCGTCTTTCCGCGCTGATGAAACAAAACGTGACTTATATTCTCACCCACGATTCGATAGGCGTCGGCGAGGACGGCCCGACGCACCAGCCCGTTGAACAACTTGCAGGGCTGCGCGCAATCCCCGGAATGAAAGTTTTCCGCCCTGCGGACGGAAAAGAAACGGCTTACGCTTGGATTTCCGCTCTTACGGACAAAGGGCCGACCTGTCTCGTTCTCACAAGGCAAAACCTTCCCCAATACGAAAATTCCGGCGAGGACGCGCTTAAAGGCGCATACGTCCTTTCCGATTCGGATAAAAAACGCCCCGACGCCATAATCATTGCGACGGGCTCGGAAGTGGAACTTGCAATGAGAACCAAAGAGGCTCTTAAAGCCGAGGGCATCGACGTAAGAGTCGTTTCCGCACCTTGCCTCGAACTTTTTGAAAAACAGCCTAAAAAGTACAAGGAAAGCGTTTTGCCCTCCTCCGTCAGAGCGAGAGTTGCCGTGGAAGCCGGCGCAACGCAATGCTGGTATAAATACGTCGGCCTTGACGGCGACGTCGTCGGTATGACGACCTTCGGCGCGTCCGCACCATTCCCCGCGCTTCTCGAAAAATTCGGCTTTACCGTAGAAAACATCTGCGACAAAGTTAAAAACGTAATTAAACAATTAAAAGCTTGATTTATTTGGCTATATTTTAAGTAAGCCCTCCGCGAAAAATTTCGCGGAGGGCTTACTTATTGTTTCTTTATTGCTTCTTTCTAATGCAAATGCGGCAAAGAGAAATTCTCTTTGCCGCATTTAAAAACGTAAACAAATAAAAAGTTAAAGCGAACTCTTATAAAATATTCAATAAAAGCATCGTGAGAAGGCACAAACCGAGAAGAACGAGCAAGCAAACCGGAACAATCGTCGTCAACGCGGCGATAACCATAGCTGCGAAATCGTTCTTTTCAAGTCCGCCTTCCTTTTCTATGTCGGCTTGAAGTTTTTTTTCATCGCCGTCTTTATACTTTTTTAATTTTTTACGAAAAAACAACTTTATTACTCCTCTTCGGAAACTACGAGTTCCGCAAGTTTTGAAGATTTTCTTTCGGTCTTCGGCATATCGAAAAGATAATTTCCGTTTTCGTCAAGCTTTCTTTCGGCAAAGTGGCAAGCCACGAAATGCTCGGGCTCGATTTCAACGAGCGGCGGCGGAACTCTCTTACACTTGTCGCACGCCATAAAACAACGCGTGTGGAATTTGCAGCCTTCCGGCGGACGAATGGGACTGGGAATATTTCCTTCGAGAATTATTCTTTCCTTATTCAAATCGTCGGGGTCGGTCGTCGGGATAGAACTAAGCAACGCGACGGTGTAAGGGTGTCTCGGGTCTTTGAATATCGTTTCGGAAGACGCAAGTTCAACGAGATTTCCGAGATACATAACGCCGATTCTGTCGGAAATATATCTTACGACCGACAAATCGTGAGAAATGAACAAATACGTTAAATTCTCTTTTTCTTTAAGTTCGAGAAGAAGATTTATGATTTGCGATTGAATGGAAACGTCGAGCGCGGATACACATTCGTCGCAAACAACGAATTTCGGTTTTACGGCAAGAGCTCTCGCAATGCAAACCCTTTGTCTTTGTCCGCCCGAAAACTGGTGCGGATAACGATGCAGCATATAATCTTGAAGTCCGCAATCGCGCATTACTTTAAGAATATATTCCTTCATTTTGGGCGAGCCGTGCCTGAAATATTTGTGAGTTACAAGCCCTTCTTCGATTATCTGACCGATTGTCATACGCGGGTCGAGCGAAGAATACGGGTCTTGGAAGACTATCTGCAAATCCTTTCTCAAACGCCTGATTTCGTTATATTTAAGCCTTGCAAGGTCGATTCCGCTATCGAGCATCGCTTCGTACTTTTGGAATTCCTCCTCGTCCTTATGCTTTGCTCTTATGGCGTCGATTTGTTGTTGAAGATTATCCTCCGCAACGTGAAGCGAGGATATTTCCGCAATGATTTTTTCTTTCTTTTCGTATAATCTCTTTAAAACGGAATTATCCGCGGCAACTGCTTTGGCGTCGGAATTTTCGCCGGATTCCTTCAATTTTTTCGATTCGTATATATCGATGCTCGCTTCCGTTTCCGTAAGCTTACGATTTAATTTTTCGATTTTAACGAGTTCTTCGTGTTGCCTTAAAAGAATCGTCGCCCCTTCTTTCATTTCGCTTGCGTCAAGAGTGATAAGTCCTCCGAGAATCTTTGCGACGTTCATAAGCGCGGATTTCGCATTTGCGTCGGCAAGATTCTTTTCCTGCAAAAGGAAAAACGAAGCGTTCTCTCCTTCGGCCTCCACCTGCGCCGTAAGTTTTTCGGCTTTGGCTACGGCTTCTTTATACAAATTGAGATATTTTTCGGGCGCGGAAAGCGTCTTTTTAACGTAATTAGGCGCAATTTCCGCTCTCGACCTTCCGTAATACAAAGTGTTTCCGGCGGTCTGCTCGTAAAGTTGAAGAATTACCCTGCCAAGCGTAGACTTACCGCAACCGGATTCTCCAACAAGTCCGAAAGTTTCGCCTTCGTAAATATCGATGCTAATATCCTCGTTCGCTTTAACGTAAAGTTTTTCTTTTTGGAAAACGGAAGATTTTGCGATAGGGAAGTATTTCTTTAAATTAGTTATAGACAACAACTTTTTCTTTGTGTTCTGCACTTCTTCTCTCCTCCTTTTCCGGATAAAAACATCTGATTGACTGCCCGCTAACGACTTCGGTAAGCGGCGGCTCTTCGTCTATACACTTTTGCGTGCAATATTTGCAACGCGGCGCAAACTTACAACCCTTCGGCAAAGCCAACGGGTGCGGAACTGCGCCGGGAATCGGTTCAAGGCGTTTTGAAGTGTCCTCGAGCCTCGGAATGGAATACATAAGACCTTCCGTGTACGGGTGCGAATATTTGCAATTAGTGAAAATAACTCTTGCCGAAGATTGCTCAACGACCTGCCCGCAATACATTACGACAACGTCGTCCGCCATTTCGTTTATAACGCCTAAATCGTGCGTGATAAAGATTATGGAAGTTCCGTTTTCACGCTGCAAATCGTTCATAAGGCGAAGAATTTGCGCCTGAATCGTAACGTCGAGAGCCGTCGTAGGTTCGTCGGCAATAAGAATTTTGGGTCTGCAAGCCAAAGCCATAGCTATCATAACGCGCTGACGCATTCCGCCGGAAAGCTGATGCGGATATTGATTAGCAACGGCTTCGGGGTTCGGTATCTGCACGGCTTCGAGCATTTTTATTACTTCCTGCTCGGCCTGCTTTTTCTTCATTCCGCGGTGAACGATAAACGGTTCGGCGATTTGCTTTTTCACCGTAAATACGGGGTTAAGCGAAGTCATCGGCTCTTGGAATATAACCGATATTTTATCTCCTCTGACCTTATAAAGGTCGTTTATCTTCATTTTCGTAAGGTCTTCGCCTTCAAAAAGAACTTCGCCGGAATCGATATACCCGTTTCCGTCCAAAAGCCTTAAAATACTCATTGCGGAAACGCTCTTGCCGGAACCGGATTCTCCGACTATTCCTATTGTCTTCCCAGGTTCGAGAGAATAAGACACGTCGTTTACGGCTTTAACGATTCCTTTTCTCGTTTTGAAAAAAGTATGCAAATGCTTAACTTCAAGTAATGCCATTTTAACGCGCCTCCTTTTATCTTTCTGCGCTTGATTTCGGGTCAAGCACGTCTCTTAACGTATCGCCGACGATGTTGATACATATCGTGGTTATCGCAAGGAATAACCCGGGGAACACCCAAAGCCACCAGAAATTACCGATTATAGTTAAAGTCTTCGTCGCGTTAAGCATATTACCCCAAGTGGGCTTTGGATATTGCACGCCGAAACCAAGGAACGAAAGCGACGATTCCGTAAGCATACAGCCCGCAAAATCGAGCGTGAGCGTTACTATTATTATAGAAATAACGTTCGGTAAAATATGTTTGAAAGCAATTTTCGTTTCCTTAACGCCCATTGCCTTTGCGGCGGTAACGTATTCGTTTTCACGAGCTGATAACACCTGTCCGCGAACGAGCCTTGCAAGTCCCGTCCAGGACAGAACGCCCAGAATAACCATTATGAGGAATATCCTCGCGTTTTCTTCCATCGTTGATTGAGCCATCAACGCCGACAAAATCATCGCGAAAGGAAGGAAAGGTATTGCGGAAACGATTTCGGTGAGCCTCATCAAAAGCATATCGACCCAACCGCCGAAGTAACCGGAAATACAACCGACGATTATACCTATTACCGTGGAAATAATAACGGCAACCGCACCTATCGTAAGAGTCATTTTTCCGCCCGAAATAAGACGTTTGAACACGTCTGCGCCTCTGGCGTCCGTTCCGAAAATATAACCCTTTAATCCTGCGGATTTATCGAAATCTCCGTCATTATCGAACGAATAAGATTGATAAGCTCCCGCAAAGCAGTTTGAAGCGTTTTCGGCGGAAATATCGCACTGGCCGTGAGTGTTGTCGCCCCAAGCGAGCACTTTTCCGCTTTCGGTTATGGCAATATAATGCCCTACGCCGCCGCTTACTTTAACTATTTTATCTTTTTTGTTGACGGAAGGTTTTTTAACAATATAATCAGACGTAATCGTGCCGCCGAAAACCGTTGTTCCGTCGTCTAACACAACACAAACCGAGGAATTTGTAGTTGCAATAGAATCGATTGTTTTTTTACCGATAACGAGGTTTTGAGCCGCAGCTCCACCATCCATAGTAAATTTAAGCTGGTCGAACAAACCGCTCGTGCCGGTGAATAAAGTTTTCTTATTTTCCGACACCCCAACGACGCTCGTAAGCGTAAATGCTATATCGTGGAATTTTTTACCTTTAAATTTTGTTAAATTTAAATACGTTTTCGCATTACCCCAAATGTAAAGCGTGCCGTCGTTCATCAAAATTGCCGAAGCCTGCGTGCCGCACGTTACTTTTTTAATCTGGTCGGCAGGAATAGTTCCGTTACGAAGTTCTTCGGGCATAACCTCGATACCGTCGTTCTTCATTTGTTCTTCGAGGTCGGCTTCGTCTTTAACGTATTGACCGAGTTTATTATTACCCCAAGCGTAGACCTTACCTTCCTCCGAAACGGCGATAATATGGTCCGTTCCCGCGGCAACGTGAACGATTTTACTGTTTTCGACTTCTTCGGGAATATCTCCGAGGTCGATTTTCAATACGGATAATTTTGAAATACCCCAAACGAACACCTTACCTTCGTTTGATAAACCTACGGTGAAGAAACTGTTTGAGCTGATTTCTTTAACGTCGTTTTTAAGTTTTGAAGGAATAGAGCGCATTGACAAAGTCGGCCTTAAATTTGCCTGCGTTGTGGACGTGTAACTGTCGCTGTAAGTAGGCATAAAAAGCGGACCTATGAAAACGAACAAAAACATTCCTACGACTACACATAAAGCGACAACCGCCAAAGGGCGTCTGAAAAAGCTTATTAAAGCCTGTTTTCCCGGGCTGACGATTTTTTCAACCTCGAATTTGGCGTCTTGTTTGTTTTCGTTGTTTCCCTGCTCTTTCTTATCGGAATTCTTTTTCTCTGAATCCTTCGCAAAAACCTTACTTGCGCCCATAAACATACGAACGAACCACGAGCCGACGGTTTTTAAAACCTTCTTCGTTTTTTCAAGAAAAACACAAGGCTTTTTTTCGTTTTCGGGAGATTCGGGAGCAGCCTGATTTAATTCTTTTAAATCCTTATTTTCTTCCATTTCCGTTTCTCCTTTTATTTATTTACTCTGACTCTCGGGTCGACAAGGCCGTAAGCAAGGTCTATAAGAAGGTTTCCGAGCAAAGAGACTATAACGTAGAACATTTGCAGGAAAAGCATCAAATCCATATCGACGGGTTGAAGGGCTTTTATCATAAGAGTACCCATACCGTTAAGGCCGAAAATCGATTCGATAATGAGCGAACCCGAGAAAATACCCAAGAACCAACCTACCACGAGCGTAATTATGGGAATAAGCGCGTTTCTGAATGCGTGACTGTAAATAACGGTTTTCTCTTTTAAACCCTTTGCTCTCGCCGTTCTTATGCAGTCCATAGAAAGAGCTTCTATCATTGCGGAACGAACGTAACGAGTCATTCCGCCGAGAGAGCAAAA
>CALDMH010000041.1 GCA_937915565.1 uncultured Clostridia bacterium | reverse complement strand
TTCAAGCAATTTCATAAAATCGGTTTTAAGCTCCGCGAGTTGTTTTTCGGCAAAAGCCTTATCCTTGCTCTTAATCGAATAATATATTTTGAGTTTCGGCTCGGTGCCGCTCGGGCGCAGGCATATGAACCCGCCGCTTAAAAGTTCGTAATAAACGCAATTTACGCCTTTTATATCGAGCTTCGTTTCGCCCTCGTCGGACGTCCTGACGCCGGAAAGATAATCGCGAACTCCGCAAACGGAGTAAATTCCCACGCTCGTTATCTTCTTTTCGCGCATTTTTTCCACCGCGGCGTTCATTTCGCTCATCGCGTTAAGCCCCGAATATTTCACGCTGTCGGTTTCGTCGAGAACGTAGCCGTACTGCTCGTAAATTTCGCAAAGTCTTTGATAAACGCCCTTGCCGATAAATTTATAATAACAGGTCATTTCGGCGAAAAGCATACTCGCAACGACGGCGTCCTTATCCCTCGCGTGCGTGCCGCGAAGATAACCGCAACTCTCCTCGAAGCCGAAAATGAATTCCTTCTCGCCCGTGCGCTCGTATTCCTTTATCTTCTCCCCGATAAACTTAAATCCGACCGGCGTTTCGACGAGTTCGACGTTATAATTGTTGCAGATAAGCTTTGCCATACCCGTGGAAACGAAGCTTTTTACAACGACTCCGTTTGCGGGAAGCTTATCCTCGGCTTTGAGCCTTTGAAGAACGTAATCGAGTAGCAATATGCCCGTCTGGTTGCCCGTGAGAGCCTCGAATTCGCCCTCGTCGTTTCTTATCGCAACGCCCAAACGGTCGCAATCGGGGTCAGTTCCGAAAACGACGTCGGCTTTGATTTTGTTTGCGAGGGCAATGCCCTTTGAAAGCGTTTCCTTAAATTCGGGGTTAGGAACTTGCACCGTGGAAAAGTTAATATCGGGAACGGCTTGCTCTTCCACGACCGTGGGTTTGATTCCGATTTTTTTCAAAATGGTCATAACCGGAACGTAACCGCTGCCGTGAACGGGCGTGTAAACTATTTTGAGATGTTTTCCCACCTTTTTGACGGCTTTTTTAGAAAGAGAAAGCCTTACGAGTTCCTCGTAGTACCTGTTTTGGAAACTCTTGCTTATAACCACGAAAAGCGGCGGATTGTTTTTGGATTTGATTGATTCTATCGTGGTTTCTTTTACGGAAAGATAATCGTTGACGGCGGAAATGTATTTCACAACCTCGTCGGTATCCTCGGGCGACATCTGCGCGCCGTCCGAGCCGTAAACCTTATAACCGTTGTATTCCTTCGGGTTATGGCTTGCCGTTATCATTATTCCCGCAAACGCGTCCAGACTTCTCACGGCGTAAGAAAGCATAGGGACGGGTCTCGGTTCGGGATACATATAAACCTTTATATCATTATATAATAATACGCCCGCCGCCGCTCTTGCGAAAAGCTCGGACTTGTTGCGCGTGTCGTAAGAAATGGCAACGCCCTTCTGCATTGCGGATTTGCCTTTGGATTTTATAAAATCCGCAAGGCCTTTCGTTGCTCTGCGCACGGTGTAAACGTTCATTCTGTTCGTTCCGTAACCGATTATTCCGCGCATACCCGCCGTGCCGAATTCGAGTTCCGCGCCGAAAGCGTCCTTTATAGCCTCGTCGTTATCGCTTATTTTTTTAAGCTCGGCAACGCCCTCGGGACATAGGTATTCGCTCGAAATCCAATTTTCGTAATTAACTTTATAATCCATAACTCTCTCCGCTTCCGTTTCTTTTCTTTCAGTCATTATATAATATTCGGGCGGAAATGTCAAAATATAATTCAAAAATTGCAAAATTTAAAAATAATTGTTTACTTTTGTCGGTAAAAATGGTAAAATATCAACGAAAAAATCTTTCGGAGGAAGTATGGAAAAACCCGTCATAAGCGTTATCACGCCGGTTTTTAACGAGGAAGAATGTCTGCCGGCGTTTTATGAAAGAGTCGTGCCGATAATGGAAAAAATCGGCTTGCCGTTTGAAATCATAGCGGTGGACGACGGAAGCAGGGACAAAAGCCTTGAAATTATTTCCGAGCACTGCAAAAAAGACGAACGCTTAAAATGCGTTAGTTTTTCGAGAAATTTCGGGCAACAGGCGGCGTTTTACTGCGGACTTGAAAACTGCTCCGGCGACGCTGCTATTCTGATTGACGCCGACCTTCAAGACCCGCCCGAAATCTTTCCCGAAATGATTGAAAAATGGCGCGAGGGTTACGACGTGGTTCACGGCGTCAGGAAAATCCGCAAAAAGGAATCTCTCTTCAAAAAAGCCTCGTCGGCTATCTGGATTAACCTCACGCGCAAACTTTCGGAACTCGATATTCCCAAAAACGTTGGCGAATTCAAACTTTACGGCAGAAAAGTAATCGACGCCATTCTCGCTCTCCCCGAAAGAAGCCGCTCGCTCCGCACGGAAGTGGCGTGGGTGGGCTTCAAACAAACCTCCGTGGAATTCGACAGAGACGAGAGAAAAGCCGGCGAAACGAAATTCACGCTCAAAAAAATGATTAAGTTCGCCGAGCAAAGCACCGTTCCTTATAGCCCGAAAGTTTTGAAACTCTCGGGAAAAACGGGCGTTTTCGGCGCGGCGGTTTCGATTGCTGCTTTCATAGTTTTCATCGTTTTAGCGGCCTGCGGAAAACCGCTCCCGCTCACGGCGTGGCTCTTCCCGTCGATTGCGCTCGTCGGCTCGTTTATTCTCATCTCCAACGGTGTGACGGATTTATATCTCGCTTACCTTTACGAGGACGTTAAAAACAGACCGATTTATATCGCGAACAAAAAAATCAATCTCGGCGAGGACGAAAAAAATGGTTAATATCGGCAACGATTGGGACGATGTTTTAAAGGACTTGTTCGAGGGCGAAAATTATGCGAAAATCAGGGAGTTCCTCAAACGGGAATACTCCTCTCACACGGTTTATCCGTCTATGTACGACATATTCAACGCATTCAAAATGACGCCCTATAAGTCGATTAAAGCCGTAATTTTAGGTCAAGACCCTTACCACGAGCCTAACCAGGCGCACGGGCTTTGCTTCTCCGTGAAGGAGGGTACTGCGCTTCCGCCGTCGCTCGTAAATATCTATAAAGAGCTTTATTCCGACCTCGGAATTACCCCCTCGGAAAAGGGCGAACTCTCCGCTTGGGCAAGGCAGGGCGTGTTGCTTTTGAACACCACTTTGACGGTGAGAAGAGGCGCAGCGAACTCACATTCCAAATGTGGCTGGACGGATTTTACAGACGAAGTTATCAAGAAAATTTCCGACAGGGAAAAGCCCGTCGTGTTTATTCTTTGGGGCGGAAACGCGCGCGCGAAGAAAAAACTTATCGACCAAAGCAGGCATTTTATAATCGAGAGCGCACACCCGAGTCCGCTTTCGTGCTACAACGGATTTTTCGGCAGCAAACCGTTTTCGAGAACCAACGAATACCTGAAATCCATCGGAGAAACGCCGATAGACTGGAAATTGCCCGAATAAATATCAAATAAGCCGCGCCGAGAGGCGGCGCAGCTTTTACATACGAAACACGAAAAAAAGCCCGCGGCAGATTATTTGAAAATAATCTGCCGCGGGCGGTTTATATATGCGGTTTATATATTACGTTATTTAATTATTTAGAAAAAGTTACGCTCTTTATAGTAATAGTCTTTACGGGACGAAGAGAAACGTACGCCTTCTTTCCGGCCGTAACGGCGTCGATATAAATCTTGCCGAGTTCGTCTTCGGAAGTGATTTTTACGGTGTAACCGCCGTTAGCGTCCTTTGCGTAATAGTCGCCGTCGGATTCTTTCTTATACTCTCTGCCGTATTTTTCAATGGCTTTGTCCAAATCCACCGTTTCGTCCTTATCGGCAACGTCGGGTTCGTAAGAGAAATAATAAAATTCCTCGCCGGCGTCGTTCTTTTTATAATCTTGAAGGATTTTTTTAAGGCGGGTGTAACTCGATTTAACGTCGCCCGAAGCGTCGTCTTGCACGACTTTACCCAAAATCGCGAACTTGGAAGCGTCCTTAACGTAATCGTCGGCGTCAATATCCGTAAACGTAACCGCCATAACGCCCTTGCCCGTGTCGTAAGCTTCGAGATAATCTTCGCCCTCAACGGCTTTAAGCCCTCTTTTCAAAACGAGCGCGCCTTCTCTCAAATCGAGTTTCGTGCCTTCGTATTTATAGCCGTTGTCCTCGAACTCGCCGTTTATAGTGAACTTCTTGGTGTAAATATCCTTATCGGACAACGAATTGACGTAATTCGCGTTGATAATCGAAGCGTATTTTTCGTCCAGAGAATTCCAGTCCTTATCGAACGCGCCGAATTCAATCGATTTGTTTACGTTGCTGACCTGCGAATTATCGTAATAATTATTGCCCGCAAGACGTTTGAAATGAGCGATCGTGTTGGGAGCGATATTCATATAAAGCTTGAAATCAATCGCCTCTTCCGTTCCGTCGACGTCGAAGGTGACGGTGCATTTTTCAATCTTACTGCCGTTTTCGATGTTGTCGTCGCAACCCGAAGCAAGCGCGCAAACGCTCACGGCCGTGAACGCGGCTAATAATCCGCTTAAAAATTTCTTCATAAATTCCTCCGTTTATAGAGTTATATTTATATTTTACATTTATTAGTTGCCGTTGTCAACTTATAACGTAAGCTTTTTTGAGTGTTTTTTATGAAAATACCGCAATATCGTCCGTTTACGCTGCCGTTTCGTCCGTTTTCGTCGCGAAATTTTCGGTTATTCGCCGCCGAGGAGATAAAAGAGCCAGACGAGCAACGCGGAAAGAGCAAGACCGAGAACGCTCGCGATAATAACTCTTATCGGGGAAACGGGCGTTTTTCCCGTAACCTTCGCCGTGCTTCCGTTCATCCAAACCCTGTATTTTTTCTTCTTGAAAAGGAAGTTCATTATATAAACGGGGATAAGCATATACTTGAAAGTGACGTTATCGTATCTCGTGGATACGTTGAGATAATCCACCACGTCGCAATGAAGCGAGGACTCTATATCGGAACGAATACTTCTCGTCATCGAATCCTTCGCATCGTTCCAGCAGGTTTTCAGTTCGCGTTTATAGCCGTCCGCAACGTAACCCGAAAGATATTTGCTCTCGTAAACGCAGGCGTCCTTGGCTTTATAAGGCGAAAGCTTATCGAGAGTTTTTTGGTCGAGATTGTCGTTTGCGGCAATAATTACGTCGTCGAAAAATCTGCTGTAATCGCCGGAAACGTTTCTGTAAACGATATACGTTTCCGTTCGCCTGTTCTTGCCCGAGCCGACCGTTCTCGTATGCCTGTCGCCCACCCTTCCTCTATATACGGATTCGGTTTGACTGTCGAACGTGAAACTCGGCTCGTAAACGCCGTGAAGATTTTCCACCGTAAGGCTTTTTTTGAAAGATTTAGGCGCAAAAATCTTCTTTTTTGCCCATTTTTTGGCTTGCGCGGCGGCTTGCGAGGCCGACACCATAAAAGGAATTACGGCGTTCGGGCGAAGCCCGTCGAAACTGCCTTTTTTTATAACGTGCGAAGTTCCGCAATAAGGGCAGATAACCGCCTGCTCGCTCGCGCTGACTATAACCGTCGCGCCGCAGTTTTCGCAAGAATAAGTCGCCTGCTCGTTTTTATCCCATTTTTCGGCTTGCTCGAAGCCGTGTTCGATGTCCCGCTCGACTACGTTTTTGTTCTTTTCGACGCGCTTATAAAACCCGCAATACTCGCATTTTAACATTTGAGAATCGGGGTCGAAAACCATTTTGCCGGAACAATTAGGGCATTTTTCGTAATCCGTGTCGATTTCTTTCAAATCGACGAAGTCAAACTCGTTTCGTTTTTCGCTCATTTTAATTTCCGCCTGAATTTACTCGTCCGAGAGCTTCTATCGGAAATACCGAAAGCCCGAAAGGACGGCTTCGCCGCGCAAAGTTTCTTTGCGCGGCGAATTAAAATCAGATATTGTTGAGTTCTTCAAGCATTTTGTCGAGGTCCGCGCCGTGAACCTGGGCGGCTTCTCCGACGGTTTCGCCGTGCGCTATCGCGCAGCCGAGGCAGTGCATTCCGTATCTCATAAGAATTTCCCCGGCGTTCGGGTTAATATCGAGTGCGTCCACGATGATGGTATCCGCAGTTATTTTTTTATCCATTTTTCTATTCTCCTTTTAACTTTTTACGTTATTATCCGCAAAAATTACTTTTTTATTTGTTTCGTATTTCGTTCGTGCTGATTTCGCTTCGCATCTTTTCGCAGTGAGTTCAGCCGAGTTTTTTGCCACATTCGGGGCAGAACTTCGCGCCCGCGCTTACTTTCGCTCCGCATTCGGGGCAAAATTTGCTTTGAGCAACGGCTTTTCCGCATTCGGGGCAGAATTTCGAGCCTGCGGGAATGGTTCTTCCGCAGGAAGCGCAAACGACGACGTTTGCGGCAGGTTGAGCCGAAGCCGTTTCTTGCTTCGAAGGCTTCATAGCGTCCGCCATAATCGCGCCGAGCCCCGCGCCCGCGCCGACTCCCGCTCCGGCAGCCATAAACGCGCCGCCCACTCCCGGGTTTGCCGCAGCGTTTTTCAAAGCCTCCGCGGCGGAAACCTTCATAAGCGTATCGGTGGAATCGCCGAGTATGCCGAGTTTGGTTCTCTCGTCCATAGCCTTCGTAACTTCCTCGGGAAGCGACATATTCTCTATGAACAAATTGACGAGTTTAAGGCCGAGTTCCTTGAATTTTTCCTGAACGGTATTTTTAACTATTTCGTTGAATTCGAGCGTGTTTGCCGCGAGGTCGAGAGCGGAAACTTTGCTTTCGCCGAGCGAATCCGCAAAACACGACAAGAGCATCGATTTAAGATAATCGTTAATATCCTGCGTTACGAAAGTGCTGTTCGTTCCGAAAAGTTCTTTTAAGAAAACGGCAGGGTCGTCAACCTTATAAGAGAACGAGCCGAACGCTCTCACCCTTATCATTCCGAATCTGGAATCGCTCATCATAATGGGATTGCGAGTTCCCCACTGAATATTCGTGAACTGCTTCGTGTTTACGTAATAAACGTCGCAGGTAATCGGCGTCTGGAAACCGTACTTCCAGCCCGCGAGCTTGGAAAGAATCGGGAATATATCCGTACCGAGGTCGTAAAGACCGGGGCCGAAAACGTCGGCTATCTGCCCCTTATGAACGAAAATCGCGCACTGCGACTCCTTAACCGTAAGGGTGGATTTATTGTTTATCTCTCTTCCGTAATTTTTAAGAGGATACTTATAAACGATAGTGTTTTTACTGTCGTCGTTCCAGACGAGATTCAATCTGAAAAGAGCCATTTTAGCATTATCTCCTTATATTTTATGTTTTTTGCGTTTAGGTTATATTTTACGTTTAGGGATTCCGTTTGTCTACGCTTATATTATACCATATTTTACGCGTTTACACAAGTTATTTGAAATAATTTATCTAAAAACCGAAAAACAACCTTGAACGATGTCGGTTTTGTGAAAATTTCGTTGACATTTTATGATAACGGTGGTAATATCTTATGTGGAACGTAATTTTACGTTATCGAATATAATCTATAAGAGGTATTTGACAATGAAAAAAATCATTGCAATCATCGTCGCGGCCGTTATCGTTATCGGCGCGGCAGTCACAACGATAATCGTCGTTAACCACAAGCCGAGCACCGGCGCAAACAGTTCGGAATCGGTTCAAACATCCGAATCCACTATGGATTCCGTTTCCGACGATTTCAAACAACCACAAGAGGACATCGACGATTTCAAAAAAGAAATAGGCGGCTGCTCCGAAACTTACGACGGCGCGCTTTCGGAAAAATCTTACGACAACGCGGAGGACGCGGCAAAGGATTACGTCGGCAACGAGGTTATCGGGCTTGACAAAACCTGCGAAATTTCCGACGTTAAAACCAACGACGTGGAACTTAGCAAAGCCGCCTCGCTCGGAATAAAAGCCGAACTTATCGAAGGCGCGACGGAATTGAAGGAATGTACCGTAACTTACACGGAATCGCAAAAGGAAGAATCGAAATTATTTTCGCTTTCCACGGCAATGCAACCGAAAATACTTCTCACCGCAGCCGCTGCGTCCGAAAATAAAACCGTTAAGGTCTACATAATCTATTTCGGTGACGTGTACAAATACTTTGCTCCCGCGCCGAAAACGGGCGACACGATAACCAAAAGCTACTTCGACTCCATTTTCAACTCGTCCAAATACGAAAACTGCACTATGGAATGTTCTTCGTCGAGCAAGGTGTCTATGGTTATCCCCGAAGAAGTGATGAAACAAGCTCCTGCCGACGCTTCGGCGGGTATGCCGAACTATTCAGGTTCGGGAGATTACGAGCAAGATTTTATGGTG
>CALDMH010000040.1 GCA_937915565.1 uncultured Clostridia bacterium | reverse complement strand
GCTCGTAGTACGTTCAGTACAACTTCGGGCGTTTGCCTTGCCTAAACGAGCCGCATCGCGGTCGGTTTCTCATCCGCAAAAATGCGCAGCACCGAAAAGAGCGTATTTTTTGAAGATTTTTTGCGAGCGTGAGGGTTGCCGTACCGGGCGTACTGCGCCCGAACGGTCGCGGGAAATGGCAAAAAAGACGCCTTTTCGGTAATTAGCGATGGCGAATGGAATCCCTAACCGTCTGTTTTTTCATAATTTATATAAAGGAGGTCGTTTATGAGCGAAGAAATGAAAAATCTCGAACACGAGATTGACGAAATACCAGAAAAACGCGACTACGAAGAAGAACTCTTACAACTTTTACAAAGCAACGAACCTCCGGAACAATTAAAAGCCGACCTCGGGAATTATCACGACAACGATATTGCTTCCGTTTTGCCTAAACTGACGAAAGAAGAGCGTTTAAAACTCTACAAAGTTTTAGGCGTTGAAGCCGTTTCGGAAATTTTCGCTTACCTCGACGACGTCGAAGAATACATCGAGGAACTCGACAGCGAAAAAGCCGCGGACATCATCGAAAGTATGGACGCGGACGACGCAAAAGACGTTCTCGACGAGCTCGAAGACGACAAAAAAGAAGAAATCATCGGGCTTATGCAGAAGGACGCCGTAAGGGACGTTCAGCTTATCGATTCCTACGACGAGGACCAAATCGGTAGCAAAATGACGACGAACTTCATTGCTTTCAACAAGAATTTCAGCGTTAAACAAGCTATGCGGACGATGATTAAGGAGGCGGGAGAAAACGACAACATCTCCACTCTTTACGCCCTGAACGACGACGGAACTTTTTACGGCGCAATCGATTTGAGCGACCTTATCCGCGCGCGGGAGGGAACGCCCTTAGAGCCGATAATCACCACCTCTTATCCTTACGTTTACGCGAAGGAAACCATCGAGGAGTGCATCGAACAATTAAAGGATTATTCCGAGGATTCTATCCCCGTTCTGGACGCGGAAAACAAGCTTATCGGCGTTATAACCTCTTCGGACATAGTTGAAGTCGTTGACGAGGAAGCCGGCGACGACTACGCGAAACTCGCAGGTTTAACCGAAGCCGAAGACGTAAACGAGCCGCTTTTGAAAAGTATCAGCAAAAGATTGCCGTGGCTGCTCATTCTTCTCGGACTCGGGCTTGTCGTATCAAGCATTATAAGCACTTTTCAGACGGCCGTAACCGCCGCGCATCTCGTCATTCTTTATTCCTTCCAAAGCTTAATTCTCGATATGAGCGGAAACACCGGCACTCAATCGCTGGGCGTGACCATCAGAGTTTTAAACGAGGAATCTATTTCGGGCAAGGAAAAGCTTAAATTTATCCTTAAAGAAATGAGAATAGGGCTTATGAATGGGCTTATAATAGGAGCGCTCGCATTCGTTGCCGTCGGATTGTATCTTACTTTCGTTCCCGGCGCGCTTGCGGAAAACGCCCCGAAATATATGGGGTTCGAGGTTTCGGCGTGCATCGGAATTTCCCTGCTCGTCGGAATGATTATGGCCAGTCTCGACGGAACGCTCGTACCCATTCTTTTCAAAAAGATGGGAATCGACCCCGCCGTTGCCTCCGGCCCGCTTATCACAACCTTGAACGACCTTATTGCTGTTTGCGTTTATTACGGCGTTTCGCTTCTTCTGTTCGTTCAGATAGGCTTGTTCTCGCTTTAACCCGTTTAACCGCTTTAACCCGTTTAACCGCTTTAACCGCTTTAACCGCTTTAACCGCTTTAACCGCTTTAACCGCTTTAATGGTTTCAATGGTTTTGTTGCTTTGTTTACGTTTGCGGTTTAATTACTTAATCAGGCTTAAAAGTCCTCGTTAATCAACTTATACGGGGGCTTTTTATTTTTAAAGGCTGCCGTCGATTTTAAAAATCGGCGGCAGCCTTTTTGCATTAGCCGAGTGAAATTTTAACCCCATTCGGCTAATAACGTTTTATTTACATTTCTTTTCTATCGAGAATAGCTCTCGAAATAGTAACCTCGTCCGCGTATTCTATCTCGCTTCCTATGGGTATTCCGTGAGCGAGCCTCGTAACCTTAACGCCGAGCGGCTTTAAAAGCCCCGATATATACATAGCGGTGGCTTCGCCCTCGACGTCCGGATTGGTCGCCATTATAACCTCTTTCACGTTCCCCGCGGCAATACGGGAAAGCAATTCCTTTATCCTTATATCGTTGGGAGTTACGCCCTCCATCGGGCTTAAAACGCCGTGCAAAACGTGATAAACGCCCTTAAATTCGTGCGCTTTTTCCATTGCGAGGACGTCTTTCGGTTCTTTAACCACGCAAATTACCGAATCGTCGCGGAGGGAGCATATATCGCAAACGTCTTTATCGGTGTAGTTTCCGCAAATTCTGCAATAATGCACTTCCTTTTTGGCTTTGACGATGCTTTCGGCAAATTCCGTCGCCTCTTCCTCGGTCATATTGATTATTTTATAGGCGTACCTTTGCGCCGTTTTCGCGCCGACGCCGGGCAATTTCGTAAACTGGTTTATCAGTTTGCCTATGGGTTCGATATACGCTCCCATAATCAAATAAGACCGCCTGCTCCGCCGAATTTACCCATTTTCTCTTCGTATTCCTCGTCCGCAGCCTCGTAAGCCGTGTTCAAAGCCGCAACGATAAGGTCTTCGAGCATTTCCACGTCGTCAGGGTCGACGGCTTTCGGGTCGATTGAGATTGATTTGACGACTTTTTTGCCGTTTACCACAACCTTAACGAGTCCGCTTCCGCTTTCTCCCTCGATTTCGGCTTCTTCGAGCTCTTCCTGTGCCTGAGCCATTTGCTCCTGCATTTTTTGCGCCTGTTTCATAAGCTGTTGCATTTGATTTCCGCCGCCGAAGCCTCCGAAACCACCTCTGCCGTATGCCATAATTCTATTCTCCTGTTTCTTTATATTTTTGTTATTTTAACAGCCGACGAAACGCCTGCTTCGCCAAGCTTCAAATTACCTTTTTTAAAACCCGTTACGTTTTTAACTTATTCCGCAACAAGTTACAAGTTATAAATCGTTTTTGCGCCGGACGCTCTTATTCCTCAACCTTGACGATTTTCTCGCCGAAAGTCTTTTTAACTTCCGAAACGTCCTTTTCAAAAGCCGTTCTGTTTTCGGAATCGTCGCCGGACGACTTTGCGATTTCCACGTCGTAATCCCCGACCGATTTAACTATTTTTGAAAGCGTTTCAAGATTTCCCGATTTCGTTATCGCATTGAAACCCGCGTCGTCGGTTGCGTAAACTTTAAGCGTTTTTCCGAAAAGTTTTGCCGTCATCTCCTGGCAAGCTATCCAAAGCACGATTTGTTTTTCCGCTCTCAACTTTCTCACAACCGTGCCCCAAATTTTGCCTGCGCTCATTCCGCCGACGGTCTCTTCCTGAACCGAAGCCGTCGGTTTTGCGGTTTCCTCCGCTGCGCCTACGGGCGGTTTTACGGCGGGTTTTACAACGCTTTTTTGCTCGTTAATCGACTTACAGGCGGGGATTTCACCTTCATTGAAGTCCTCCGGAGGCGGAACTGGAATTCCCTCGTCCGCATAACCGTAATCGTCGTCCTTTATCGGCTCGCGCTTTTTTTCGATGCTTTTTGTCGGCGCGTCCTGCGCGGGAGAGCTATTGGACATAAATTCGATTTTCGGCGACTCGTCTTTTTTTGCGGGAGTTTTTACGACTCCGCCGACGAGAATTTTCTCAATCGTTTTTTCAAGAGCGGAAACGCGGCTTAAAAGCGCGTCAATATTATAATCCGCGGAAGGCTCGGAAGCCTTTATGCAAGCGCATTCGAGAATTATTTTCGGACTGACGCTGTAACGCATCGCGCCCTCGGCCTCGCTGAAAATCTCAATCGTTCTTAAAATTCTATGTTCGTCCGCCGAAGAAGCAACTTCCGCCACGGAAGCGAAAACGTCCTCGGGAAGTTCTAAAATTTCCTTTGCCTTTGAGCAGGTTTTGCAAACGATTATTTCACGCAAACGCGCGATTATATCCTTGCACAAAACGCCCACGCTCTTGCCCGATTCCGTAAGACTTTCGACGGTTTCCAAAGCTTTTCCCGTATCCGAACGCAAAATATTGCCGATAAGTTCGGTTATTTTGGAGGAATCGGTTGCCCCGAGTATTTCCAGAACGTCGTTGTAAGTCAGTTTTTCGTCCTTATACGAAACGCAAATATCCGCAATCGACAACGCGTCGCGCATACTCCCAAGCCCTGCTCGGGCAATGGCCGTAACCGCTTCGGCGTCGTAATCCTTGCCTATTTCCTTGTAAATTTTACCGATATTTTCGGCGATGAGAGCGGTGGGGATTAACCTGAAATCGAAACGCATACAGCGCGACAAAATCGTTGACGGGAGCTTATGCACCTCGGTCGTTGCCAAAATGAACACGGCGTGCTTCGGCGGCTCTTCGAGCGTTTTCAAAAGCGCGTTGAACGCTTCCGTCGTAAGCATATGCACTTCGTCGATTATATAAACCTTATATTTCCCGCTGACGGGCGGGTACTGTATTTTTTCGCGGATTTCCCTTACGTTTTCAACCTTATTGTTCGAGGCGGCGTCCATCTCCAAAATATCGAGATTCGAGCTGTCGGCCAAAGCCTTACACACCTCGCATTTTCCGCAAGGCGAACCGTTCACCGGAGAAAGGCAGTTTATCGCCCTCGCAAAAATCTTTGCCGCGGACGTTTTTCCCGTTCCTCTCGCCCCGCAAAACAAATAAGCGTGACCGATTCTCCCCGAATTTATCTGGTTCGTCAACGTTCTCACTATATGGTCCTGACCGATAAGCCCGTCAAAGCCGCTCGGCCGGAATCTTCTGTATAATGCAAGATATGCCATTAAAAACCACCCTCGCTTATTTTTTTCATCAGTTTCTTTTTTATCCTCTGCAACGCGTTGTCAGCCGACTTCGCGCTTTTTCCCGTCATTTTCCCGATTTCCTCGTAAGTCATTCCCGCAAGGAAATATTTAAGAATTTTAAACTCCAATTCGCTTAAAACGGCGTTTGCGCCCTCTTCAAAAACTCTCCCCTCTTCGCCTACGATAAGCATTTCCTCCGGATTGAACGGAGAAACGAGTTTGAGTTCGTCGGAAAGCTCCACGGAATCGTTCAGCGGCATATTGCCTCTGCTGCGCGATTTTTTAACGGCGTTTTGAATGGACGACGACACGCACCTGTAAACGAACGTTTTAAACGACGCGCCTCTTTCGCCGTCGAAAGTGTTCACGGCTTTTAAAAGCCCCAAAAAACCCTCCTGCAAAATGTCGTCGTTATCTCCGCCCACCAAAAAATACGAGCGGGAAATGGATTTGACAAGCTCCTTATACCTTTCCATAATTTCGGGAAACGCTTCGTCATCACCCTGCAAATGTAAGGCTATAAGTTGATTATCGGTTAATTCTTTATACATTTTTTCTTTGTCTTAACGCTTCGAAAACCCCTATTCCGCAGGCCACGGAAGCGTTTAAACTGTTGACTTTGCCATACATAGGAATGGACATAACCGCGTCGCATTTTTTCTGCGTAAGCTTGTTCACGCCCGTGTCCTCTCCGCCGATAACTATGGCTATTCTACCTTTCAAATCGGTTTTGTATATGCTTCCGCCGCCGAGTTCCAGAGCGTAAGCCCAAATCCCCTCTTCCTTGATTTCTTCGAGAGCGTTGTTTATATTCGTAACCCTCGCAATTTTAAGGTGATTCGCGCTCCCCTCGGAAATGCGCATAACGGCGTCGGTAACGCTTGCGCTTCTGTGCTTGCCGATAATAAGCCCGTCAACCCCTCCGCATTCGCAAACTCTTATAACGCTGCCGAGATTGTGCGGGTCTTCAACGCCGTCCAGAATCACGATAAAAGCGTCCTCTTTGTCCTTCACGGCGTCCAGAATATCGCCGAGTTCGGCGTATTTATAATCGGAAACGTACGCGATGAATCCCTGATGGCGGCGAGTTTCGCTCTCCTTATCCAAAATAGATTTATCGGCAAACGAAACCTTTACGCCCGCGCTTTTGATAACGCTGACGAGCATTTTGGACTCGGCGTCTCTCATTCCGTTTGCAACGAGCACTTTATCAATCGTCTTTCCGCTTTTCACAAGCTCTCTGACAGAATTTTTACCTTCGATTTTCATTTGTTTTTATATAATCTCCGTAATTTAATCCGTAATTTAAAACCTCGTTTAACCTTTCGTCCCTGCCGGCGAGATAAAGAAAACCGACGAGAGCCTCGAAGCCCGTGGATTTATGATAATCCGTAACGGTTGCGCCCTTGGCTTTGTTAGCCTTTTTCGCATTGCGCGCCCTGTGATAAACGCCGAGCTCCTCTTCCGTCAAAAAATCGTTTTCCGTCATCAAGTCGATTTTTTTCGCCTGTTCCTTCGCGCTTACGGCCTCGGAACAAGCTTCGGTGAGCATAAACGGCTTCGCGTCGAAATGCAAAGCGAAATACTCGCGCATAAAAAGAGAATAAACCGCGTCGCCCACAAAGGCAAGCGTGATATTGTTCATTGCAATGACTTTTTTTGCTTCGCTTATCTCCCGCACGAAAATTCAACCTCGTTTTTTAACTCGTTTTGCTATTTTTATCTAACCCTTTTCCTAAATAGCTTTTTAAAAAATCGCCCGAACGGTCGGGTTTATAAACATACGTTTTCATTATACCACAAAACTCTGTTATTTTCAATTATTTTCAACGCGCAATAAAAAAATTCGCCCAAACTTGGCGTTTCGGCGAATTTCTCGGGTTTTCGGTATTTTTTTAAACTTTTTATTCTTCCTCGTCGTCGTAAGCGGACGAGCTTTGGGCGGACGAACTTTGATTGATTACGCGCGGTTTTTCGCACAGACTAACGAGCACGGTATCTTCGCCGATGCGCTCGATGCACTTGAAACCTATTATCAACTCGCCCGAAAAAAACAAGCCGTTTTTTCTCCCCGGGACGATTATCCCTTTAACTTTCCCCTCGGGGTAAGTTATCACCATATCGGTGATTTTTCCGAGGTCTTTGCCGTCCGCGACGTTTATCACTTTCTTCTTTTTGAGTTCGGTAAGGTTATACTCCATATTTCAACTCCCTTTCTATACTATTTTTCAAAACGTCGAATTATGTCAAAAAATCGGAAGCCTTATCGTAGCCGTGGAGATTTCGTTCGTCGCCCCTAAAAGTTATTATGATATTTTCGATTTCATCGACTTTAAAGCGTTCTTTTCGAGCCTCGAAACCTGCGCTTGTGAAAGCCCTATCTCCGCCGAAATTTCCGTTTGAGTTTTACCCTCGTAATATCTCATATACAAAATCTTCTTTTCTCTTTCGTTCAGTTTGGACATCGCGCCTTCCAAAGCGACGTTTTCCACCCACCTTTCGTCGGTGTTTTTTTCGTCGCCGATTTGGTCCATAACGAGAAGAGTGTCGCCGTTTTTATTATAAACGGGGTCGTATAAAGAAATAGGGTCGGAAATTGCGTCGAGAGCGTAAACAACTTCCTTTTCCGGTATCGCGAGAGTCTGGGCGATTTCCGCCATAGTGGCGACGTCGTCCTTTTCGGCTTCAATCTTCGCCCGCGCCTGCAAAACCTTATAAGCCGTATCCCTTATGCTCCTCGCAACCCTTAAACTATTACTCGAACGCAAAACTCTTTTTACTTCACCGATAATCATTGGTATGAATTTCGTTTGGCGAAACGAGTTTTTCAGAAAAAAAACGCCGCGGAAATTTGCCTGAAAAGCAAATTTCCGCGGCGTAATCGATAAAATCAAGCGTTTAATATATCTTTAACTTTCATAAGCCTCGTGGTTGCAGCTCTTTCGTTTTCGTCGAGTTTGCTCTTGATGTACTTAACGGTTTCCTCGATTTGCGGAATCATAATATATTCGAGAGCGTTCACTCTTCGCTTGTTTCTCTCGATTTCAACCGCAAGCATAGCCACCGTTTTTTCGATTTCGGCAAGTTTTAAAAGTTTCCCGACGAGCCGCCCGATTTTTTCAACCGAATAATCGGCCTCGCTCGTCATTTCCGCAAAAGCGTAAGGATAAGTCGCGTCGCTCGCGGTTTCTCTGACCTCGATTGACGGAACTTCGACGTTCATAACGTCTTTAACCTTAAAATCGGCTTCGACGTTTGCAACGGGCATCGAAAAAATCTTATCGATTTCCTCTTTCGTGGAATAAGCGCACGCCGTGGCAAAACTTCCGAGGCAATCGGAAAGTTCGGCTTCGAGTTCTTCGCGCAGCCTTTTGTTTTCCTTGATAAGCGCAGTGAATCTTCTTATCATCTCGTCGGACTTATCTTTTAAAAGCTTATGCCCTCTCGTTGCCGTTTGCAATCTCGCTTTAAGTTTTTTTAACTCCATTCTCGTGGGGTTAACGTTGAGTCTTGTCATTCTTTTTCACCCAAAAGTCGGCCTATAAGCCGATTATCGACCGTTTTTTAATGTCAACAAAACAATCAATGTCTATCGAGATACTTCTCGATATATTTCTCTTTTATACGTTTAAGTTCGGACTTCGGAAGGATTTTAAGAAGTTTCCAACCTATATCCAAAGTTTCCTCGATGCTTCTGTTTGCGTTGAACCCTTGCGAAACGTACTGCTTTTCAAACTCCTCGGCAAACTTCGCATACAATTTATCGGTCGCCGTCAAAGCCGAGTCGCCTAAAATGGCGGAAAGCTCTTTACATTCCTTACCTTTTGCGTAAGCGGCGAAAAGTTGGTTCATCGTGTCGGCGTGGTCCTCTCTCGTTTTGCCTTCGCCGATACCTTTATCTTTAAGCCTCGAAAGCGAAGGAAGTACGTCTATCGGCGGATTAACGCCCTTTTTGAAGAGTTCTCTGGAAAGAATAATCTGCCCTTCGGTTATATATCCCGTAAGGTCGGGAATGGGGTGAGTTTTATCGTCCTCCGGCATCGTGAGAATGGGAATTTGAGTTATCGAACCCTCTTTTCCTCTGATTCTTCCCGCTCTTTCGTAAAGCGTGGCAAGGTCGGTGTAAAGATACCCCGGGTAACCTCTTCTGCCCGGAACTTCCTTTTTCGCCGCGGAAACCTCTCGGAGAGCTTCGGCGTAGTTCGTTATATCCGTCATAATGACGAGAACGTGCATTCCCTTATCGAAAGCAAGATATTCCGCGCAGGTAAGCGCCATTTTGGGCGTTGCAAGACGTTCGATGGCAGGGTCGTTGGCAAGATTGGTGAAAAGAACCGTCCTTTCGATTGCGCCCGTCTTTTTGAAATCGTCGATGAAATATTGCGCTTCTTCGTAAGTTATACCGATTGCCGCAAAGACTACCGCGAACTTATCGTTTGCGTTCAGAACTCTCGCCTGACGGGCGATTTGCGCAGCAAGTTCGGCGTGCGGAAGTCCGCTCATCGAAAACACGGGCAACTTTTGCCCTCTTACGAGCGTGTTAAGTCCGTCTATTGCGGAAATTCCCGTTTGAATAAACTCGTTCGGGTAATTTCTCGCCGCGGGATTTATCGGCTCGCCGTTTACGTCCCTGCTTACTTCCGGAATTATCGGCGCGCCGCCGTCGCGAGGTTTGCCCATTCCGTCGAAAACTCTTCCGAGCATATCCTCGGAAAGGTCAAGCGATAAGCTTCTGCCCAAAAATCTCGCCTTGGACGTGGAAATTTTAAGCCCCTGCGTGTTTTCAAAGAGCTGAACCACGGCTTTATCGTCTTTAACTTCGAGAACTTTACCTCTTCTTATTTCGCCGTTTTCCTGCGTTACTTCGACAAGCTCGTCGTACTTAACGCCCTCGACGCCCTCGACGAGCATCAACGGCCCGACGACCTCTTTTATCGTTTTATATTCCTTATACATCGCTCTCTCCTTTTGCGGCAAGCGCTTTAAGCTCTCTTTCGAGTTCGGCGTCGATTTCGTCGAAACTTGCAACGGAGCTTTCTTCTATATACTTGGCTCTTCCGATTTTCTCTTTCGCCTCGCAACCCGTAACCTCGTCGATTTCGGCGTAATTCGCAACCGCGGCGTTGCCGAGGTCGTAGAATTTCTTGATAAGTTTCAACATTCTGTATTGCTTATCGAGCGAAGTGTAAGTATCGGTTTCGTGGAAGGCGTTCTGATGGAGATAGTCCTCTCTTATCATTTTAGCCGTTTCGAGCGTCATTCTGTCTTTATAGGAAAGCGTATCCATACCGACGAGCCTTACGATTTCTTCAAGGCTCGCTTCTTCCTGCAAAATATTCATAACGAACGCGCGAAGCTCCATAAAATCCGCTCCGACGTTCTTTTCGTACCATTCGCCCATTCTGTCGGCGTAAAGCGAATAACTTATGAGCCAATCGATTGCGGGGAAATGCCTTTTATACGCAAGCTGCGCAGACAAACCCCAGAATACTTTTACAATACGGAGCGTCGCCTGCGAAACCGGCTCGGAAAGGTCGCCGCCCGGGGGCGAAACCGCGCCTATCGCGGAAACCGAACCCGTTTTCTCCTCGCTGCCGAGAACTTTAACTATTCCGGCTCTCTCGTAGAACTCCGCAAGTCTGGAAGAAAGGTATGCGGGGTAACCTTCGTCTCCCGGCATTTCTTCGAGTCTTCCGCTCATTTCACGCAAAGCCTCCGCCCAACGCGAAGTGGAATCCGCCATTATCGCGACGTTATATCCCATATCTCTGAAATATTCCGCTATCGTGATACCCGTATAAATCGAAGCTTCTCTCGCCGCAACGGGCATATCCGAAGTGTTGGCGATAAGCACCGTTCTTTTCATAAGCGGCTCGCCCGTCTTCGGGTCTTTAAGTTCGGGGAATTCGTTTAAAACGTCCGTCATTTCGTTGCCGCGTTCGCCGCAACCGACGTAAACGATTATTTCCGCGTCCGCCCATTTCGCAAGTTGATGCTGAACGACCGTTTTTCCGCTTCCGAACGGTCCGGGTACGGCCGCAACGCCGCCTTTCGCTATGGGGAAGAGCGTGTCGATAACTCTTTGACCGGTCACCATCGGCATATCCGGAGTTTGTTTTTCTTTATAAGGTCTGGCCTTTCTGACCGGCCAGCGGGTGAGCATCGAAACGCTTTTATCTCCGATTTTCGCAATCGTTTCCGTAATCGTATAATCGCCCTCGGCAATTTCCGTTATTTTACCCGTTACGCCTTGCGGAACGAGAATTTTATGCGAAACAATCGGCGTTTCCTGCACCGAACCCAACACGTCGCCGCAAACGACCTCGTCGCCGACTTTCTTTTCCGGCACGAAATGCCATTTCTTTTCACGGTCGAGATTGTTTACTTTAAGTCCTCTCGTAATTCTGTCGCCGTAGTTTTCGACTATTTTTTCGAGCGGGCGTTGAATACCGTCGAAAATCCCCTCGATAAGCCCCGGGGCAAGTTCGACGGAAAGAGGCATACCCGTGGAAACGACCTTATCGCCCACGCCGAGCCCCGACGTTTCTTCGTAAACCTGAATGGAAGCTCTGTCGCCGCGAAGTTCGATAACCTCGCCTATAAGCTCCTTATCTCCCACTTTTACAACGTCGTACATCTTTACGTCCGCCATATTTTCCGCCACGATAAGCGGACCTGAAACCTTTACGATTCTTCCTTGCATCACTATTTCCTCAATGTTAAATACCGTTTAAAACGCAAACGGACTTTTATTTTCTCTCGTTTCCGAACAAAACGTCCGCACCGAGCGCCATTTCCGCATAACTCTTCATTTTCCCGACGGCATAACCGTTTCCGCCTTTATCCGACGGGAGCGGAACTATCGCCGGATAGGGCTGTTCGAGCATTCTGGTTATAAGGTCGTCCATTTTTTCGGCGAGGTCCTCGGTGACGAATATCACCTTATAACTCTTCGCAAGCTTTTTCAAAAGCTCCCTCGCCTGCTTTTCGTCGTCGGCAAAGAACGCGTCCACGCCGCCGGCTTTAAACGCAAGCGCGCTTTCGCCGTTGCCGATTATCGCAATATTACCCGTCATAACCCGTCCGAAGCCTCCTTTTTATATCTTCCGCGGAAGCGTTTGCCCTCTTGCCCGTCAGGATAATCCTGACGTTTTTTAACTCCGCAGATTTATAGAGATAATAGAGAACGAAAGGCGTTGCGCCCTCGGTTTCGTATTTTCTCTTTTTAAGTTCTTTCAGCGCAAATCCGTCCGCTTCCGCCTCGAATTTTATAAGCGGCAAGCCTGCGGATTTCTCGTTTAACGCAACCGAAATCAATTCGCCGTACGGCGTGAACGTAAACCGCTTTTCAATCTTGTTCGAATCTTCCGAAAATATAAACGAAATATCCTCTTCGGTTAAATTTCCGCCGCCGATGAAAAGCATTTTCACTTCCTCCGCCGTCTTTGCGCGAATTGCCGTCGATACGTTTTTGCAGTCGATTTCGTTTTTCAAAAACGCGCCGAACTTCTTTCCGCATTCCTTCAAAAGGAAGGCGTATTTCGCTTTTAAAAATATCGAAGATATTTCCGCGCCCGTGGCTTTTCCGCTCTCAAAAAGCTTTTTCCCTTCCGCATAAGCGGCAAAAAGCTCGTCCGGAACGGTTTTATTTCCTTTTTTGCCCGCTCTCGCGCCCGCATTTAGCGAAGTTAAAGCCTGCGCCACGTCGGCTATCAAACCTTTTCTCGTTTGAACGCAGCCGAAATTTTTAATATATTCCGAACGCAAAAATCTTTCGGCGTTATAAAAATCTATTCCGGCAAGACAAAACGCCGAGTATTCCTTACTCGGTGAAAACTCGCGCGCAAAATCGTCGAGCGCAAGCGTTTCGGCTTGCAGAATCGGTTCTGCGTCGCCGTCGCTGTCGTCGGATTTTTTGCCGAATCCCTGCTCTTTGAGCGCGCGCAACGCGCTTTTATAGTCCGGCTCGTCGATTATTCTCATAAGAGTTGCCGGCGTAAGAAGTTCTTTTTCGAGCGATTTTATAATACCGTTCAAAAAAGTCATATCTCTCGTTGCCATAACGTAATCCTTTTAGCCGAAAAGCTTTTTTGAAACTTCCGGTTCGGTCGATTCCTTAACGGAACGCACAATCGCGCCGAACGAAAAATCTCTATCGAACGATTTGCCTTTAAGAACGAAACCGCCCGAAAAATCTCCCCCGCCCGACACCTTCAAGCCGAGTTTTTCGCAAATCGGCAACCGCGCCGTTTCTTCCGCGCTTATCCTAGAATTTGCCGCAACGACCAATTCGTCGCCCGCCGCGGCGTACTTTTCGATAAGTTTTTCGGTGAAACGAGCAAGCTCCTTGCCGCTCATCGAGCCGAGCTTTCTTTCAAGGCGTTCGTAAACCTCGTCGATAAGCGAAACCTTTGCGGCAAGAACGATTTTTTTCTTTTCCATTCTTTCCGCGGCGGCGTTTTTCGCTTCTATCTCGGCAACTTCCTTTCGGGCAAGCTCGTCCTGCGAAATTGCGAAAGCCTGCGCTTCGAAATCGGCTTCCTTACGCTTTTTATCGGCGTAATCCTCCGCCGCTTTAACGGTTTCCGCCGCCGAAAGCTCCGCGTCCGAAATTATCGCCGAACATATGTCGATTTTTTCTTCCATAATATAAATATCCGAAATAACTAAATATCCGAAATTCCGAAGCAATTACGCAACGGGAATCATTATTCCGAGAACGAGCGAAAGAATTGCGTAGAACTCTATCATCGCAGGGAAAAGAACGTATTTACCGGAGCCCGCCGAGTTTTTACCGATTGCGTAAATACAGGACGCCGCGGTTATACCCTGCAAAATTGCGGAAAGCATACCCGTTACTCCGAGACCGAGCATCGCGCCGAAAAGAGGCCAGCCTTGCGCGACCGAACCGATTTTCATTACGGCAAGAACGAAGCCGTAAATACCCTGCGTTGCGGGAAGAAGAGCAAGAACTATGATTTTCGAGAATTTCTTGTTGTCTTCCGAAAGCACGCCGGCAGCCGCCGCACCCGTCTTATAAAGACCGAAAGCCGAGCCTGCGCCGCAGAGAATCATACAGAGCGAAAGCCCTAAAATACCGATAAATTTTTCCATTTTAATTTCCTCCGAAATTGTTTCTATGTTGTGTAAAATATATCAATAATCGACTTATAGACGGCTTTTTGCCGTTAGCCGAATTATTACGAAATGAAATAAGTGTATTCTCCGCTGTGGCCGAACGGAGTGAAAAGTTCGCCCTCGCCCTCGTAAAAACGCCCGAAGAATTCAACGTACTGCAAACGCGAATCGTGAATGAACGCGCCGAGAAGGCTCATCGCAAGGTTGAAAAGATTGCCCGCGATAATTATTATCACGCCGAACGCAACGCCTATTACGCCTTGCGGGAAAAGCAAATCCAAAGCGAGATTGTTCGTGAATATCGAAGCTATCTGCGCGCCCGAAAGCATAAGCCCGTATAAACGAGCGTAACTCAATATATCGGAAGCGTAATTGATAAGCCCGTAAAGCGAAGAAAACGGTTTGATTATTTTGCCAAGACCTTTTTCCGTCACGCCCGACGTAAGCACGCCGAGAACTATCAACGCAACGGCAACGTACGCGCCGTACTTCGTTAAAAATTCGTTATTGGAGGCCATTCCGAAAACCGCCGCAACGAACGCCAGCAAGCCTACGCCCCAAACCGCGCCCGTGAATATTCCTTCGACGTATTGCTTTCTTGAAAAACACTGCGCCGTTTTCATAAACAAACTCACGGCAATCTGAACCGCGCCCAACCCCAAACACCACAAGAGCATTTGCGGAACGGTTATTCCCGCAACGTTTGCGGGAGAATTTATGGAATCGAGATACTTCGCGTAAAACTCCGCGTAAGCCGAACCCTCGCCCGTTATCGTCCTTATGAGCGGATAACCGAGCCAGCTATCGAACAACGCGCCGAAAATGCACGCGAAGAATCCGCCGTAAGCGAAAACTTTCGCCATTCGATAAAGCGTCGTACCCTTTCTTTGCTTCGCCGCGATTATAAACCCGCCTGCTATCATTAAAATTCCGTAGCCGAAATCCGCCATTATCAACCCCATAAAGAGGGAGAAGAAAAACGACATAACGGCGTTCGGGTCGAGCGCGCCGTAAGCCGGAACGGAATACATATTCGTAACCGCCTCGAAATTCGACACCGCGTCCTTATTTTTCATAAGCGTTGGCGCGAACTCGTCGCGCGGGATAACCTCGGTTTCTATCTCGCAGGCGCGCGTGACGTTTTCCACCGCCGCCTTAACTTCGCCGACCTTTTCAGTCGGAACGTAAGCTTCCAGAACGAACGCTTCCGCCGTTGACAAAAGCGAGCCGTCCGCATTGGCTTTTTCAACCAAATACGTGAGATAATCGACGTATAGCTTGACTTCTCTCGTTCGATTCGCCGTTTCCGCCGCCGCAAGACTTATCCGTTTAAACCCTTCGTCTATCTCTTTTTTCTC
>CALDMH010000039.1 GCA_937915565.1 uncultured Clostridia bacterium | reverse complement strand
ATTTGTAAGCCTTTGTAGTTTATTTAAGGTATTCTTTTGCCGTGCGCCAGAATTCGGGGCTTTCCACGGGCGCGTCGTCAAGTTCCCAGAACTGCGTCATCGTCCGTTCTTTAACTGGGGTCTTCGCACATTCCGCCATATACGCCTTCAATTTTTCAAGCGTTACGGCGTTTTCGGGCTTAAAATCCTCGCTGTTTACGTATTTTTTGATAAATTCCGACATCGCGACCGCGGACGGCTCGTTTTCGTCGAGCCCCGTGAGGTTAAGCCCGCACACAAGCAGGCTGCCGCTATCGACCTTGATTTCAAACAAATAGGCAAAATCCCTGAGCGTCCTGTCCGGCATAAGTTCGGGCAGGTTGTAAGCGTCCTTATATGCGTCGAAACGGTCGCGCGAGCTTTTATCAATCCCCGAAACGAGTTTTTTCGCTTTAACGGGGAAATCGTCGAGATTGATTTTGTCGCAATCCTCGCTTATCGCGCCGAAATTGAAATCGTAATATTCTTCGCACGGAAAACCGTATTTGTTAAGCGTGTTTTTTTCGTTTATACCGCCGAAATTCGTGCCTCTGTCCCAAATGACGGGCTTAAAACGATTCCAACTCGCCTTAAACGCGTATTTCGGGCTTTTTATATCGGAATTGCGGCGATGTCTCGTCCAATCCGAGCGGTAAACGAGGCAGACTTTTTTGCCCTTTTCAAGCAAATCGAACGCCTTTTCCGCGTCGTCCGTAACGGCCGCAATATCGCTTGCGTATGAAACGAATTCCTTATACGCTCCTTTTTTCGCGGGAGCGTCGTATATCCACAAAGTCCATTCGTTTTCGGAATAAACTCCGCTTTCCGTCGCGAGCCGAATTTTCAAAACGTAAACGCCCGCTTCTTCCGGCAAAGTTATTCTCGCCTTGCACAGCCTATACGAACCCTTTCTCGAAACGTCGACGTTTTTCATAAAGCAATCGGCGTAAGTTTTTCCGCCCTTTTCGAGCGTGAGCGAAAGGTTCGCTTTCGTTTCCGTATCCTCGCCGAGGTTGGAAAAATATACGGGAACGGTTATTTTATCCGAGCAAAAATAATTTCTCGTTTTTAAGTCCGCAACCAAAACTCTGTCGCCGTTGAATTTAAGAAAATCCTCGGGTTTAACGCAAGTTTCGTCGTCGAAACAATCGACGATTCCGTTGGAGTTCTCGTATGCGTCGGTGTCGGCGAACTGCAAGAAATGAAAACCGCCGAGGAGCGTGCTTTTGCGCATTTCTTCGTAAGCCGTTTTCCAGCAAATAAACTGAAAATGCTTGCTTGCCTTGAAAATTTCGGCAAAGGAAGCCTTAAACCCTTTCGCTTCTATAAGCTTTATTTCCTCGTCCACCCACCAAGGCGTGGGCGCGCCGCTTTTTAAAAACTTCTCTTTGAGCGAATAAAAATTCCGAAGAGCCGTGTAATGACACACCTCGTGCGCGAGAAGCGGAACGTTGAAATACAAATCCCTTACGATTTCGCAAGTTTCGGTTTCAACTTTCATCGGCTCGTTTTCGTCCACGTTGGCCGCAAGAAGGTTCTCCGTGTCGTCGTACATTCCCGCGTGCCTGCCGTAAGGGAAATAATAGCTTAAATGCTGAATGTCCATATCGACGTTCGGGCGGTTGTTTTTTCCCCAAGCGCAGGTGTCGAGGAAAAGCCGCGTGCCGTCGAGTTCGTCGATTTTTTCTTTTATTTTGCGAATATCGCCTGAACTCGCGCGTTTTATCTCGTTACCTATGCAATAAACGGCAAAAGACGGGTGATTGAAGCACTTATCCACCGTTTCTTTCAAAAATTCTTCGGGAACGATTGCGCTGCCCGTTGTAACCATTTCCTCCAAATTGTTATAAATATCGTGCGGAGGGCGAAGCTCGACGTGAACGAGAACTCCCGCCTCGTCCGCCGCTTCAAACAGTTCCTCTTCGGGAACGACCGAATGAAATCTGACGTAATTAAACCCAAATTTCTTGGCTTCTTTCAGGTTTTTAAGATAAAAATCTTTGAGCGGAAGTCCGAGAAGATTTGCGTGGTCGTGAGCCTTTGCGCCGCGGATATAACCCCTTATAAACACGGATTTGCCGTTTATCGTGACGTTTTTGCCGTTTTGACCGAGCTTCCTGAAACCGATTCGCCCTTTTTTAACGGATATTTCGCCGTCGCAATACCTTATTTCCGCTTCGTAACCGTACAAATAAGGGTTGGATAACGACCACAAAATCGGTTTTTCGATTAAAAATTCGCCGTAAAACCCTTCGTCTTTTCCCCATTCGTAACTAAACGAGTACGCTTTCCCGGATTCGTCCTTTATCGTTAATTTCAACGACTGAATTCTTTTATAAGATTCGACGAACACCTTGCCGTGCCCGTCGGTATTCGTCGAATCTATTTTAATAATTTCGATTTGCTTTTTCTCTTTCATTGCTTGTAACGCGTCGTTTAAGCGACGTTCCAGCTTCCGATTTTATCTATCTTTTTGGATAATTCGTAAACGCTGTCGTATCTTTCGATTCCGCCGTCCTTTATGTCCTCTTTTGCCCTGAAAATCCAGGCGAATTTCTTTCCGTAATGTGCCTCGTTGTTCTTGTTGTTGCTATAACCGATAGTTCCGAAATATTTGTCCTTATTCGGGTTGTCGTCGGCAGCGGTAACGTGGCAGTAGGTGTAAATATGGCTGTATCCCGTCGCTTTAAACTCTCCGAGATAGCTCTCGTCGTTTTTCGCGTAAGAAACGTATCTATACCCACCGAAACGCCAATAGCTGCACGCTATGGGCATAAACTTGCCCGTTACCACGAAAATATTCCTGAATCCGCCTTTGAATTTGCTGTCGTTGGAAGCCATAGTCGCCGTAAGGTCGTAATGGAACAACGCCGCCATTTCGGATTCCACGCCCAAAGCAGAATAATCCGGAGCGTTTTGAGTACCCTGAATATTAACGAAAATATCGTACATTTCGAGGTTGAAATTACAATACGCGAAGAGGGCGTAGGAATTTTTGAAGTAGTTCACGGTTTCAACGTTAATATTGTTGAGAACGACCGAGCCTGCCGACAAACTGAACGTTCCGTCGTTGCCCGCCAAGCCGCACGATTCGGTTTTATCCGAAAATTCAATCACGAATCTGGCGTTCTTTATCGTCGCTCCGTTATACAATCCGCCGAAAATGCCCTGCCCCGCAACTTTTGCTTTAAGGGTGTGGCCTCTTCCGTCGAACGTTCCGCAAAAATAAGTGTCGTTTTGCGGGCTGCTCGTGTTATACACGCTTTTCGCCTGCGAAGTGAAATCGACGGTTTCGGTTATATCCGAATTGAGAATGTAATATCCGTCCTTTTTCAGGTTGCCTTTGCCGAGAAGCAATATATCGAGAATATTGTCCTTGTTAAGTTCGACGTCATATGCGAACACGTCCTCGAAGACAAATCCGCCGACGTTCGTGAGAATCGTCATCGATTCGGTGTCCTCGCCCGCGATTTTAACGCCTTCGATATAGTTGAATTCGGTTTTCAGTTCCTTGCCGCCTTGCGAAGCGGAAAGAATTTTTGCATATTGCGTTCCGAAAACGGTCGCAACGTCCACGACGTTCGTCGGGCAAAAATCGAACTGCTTCGGATAAATCTCCGTCGGGCAGTAAACCTCAACGGGAATTTTGGTTTCGTAAACCTTGCCGTCCGTATGGCTGTATTTAGCCGTAAGAATCGCGTTTCCTATGCCGTTTGCGGTTATGCGAACCTTTCCGCTCGCTATTTTTTCAACGTTCAGAAGCGAACCGTCAGTTGTAAATTCGCAAGCGTAAGTTTTTCCGTCCACGGTAACCGAGGACGAAATTTCGGCTTCGGCAGGATAAGTTTTGCCCTGCCATTCGGGCGTTACGGATATTTCCGCCGCGGCGGAAGAAACTTCCTCGCCGCCCACCACGATGGAATTGTTGTATTTCGCGTTATTCTTAACGGTTATTTTGATTTCCTTATTGAGCCTGTCGGACGAGAAATTAAGCCACTCGCCCGTGAAGGTTGCGGTAACTTCGCCCTCCGTTTTCGCGATTATTTTGCCGTTTGAATATTCGACCACTCCGCTTAAAGAAGAGGAAAAACTCGTTTCGCAATCATAGTAAACCTTGTTGAAAAGGACTTTGATTTCCGGCTCGAATTCGTCGCCTACCCTTAAAACGAGCTCGTCGTCCGAAAGGTGCAACACTTTAAGTTCGGGCAGATAATTTCCCATAGAAACGGAGATTTTGCACGAAGCCGAAGCGTTTCCGGCTTTGGCGGTAACATCGCAAGTTCCCACGCCTACCGTGCTTACCGCGCCGTCGTTATCGACAACCGCCACGGACTCGTTTGACGAACTCCATACAACTTCGTTTTCTCCGCCGTAAAAGCATATAATATCGAACTTATCGCCGAATATCATATCCTTGGAAACGACCGACAAAGAGATTTTTTCGTTTGACTGCGTCGAATCGCTTAAACTTTCTTTAACGTTCCCGCCGCCCGAAACGCTTTCGGAAGCGGAATTACCCCCGCCGCCGCAACTTACGAAAAGCGACAACGACAAAACGGACAGAGCAATCGTTATTAAAAGAATTATTTTCTTTATTTTCATTTTTTCCCTCATTATTATAAACTATTGATAAAAGGCTCTATGCTCGTGAACTCTTTGATATATTGAATACCGAGAGTTCTGACGTACGTTTTGAAATTGGTTTTTATTTCCGCAATCTGACTTTCGGTGAATAAGCCCGTGTCGTTGGAGATGGAAACCTTCGCGGGGAAGAGCCATTCCATATCTATGTGAGATTTTAAGCTCGCATATTTTGCGGGGTCTTTTTTATACATTTCGATTTTTGAATATGCGTCGTCCAAATGCCTGAACATCGTCACGATGTCGCCCTGCCTGACGTATTGCATAGACCCCGAGATGCTGCCGTTCATATTTGCCGACCAGCTCCAATTATTTTCCGTAAGGCATCTTCCGAACCACAACCTTAAATCTTCAAACATCTCTCTCATAGGCTCTGCCGCCTCGGCGTACATAGCTTTGAAATACTCGTCGAAAATGTTTTCCACGCTGAGTTCGCTGTTCCAGGCAAATTTGGAATACATATAAATCGCAAGAACGTTAAAGCCCGTGTCCGCGCCCGTCTGGCAGCTCTTAATCTGCGGGAAGGTAAGGCTGTAATTGTTCGCCTTTAAATATTTATAATAGTCCGGATAGAAGCTGTATAAATCCCAGAACGTAAAGAAGTCGTTATAGAACGTGCCGTAAGACCACGCCCACGTCCCCGGGAAAGCCTTGCCCCAAAGCCTGATATATTCTTTTTGCTCGATATTCGCGCTGTCGTCGAACGCCACGCCCGTATGCAGGTGGCTCTGGGCGAAGAACGGCGCTACGTTTACGTCGTCGTCAAACTTCAAATCGCTCGCTATCTCGATATTTCCGTCCGCGTCTTCTCCGAAGGGAGGTCTTGACGTGTCGAGGTAAGCAAAGAACATATATTTAAAGTTTTCTCTGCGATACGCCGCGTTTTCTTCGAGCTCCATCCACTCGTTGACCTTTTTGCCTACGTCGTGCATAAATTTCATCAAAGCGGCGGAGTTTGCGTCGTTGTGGTTGCTTTTAAAATTCATACATTCCGTACATTTGCACATCGGAACGTTATCCATCTGCCCAATAAGGACGGATTTATACTGCGGATATTCCGCCGCGGGATACCACATAAGCGACTGCTCGATTTTCTGCGCGCAAATCGTCGTCATAATATCGTATTTTTTGCTTCCGTGCGCCGTATAGCAAAGCTGTCCTGTGCCGGAATAAAACTCGGGATAAAGCGAGCCGTATTTCGATTCCGGAAGGAAATACAAGCTGTTGTGGTTGTTTTTAACTTCCGTCGCTTTCGTGTCGCCCATATGAATGGGAAGAAGAAGGTCGCCGTAACTGTCGCGAAGCCTCAAACGATAAGAAATCATCTTGCCGTCCGTCGTGTCGGAAGAACCTGCCATATAACCTATTTTCTGACGGTATTCTATATCCGAAATATCCGTTACGTCGTAATCCAGAAGTTTAAGTTCGGTTACGTTCGTTCTCAAAGTGTAACTGTCGGTGAAGAAAAACTCGAAACCGAAGTTTATTTTCAGGAAATCGTAAACGCCGTTTAAAACGCCCGTTTCTGCGCCGCCGATGATATAAACCGTTTTATCTTTCGTAAAGATTTTCGTTCCGTCCTTTTTCAAAGCGGTTAAATCGTCGTTTCTGTTAAGACTTCTGTAAAGCGAAGTGTCGCCGAGCGAGATATAACGATTGGAATCGTTATGGGTAAGCCCTTTATCCGAAACGAATTTAATATCTATGCCCGTCGCTTCCTTGAAAAATCTCGAAAGTTCGTTTTTCGCATAAGATATGGTTTGGGTTTCAACCTCGGGAACAACGACTTTATAAGAAGTTTTCCCGTCTTTCACCATATACGTTCCCGTAGTTTTATACGAGAAACTGTGATTTTCGTTGTAAACTTTCGTAAATTCTTTGAGCGCCGAATTGTTTACGGCAAGTTCGCCCGAATATTCGATAACGTCGTTCTCCGAGTTCGGGTTATTCGGTTGATTGCTCTCGGTGGGGGTGTCCCCGGTGTTTCCTTTGCCTTTGCAGGAAGTGAAAACCGTTAAAAGAGACATCAATAAACAAAGTAATATTGCAATTTTTCTCATAAGCCCTCCTTACCTTACGTTGACGTAATAACTCTTGCTCACGCTGTTATACGCCTCGTCAACGACGTAAACGATTACCGTATAAGTTCCTTCCTTATAAATCACTACGTCGGAAGTTGAAATCGAAACGAAACATTCGTTGGAATCTTTTACGATATAATATATCGTAAGATAATCGTCGCTCGTAAAGTTATCGGTCGCCGTGAATTTCGGCTTGAAAGCAACTCCCGCTTTTACGTTCACGGTTTTGCCTTCGTCATCGAGAACGAGCGTCGGCGCTTCAACGTCCACAACCGTAACCACGCGATACAACAAGCTGACGTCTTTGCCGTTTCCTCTGCCGTCGACGTAGTTATAAATTATGGTATATTCGCCGTACTCATCGAGAATGAGCTTGATTTCGCTTTCAAAATCGTTGATTCCTTCAATTTTCCTGCCGTTTACATCCTTCGCCGTTTCGTCTCCGAAAGCCCCGCTCTTTAAAACGGTTACGGAGAGATTTTCATAAGACGACGGGGATAAAACGTCCGTCGCATACGGTTTGGATATAATTATTTCCTGTCCGAGCGAACCCACTTCGTCGGGCAACTTCGCATAAACGTAAGGCGTAACTGCGTCGCTTACCTTTGTGGAAGCCGTGCTGACGGTCGTAAGCGACTGGTTGCAAATTTCGTTCACTTTAACCTTAAATCCGCTCGTCGCGCCGTCGAATTTAACCGACATAAAGCATAAGTCACCCGCAAATTTATTAACGGCCTCGATATTTCTCGTGCCGATAAGCAAAACGCCGCCGCTTATCTTTATCGGAACTTTCGCGCCGTTCCAATCGCTGTCGAGCGAATAGCTCTCGCCGCCTATCGTCGCGGCGTATCTTCCGTTTTTACCGCTTATTCCGATTTCGTATTTATTATCCGCGTCGAAATAATCGGTTAAAGTTATCGTCATAGAGGTTACGCTCTGTTTTCTTCCGTCCGAAGTCAAAGGAATTTCAAAGCCCAGACCGAATTGAGAGAACGTGAGCGGATTGATAAACTCGAAATAAGCATCGGAAGAGGCGGCCGTCAGAACGGGTACTCTGTCCTCTATTCTCGCAGACATATTTCCGGCGAAATATTTAATTATATCAACCGCGTTTTCGCTGCCGTAACCCACGTCCACGATTTTCCTTGCGTCGCTTTCGATAAACACGCTTTCGTCGCTTGCGCACACGGTTTTGAATTTAATTTCCGAATTGCCCGTGACGACAAACTTTCTCGGGTTTATTTCGGAGTAATTTTTTCCGCCGTCGTAAGAAACGTAGGATTTGGTGCTTACGGCTTCTTCGCCGCTCGGCGTGTAATTCCACGCTTTTACGTTAAGAAGCGAATATTCCGCGTTTTTAATGTAATATTTGTTGGTGTATAACTTGTCGTTTTCAAATTTCGGGAGTTCGTTCGGCACGACGGTTACGTTCGCCGTGATTTCTCCGCCGTAGAACATATCCGAATAAGAATACTTTATCGAATACTTTCCTACTTCGTCGAAGGCATAAACCTGCGAGAAGTCCTCGGAGAACGTTTCCCCGCCGGGCGTCGTAATCGTCACGCCGACGCTAAGAATTTTTTCGTTGAGCGAAGTTATGCTCACGACGTCCGAAAGTTTATATTTCTCGCCTGCCGAAACGTCCGAATTCAGTTCCTTAACCGCGGTAATTCCGCCCTCCGCTTCAACGGCGTAAAGGTTAAGCGAAAGTTCGCTCCTGTTGCCGTAAACGTCGTAAGCGAAATAATCAATCGTGTACGCGCCGTTTTTCTGCGGGGTGAATTTTCCGTTTTTAACGGTCACGTTGCTCGCGTTCGACGTGTTCTTTTCGTACGTCACCGCGTAATCCGCAAGCCCTCTTATTCCGTAATCGTCCTTAACGCTCACTTCCGGCACGATAACTTCTTTTCCCGTTGCTATTTTATACTCTTTTTCAAAGTCGTTCGGTTGGAAAATCGGGCTTATATCGTCGTTATAATAATCGGTAATCAAAAAGTCCTTGCCCGAATAACCGCCGAATTTCGCTATCTGAATCGGAGCTTCTTCAACCCCTACGAGCGATTGAGTGCGAAGGGAAAGGAATACGTTTCCGTCGGTGAAGCCCTTGAAAGAATACTGATAAGCCTTATCGTTGTTTATTTCCGAAACGAGAGCGGTCGACGTTCCGTCGCCTACGCGGACGTAAACTTTGATTTTATTCTTATCCGTCGTATCGAGATAATAACTGAGGTTGGAATAGTTTCCGTTGGAGGGGTTGTTGCCGTAAACGGTCGTTCCGTCCGTGCCGATTTCAAAAGATTTGCCGCCGACCTTGACGTTGCCCTGTTCGTTTTGAACGAGCCCCACGGTTTTTCCGCCGCAAGTTCCCGCAACCACGGTCGTGGAATAATATCTGTCGCCGCGTTTGTAGGTTATATCGAGATATATCGAAGAATCGTAACAATCGGTGAGCCTCAACGTGACGAAGTTGCAAAGCACGGGTTCGGTTTGCATACAGTTGAAGGAAATTAAATCTTCGAGATTGTTTTCGTAAATGTTAAACGGTTTGTTGAGAGCGAAAACGTCGCCTTCGGCTAAACCGACTTTAAGCCCTTCGGGGTATCCTATGGCGACGAATTGATTGTTGAGCGCGCCGTATTTTATGCTGTCGCTGCCCGAAGTCAATTCCATCGTCTTTTTCTTCACCAAAAAGGTTTTTGCCGCGTTATAACGCTTGCCGCCGACCGTTTTTTCGTAAACAATCGAATATTCTCCGCAATCGTCAAGCGTGAGTTTGGACGAAGAAACGCGGTTGCCGTCCGGCAAAATCACGAAAAACGAGTCCGACTCGTATTCTTCTCCGTCGATTATTACGGTTGCCGTTTTGGGAACGTTCACCGTATCTTTATATAAGTACTCGGTTTTGATTCCGCTTACCACGGCTTCGGCGGCATAAACCTTGCCGGAATTTCCGAACCCCGACAAAAGCGTTATCGCAAGCGAAGCGATTGCGCCGATAAGCAAAACCGATAAAATTTTCGTCTTTTTTGTTTTAACCATTTTTCCTCCTTATTCTTTGATACCGCCGAGCGATATGCTGCCCATAAGTTTGTCTTTGAATATAATGAACAATATGAGAATCGGAACGGCGAGGAACATACACGCTGCCGTTTTCATATTCAACTCCTGAAACGTCGTGTTGTCCGTCGCTTCTATTACTTTGTAATATACCATATACGCAAACGTGGGATAAGACGGAAGATACAGATACAAAGTCTGATAGTCGTTCCACAGGTTTACGAACTGAATGAGGAATACCGTGAGAATCATCTTCTGCGCAAGCGGAAAATAAATTCTGAAAGTTATCGTCCACTCCGACGCGCCGTCTATCGAAGCCGCGTCCCTGTAAACGTTGGAAAGTCCTTTGAAAAACGCGTAATATACGAGATAATACGTTCCCGAACCGGTCATTTTCTGAACGTAGTTGCCGAGCATACTGTCGTAAAGTCCGCTGTTTCTCAAAAACGTGAGTTCGGTGGGGTATCTTCCCACAACGGGTATGCACATTATAACGATATTTATCATATGCAACGCCTTGCACCAGACGTAATCGTATTTCGCGGTTATATAAGCCGTGAGCGCAGGCATAAAGCACATTATCGTCGCGCCGCCGACCGTATATAAAAGCGTGTTTATCAAAACGTCGATAAAGGTAGCTTCGCTCGCACCGTTGTTCAAGCCGCCGAACCACACCTTCTGGTAATGCGTAACCGCGTCCAGTCTGCCGTTAGTGTAAAAAGAGGTCGTCTTTTTATAGGAGAATAATTCTATTACCTGCTTGTAATTGAACAACTGAAAGAATTCTCTGCGGCTGTGGTAAATATATTCTTCTCCCGTTTCGGAGTCCACCCAAACGTGGGAGGAATTCAGGTCGGGAAAACCGAGAATGTTCTTTTCCGTGTAAAAATTAAATCCGCCGTTAATGTCTTCAAGGCTTTTGAGCGAGGTCATCACTCCCCACAAAAGAGAGAGAATAACGAACAGAGAATAGATTATAAGAAGCGCGAAAACAATCGCGAATATAACGGTAGTAACCGTGTTTTTTTCCACTTTTCTCTTCATATCAATCCACCCTCGGTCCGTATTTGTTCAAAAGATGTCTGGTGACGAGCGTTACGGGGATTACGACGAAAGAAAGCAAAAGCCCCATCGCCGATAACGAGCCGTAAGTGTTGTTCGTGGTGCTTTGTCCGCCGCCGGTGGTTTTTCCCACCCTGCTCGCCTCCATATACAGGAAATGCCCGATATTTTCAAGCGAACCGACCTCGTTATACTTATAAAGCGAAAACATTCTGAACTGGTCGGTGAACAGCGCCGCCAAAGCGACGGTGAAAAGCGTTACTATCGTCGGAAAAATCGTAGGTATCGTGACGTATATAAATTCCTGCGCTACGTTAGCCCCGTCGAGCTGCGCCGCTTCGGACATCGAAACGTTGACGTCCTCCATAGAACTCGAATAAATAAGGCTGTTTATGCCGAACCACATTATAACGTTAAAAACAATCGCTGCTCCCGCCTTCGTTGATTCCTCCGTTAAAAGTTGATATTTCGTCACGTCGGCAACGTGAAACCATCTGCCCATAATTTCGGGAATTACGTTGTTCATCATACATCTATAAAGCGTTGCCACGATTATTTCCGAAAGGATATACGGCATAAACAGCATAACCTTAAAGAATTTGTTCATAAAACACTTTTTATAGATATAAAAAGAGAAAATAAGCGTGAGCGGCGTAACGAAAAACAGGTTTATCGCTTCAAACAAAAGCGAGTTTTTTATCATACTCCATCCGTTCACGCTGAACAACTGGCCGAGCGCGTTTTTGAAGTTTTCGAGCTTTGCAAAACTCGTAACCAAACCCACGCCGGTGATGATTTCGTACTTTTTGAACGCCAAAGCGAATGAACTTAAATTTATATACAAGTAAAAAACCAAGAAATGCAAAATCGGAATCGCAAGCATTAAAAGCGAAAAAATCGCCCTCCGCTTGTTTTCGATTATTATTCTTTTACCCGTTTTTCCGATTGTCATAGAAAAATACCTCTGAAAATGCCTCCGTCGACGCTCGCCGTTTTTAATTTTTAAGCAACCGTCGACGGATAACGATTTACGTTTTTACTTCTTTGAGTTTTCCAATATAGTCTTCCAGGACGCTTCGCTGAGGGTAGAACCGGAGAAAACGTCCTTTGCGGTTCTTCCGTCTCTGTACGCTTGAAGGTATCCTTCCATCATAACCTGACCGTTATAATTGTAATAGTTAAGCGCGCCGCCGAAGCCGAGAAGGAAGCTCGAAAGGTTCTTATATTGAATAGGATTGCTCGAAGCGGTCGATACAACTACGGCTTCTTGTCTGATTTTCTTAAAGCTCGTGTAGTAATAATCGCCGAGTTTGGTTTCGTCGTAATCGTAATTTATAGGAATGTTCATACCGAGGAATTCGGTGAACGCCGCAAGTTCTTCCTTTGAATAAAGGAATTTAAGGAAATCGAGAACGGCTTTCTTTTTGCCTGCGTTTTCGGAAACGCGGTTATTTACGAACATAAAGGACGAACCGACGTTAAGCATCGTGTTCTTTTTGCCTTGGCCTTCCGCAACAGAGCCTTTTAAAGCGGTCGGTAAGCTCATATAGCTGAGTTTACGGGGTTTGTTTCCGCTGATTCTCTTCCACTGCGTGAAAGCCGAGCCTTTGTTGTAAAGTTTTGCTTCGTGATACCAGTAAGTACCGTCGATATACATAGCCGCTCTTTCGTTGGCGTTGGTGGCAATGAAAGTAGTCTGCACCTTATCCGCGCTGGAATCCGATTTGGTTTCGGAATGGAACCAGTCGTTATCGTTGGCGAGCTGCATAAACGCCAGCGCGTAATATCTCGACGCCATATCGTACATTTTATAACCCGTATCGTCGTTTAAAACGACTTTTTCGGTTATTGGCATCGGTATGTTTTTATCTCCGAAGAAAAATTCGTCGGTCTTAAAGCCGGTAACGACTTCAACGGGCTCTTTGGAAAATTCCGCCGTAACGCTCTTCATCGTTTCAGGGCCTTCGAGAGCCGCCCAGATAGCCTGAACCATATGGAAGGAATAAACCGAACCGCCTGCTCCGCCGGGGATTAAAAACGGCGAGCCGCCCTTGGATTTGATATAATCGCAAACGAAAACCAATTCTTCGAGCGAAGAGGGCAAACCGTCGTCGGTCGTGCCGTATTCGCCGTCCGGGCCGCAGGATTTCTGCATATCGGCAGGGTCTACGAATTTAACCGTGCCGTATTTGCCTTCGTAAGACACGAATTTGGTTGCGTCGGGCTTTGCAATGTAAAGACCTGCGTCTTCAAAATAGTTCACGTCGTAAGTCAAGCTGTTGCTCCACTCGTACTGCGGAAGTCCGTAATAATGACGTTGTCCGTCCGAGCCTTCGTAACCGAGCATTCTCTTTTTTGCGTCCGCTTCGATTGTCAGGCCCTGTTCGCCCTCGATATAGCTTACGACCTCGTCGAGCTGCATAAGCTCGCCCGTTGCCGAATAGGTGTACATATCCGCTTTCGATTCGTCGAGGTAAATGTCGTTACCGTCCGAGCTGAGGCTGTCGTAAGGGATTTTCTTGTTGTCCTGAATCGTGATGTAAACGCCTTTCTTTCCGCTCTCGTAAGATTCGTCTTTTTTGAGTTCGGTAAATCTTTCCTTGGCGTCCTGAATCCATTTTATCGCGCCGTTTCTGGTTGCCGTTCCCGTGAAAAGAAGAACGTTGATGGTGGTTGCGGCAGCCGAATCTCCGCCGGTACTTCCGCCTCCCGTGGAGTCGCCGTCGCTTCCGCCTGTGGAAGTTCCGCCGCCTCCGCACGAAATAAGCGCGGCCGACATACAAAGCGCCATAGCTCCGCACAATGCTTTCTTAAAAAATTTGCTTTTCATATTTTTTGCTCCTTGTGTTTTATTCAACTGCCGAGGGTGTTCCCTATCGGGCAACTTGTTTTCATTTAACGGGCGGACGGGTTTTCGTCCGCCCCGCTCTCGTTACGGATTTATGCCGTAGTCGTTACGGTAAGTCCGCTTACTTCATTGTAAGGGATAACCGTTTTATTCGCATTATCAACACAGGCAAGGCCAAGAAGAGATTTCGCTTTCACCGTGCATTCCGTAAATTTGTTTTCTTCATATGCGGCGGGGTAACCGTAATATTTACAGCTTCCGAAAAGCGTATCGATTTCCGTATTCTGCGCCACTATCGTTAATTTATTAAACGTGTTTCCGTATGCGAATATACTTGTCAAAAGTCCGCTTATTCCGTCCGGAACGGCGGTTATTCCGTCGCCGGATTGTTTCGTTACGTTTACCTTGACGTTATCGACCGTTGCGCCTATCATACTATAACCGAAAACCATAAACGGCGTTCCGCTGCTGTATTTATACTGATTCAGGTTAATAGTCAGGTTCTTGATTACCGCGCCTTTTCCTATATAACCGAATAATCCGGTAGTATGCAAAGTTTCCCTTATGGATAAGCCGTTGCCGTCGAACGTTCCTCTGAAACCTAATTCGCCGGTCGGGTTTTTCCATATACCGCCGCCTACGTTGTTGCCGCTTTGATACCAGTTATAAGACGTTAATTCATTCTGCAATCTATAATATCCGAATTTTACGTTGTTCGCATCGAGCGTAAGAGCCGATTTAAGTTCATCGAAAGAAGTTATCGCTTTCGTTATGACGAGTACGTTTACGGTTACGTTGTAATACGCGTTGTCTTTTTCCACGGTTACGACCAAGGCTTGTTCGCCGTGTTTTTTAACGTCGGCTTTAAACGCGTCGGTTATAGTCAATTTCCCGTCCGCAAAAGTCGCGTTTTCGCCTGCAAACGTCGCGTTTATTACGGTTGCGTCCGCATAATCGCCTAAATCCACGGCGTATTCGCTTGCCTCCGAAAGAACGATTTCGCTCGTTTTCTCCACGGTTACGGGAGCGGCAACGAGTTCGACGGTCATCGTTATATCGAAAACGACGTTCAATCCGTCTGCGTTTTTGCCTTTTACGGTAAACGTTTTCACTCCTATCTGATAAGCCGTGAACGCGTCGGCGTTTATCGTAAGCACGCCGTTTTCAAACGAATACGAAGAGAATTCTTCGTTTTCCAAGGTTATCGAGGTTATTTCGGCAACGTCGGACAATTCGATTTCCTTTGCCTGACCGACCGTCATATTATCGGCAGCGACCGCGTCCCTTAAAAGCGTTACGGAAAGGCCTTCAAGGCCGACGACCGAAACTATCGGGTTAGTCATTTTGTCTGTCGTAGTGATACAGATAACGCCGCCAATCGATTTCGCTTCCACCGCGCAATTTTCAAACGTGTTCGCTTTTGCGGGATTGTAGTTCCAATAAGAGAAGCCGAACAACGTGTCGAGGTCGGAAGAAGAATTGACTTTTACGTTTACGTATCTCGAAGAATGGCTGAGCAAAGCGGTGATTACGCCGCCTTCCGCATAATAAGAATTGCTCGAACCGCTCTTAACGTTTATCGTTACGTTTTCGAGAGTAGCTCCCGTTATCGTGCGGGCAAGAGTCGTTCTTCCGTTTGCGTAGCCGTATGCGTTTACCGTAAGGTCTTTAACGTATGCGCCTTTGCCGATTATTCCGAATATTCCGTTGCTGTAAATAATAGCGGAAATACTCTGATTGTTTCCGTCGAACGTTCCGCGGAAGCCGTAAAGTCCGTCTGCGTTCGGCCATATATTATTATTTCCGTTTCCGGAGCTTGCGTTTTGAATTCCGTTATAATTTGCCGAACCCAAAGAAGCGACGAGCTTATAATAGCCGTAAATCGCACAATCGTCTCCATCGGTTTTAAGCGCGGCGTTTAAATCGTCGAGCGTGGCAATTTCTTTCGTGATAAGAAGCACGGAGACGTTTAATTCGTGGGCAAAGCCCCTCTCGTCCTTAACCGTCAACACGATAGTTTGCTCGCCGTGGCGTTCCTTATCGGCCTTAACTTCGCTCGGGAAAGCGAAAGAATCTATCGTTCCGCTTATTTCCGCGCCGTTAACGGTCATTTTTTCAACGGAAACGTAAGTTGCGCCCTCAACCGTAAGGGAAAGTTCCGTTCCCTCTACGGGCAAGCTCTTGCGCGCCGACGTTATCGTTTTATCGTAAGCGTAAGTTTCGTCCTTATAACCGCACGAACAAACGATATAATCCGTCGTTTCGTCGGAAGAATTGACGACGTAAACGTGCGCTACGGCGTTAAATTGCGCGCTGTAAACCTTTTCGCCCGCAACGGCGGAGATTTCTTTATCCCAATCCTTGAAAGTATAATGATTTTCGGCATCGTAAGCCTTTACGGGAACGGCGTCGGGGGCGGTCGGCATCGTTCCGTAATCGAGAACTTCTTCCTTTAACACTTCGTCGCCGTTTTTGAACGTTACTTTATATTTGTTAAGCGTTTTGTCGAATTCCGCGTTATAAACGACTTCGCCGATTACTTCGGCAATATCTTTATCCCAGCCTTTGAACGTGTAAGTGTACTGTGCGTCGGCGGGCTTCGTCGGAGTTTCTTCGGGCGCGGCGGGCGTCGTTCCGTAATCGAGAACTTCTTCCTTTAACACTTCGTCGCCGTTTTTGAACGTTACTTTATATTTGTTAAGCGTTTCGTTAAACTCCGCGTTATAAACGACTTCGCCGGTTACTTCGGCGATGTCTTTATCCCAACCCTTGAACGTGTAAGTGTACTGCGCGTCGGCAGGTTTCGTCGGAGTTTCTTCGGGCGCAGTGGGCGTAGTTCCGTAATCGAGAACTTCTTCCTTTAACACTTCGTCGCCGTTTTTGAACGTTACTTTATATTTGTTAAGCGTTTTGTCGAATTCCGCGATGTAAACCGCCTCGTCCGTCACTTCGGCAAGTTGTTTATCCCAGCCTTTAAACGTGTAAGTGTACTGCACGTCGGCGGGTTTCGTCGGAGTTTCTTCGGGAGCGACGGGCATTTTGCCGTATTCTTCGTCGTATTCTTTTAACACTTCGTCGCCGTTTTTGAAAATAACTTTATATTTGTTGGTTACGGAGGTAAACTTTGCGGTTAAGACGATATTTCTGTCGATTTTTTCGAGATTTACTATCTTGCCGTTTTCGTCCTCCCAACCGACGAATTTATAGCTGTATTGCTTATCCCCTGCCTTTTCGGGCGTAGCGGTATATTTCGGCGCCGTTCCGTAACTTACGTTTTCCCTCGTAAGTTCCGTTCCGTCGTAATTTTTAAACGTTACCGAATAAACCTCCGGCGTCCATTTAGCCTTTAACGTCACGTCTTCCGTAACGGTATCGCTTTCAAACGCCCACTCCTTGTCTTGGACGAACCAGCCGCCGAAAACGTAATGTTCTTTCGTGGGATTTTCGGGTTTCGTTATTTTTTCTCCACGCTCGATTTTAACGCTCGGAATCTCCGTTCCGCCGTCCGAATCGAACCTGACCGTAACGCTCGTTACGCCCGTTTCGCTCGTCACGCTGTTTCCGCTGTTTCCGCTGTTTCCGTCGTCGCTGAAACAGCCCGTTGCAAACGCCAGACAAAGCGCGAAAACAAGCGTAAGAATAACTGCTATTTTCTTTCTCATCATTTACTCCTTAAAATTTGTTTATTTCCCATCGCTCTCGCGATAAAGTCCTTATCGAAATATTAAGCCAAATTAAGGGTGAGCCCCTTGATTTCCTTTGCCGTAATAACGTTCGGCGTTGTAACGTTACCCGCGTTGACGAGTCCCTCCAAAGATTTCGCGTTTACCACGCAGTTATCGAAGGTGTTCGCCTTTTCCGCTTTGTAATTGCCGTAACTCGTGCCGAGCAAAGTGTCAAGCTCCTTTCCCTGTGCGTTTATCGTTACGTTTTTAAATAACGTGTTGTGGCTCATAAGTCCCGATAAAACGCCGCCTTCTTTACCCGCGACCAACGTTCCGCTGACGCTCTTTATGTTTATCGTAACGTCCTCAATCGTCGCGCCGGTTATGCTGCGCGCCAGGGTTTGTCTGCCGTTCTGATAGTAATAAACGTTGAACACGATATTTTTAACAACCGCTCCGTTGCCGATTATGCCGAACAAACCGTGAGTTGCAAACGCGCCGTCTACGGAATAACCGTTTCCGTCCAAAGTTCCGCGGAAGCCTACGTTTCCGTCCGGATTTATCCAGTTGCCGCCGTTTGAAACGTCTATCCACGCACCGCTCGAACCTACGTTTTGGGTTAATTTATAATAGCCGTAAACCACGTTGTCCGTTCCCGCTTTCGTCGCCGCCGTAAGTTCTTCTATCGTGGAGATAGCTTTCGTTACGACGAGTACGTTTACGGTTACGGCGTAATATTTACCGTCTTTTTCCACAGTAACTTTCAACGTTTGTTTGCCGTGTTTGCGGGTGTTTGCCTTAAATTCGTCCGTTACGGTGAGTTTGCCGTTTGCAAAAACGACGTTTTCGCCGCCGAGCGTTGCGGAAAGCGCGGTTGCCGACGAATATTCGCCGAGGTCGAACGCGTTTTCCAAGCCGTTAGACAAAACGATTTCTCTTTCGCCGCTTAAAACCACTTCTTCGGCAGGCAACACGATTGTTACGCCGAGATATATCGTCGCTTTTCTATCCCCCGCTTTACCGATTAAAGTCAGCGTTTTCGCGCCGATTTCGGAAGCGGTGAAGTTTGCGGTTAAGGTGAGAATTCCGTTTGCGAATTCAAAGTTCGTAATTTCTCTGTCGTCGAATTTAACCGAGGTTATTTCGGTTATATCCGAGTTTTCGTCGCCGAGCGTAAGTTCCGCGGAACTGCCTGCGGAAATCACGTTTTTCTCGTCCTCGTAAGAACGAACGTACGAAACGGTTAAGCCTTCTATGCCGTCCAGCGTGTACAACGATTCGGGAACGTTCATTCTGAGGACCAGAAGTCCGCCGATGGATTTAACCGTTATTCTGCAATTTTCAAACGTGTTCGCCTTGTTTTTGTCGTAACTCCAATAACTGCAACCGAACAACGTGTCAACTTTTCCGAGCGAATTGATTTCTACGTTTCTGTAAATCGTCGAGTGGCTGATGAGCGAGGTTATTATTCCGCCTTCCGTTAAATACGAATCGGACTCGCCGCTCTTGATATTTATCGTGACGTTTTCCACAACCGCGCCTCTTATCGAACGGGCAAGAACCGTTCTGCCGTTCGCATAGCCGTAAGCGTTTACGGTGAGATTCTTTATAATCGCGCCGCCGCCGACAACCCCGAACAAACCTTTCGACATAACCGTTGCGGTTATCGTTTTTCCGTTTCCGTCCAAAGTTCCGCGGAAGCCGTAAAGTCCGTCCGCGTTCATCCAGTTTTTGTCGTTTCCGTTGTTAAGCTCGGATTTAGCGTTGCCTATATCGTTCGTGAGTTTGTAATAACCGTAAATCGCGTATTCGGGATTGTCGGATTTGAGCAGTTCGTTCAACTGTTCAACGCTGCCGATTTCCTTCGTGATAACCGTTACGGGAATATTTACGGTGTAGAATTTATCGTCCTTTCCGATAAGCACGCTCAAAGTGCCGTTTCCGTGAACGAGTTTGTTTGCTCTGAATTCGTCGTCTATATCGAGCGAAGCGACGTCGTTTCCGAAATAATATCCGTTGCAGGAAATCGAATACACGGTTGCGCCGGCAAATCTGCCGAGGTCGAGCGAGTTTTCGGTTCTGTCAAGGAATATTTCCTGAACTTCGTCCAAGGTCACCTTTTCGGAGTTGCTGAACACAACCGCCCCGATTTCGGCCTTCACGAGAATACCGTTTACGGATTTGAACGTGACTTTTATAATGGTTTTTCCGTAATTTCCGTCGAACACTCCGCGTTCGTTGTAAAGGCGAAGAACGCCGTCTTCAAACTTATATTCGGTTATTTTTCGTCCGTTACATTCGACTTCCGCAATCTCCGTGCCGACGAAGCGTTCGCCGACGTTCAGCTCTACGCCCGATTCCTCCACGTTAATTATATCCGCGACGGTTATTTCGATTACGCCGCTTATCTCGCCGCTAAAACCGACCGTTTCTTCGAGATAAACCGAAACGTAATTTCCGCTTACGTAATATCTCGCAAGCTCTTTTACGAATTTCGCGTTAATCTCGCAGGAATTAAACTCGTTTCCGACAAACTCGTACTTATCGCTGCTGCCGAACAAGGAATTGAGTTCGACGTTTTCCGCGTCGACCGTAAGTTTTTCAACCGAATTGCCCTTGAACGATTTAGTCGTTACGAGGCCTATTCCGTCCGTTCCTATTCCGAGAACGCCTCCCGAAACCGTTATCGTAACGTTTTCGATAAACGAATCGAGAACGTAATCGCCGATAACCGCCTTGCCCGCTTCGTTTACGTTGCCGTTCACCGCGAATCTGACGTTTCTAATCGTCGCGCCGCCGCTGACGTAACCGAACAAGCCGTGATTTCCGAGAACTGAAGTTATCGTGTGTCCGTTACCCTCGAAAATTCCGCTGAAACCGTTTTTACCGCTGAACGCGGTTTTCGCTTCGTTTGAAAACGCGTCGAGGTTTATATCGTTTTTAAGTTCGTAATATCCGTAATTTCTCGAAGCGGTTATCTTTAAAGCCTCGCTCAAATCCTGCGCGTCGTATATATATTTCGTTACTACAAGTATCGGTACTTTTACGGTTTTCTTTCCGCTTTCGGTGTTTATAACGACGCTCAATTCTCTTTCGCCGTAGAAATTAGCAAGCAAACTTCCGTTTATCGCGGAAAGCGAATTGCCGAGGTTTACGTTATTGATATAAACGCTTTCAACCGAGGTATAAGCTATTTCGCCGAGGCTTACGGAATTGTCCGCTTTCTCCGCCTCTATAATCTGCCTTGCGCCGCCGAGATATTCGATTTCGCTCGGCGTGTAATCGGAAAGCATAATCCTCTTCACGCTCTCGATTTCCTCGTGAGTTACGCCGACGTAATCGGTGAGGAAATTCTCAACGGCATAGGAAAGCGGTTTGCCTTCCGCGCCGTAGTTGTTTTTTATCGCGTTCATCAACGCGCCGAACGCCACGAAATTGTCGTAATCGTTCTGCATAACTCCGATTTCGGCAAAATCTCCGTTCTTTATATAGCTTCTGTATCTCAATCCCGAAACCTTGGAAAAACTCGTGAGTTCGTAATCTCTTATGAGGTCCGCTTCGCTCACGCCGAGAAGTCCGCTAATCAAAAACGCCACGGTGCCGGTTCTGTCCGCGCCCGCGTTACAATGTATATAAACGGGATAGTTATTCTCGTCGGCAAGCACCTCGAAAACGGTTTTCAACGAACGCTTTATGGCGTTTTCGTTACGCGTCGCATTACCCGTCGCGTATGCCAGACGCCGCGCGTCGTTCTTGTTTTCCTTCGAGTCGTTTTTAGTCTTTCCGTCGTTCGGCAAAGAGTTCCAAACCGAAGCCTCTAAAATATCGGTATATTGCCCGATTGTACATTTATAATAAGGAAAGGACGCGTCTACGAAGTTGGTCGTTTGATTCGCGTCGTCTTTGTTTTGAGTTCTTAAATCTATCTCGGTTTTGATTTTCAAATCGTCCTTAAAGGTTTTAAGCCCTTCTTCGGTCAATTTGTTATTGCCCCAGTTTCCGTAGCCGTTAAGCTGGTTTCCGCGATAAATTTTTCCGTATTTAACGGAAGAATCGGCCGCGCTCCAACCGCCGAGGTCTCTTACGTTTGAAGTGCCTTCGGCATAAATCATTCGGACGGGAAGATTTTCGGTGGTAAGACTCGACGCGTCGGACGTATCTCCGGACTTATCTCCCTCCACTTTCCAGTAATAAGTCGTGGACGGCAATAAGTTGTAAACGCTTATTTCGCTTTGAAGCCCAGAAACGACGTACGACGAGGCGTTTTCAAAGCCTTGATTATCCGCAAGGTAAAGCGTGTATCTGACGCTTCCGTCGCCCTTCCAAGCGAACCTTATCGGCAACGCGCCTTTATCCTCCGCCAATTTGGCTTGCGGCAAAGCGGCTATCTGCTCCTCAACCGTCGCGGCGGAAAGATATGCCCTGACGGCGTCGTCTACTATTTTGACGTTATCCGAATCGGGAATTTCTTCGAGAACGATTTTTTCGTTTTTTCCCGAATCTTCGGAATCGTCAGGTTCGTCATAGCCCGAATCGTCGGCCGAATCCGACTCGTCCGCAGGATTAGAACTCGAAACCGAATCGCTTTGCGAACTTCCGCCCGTTCCGGACTGTTTACCGCCGTCGGTGCATCCGCATAAAAGCATACAAAGCGAAAGCAAAACGGCAATGAGCATCATTGCAACCTTCATCATTTTTCTCATTAAAAAAACCTCCCTATCAAAAGCTTTTAGTAGTATCTGCAATTAAGAGATTCTTTTCGTCGAAGACGAAAAGAAGGGTACCCTTGCGATTTTTCAGACCTATACGTATAAATTACTTGCATTATAAAACAGTTTGCGATATAATCATTGTATAATAATCTCTATTTTTTGTAAAATTCTATCAATAATTTATTATGACAGCAAATTATCCGAAACGTCTCGAAAGACACAAAAACCCGTTTTACACGTTGAACGACGCGTCCGCTTTTTCGCAAGGCTATGCGTATTACCACAATCGAACGTACCCTATTTTGATGCACGCGCACAGCTTTTACGAGCTTAACATCGTGACGAAAGGCGAATGTCGGCATTATTTCAACAACAGAAGTCACCCTGCAAAAGAGGGCGACGTTTTTATGATTCCGCCGTACACGGAGCACGGCTACTGGGCGGACAGCGAAGAGCCGAAACTTTTCCACCTTTTGATAGATAACGATATATTAACCAAATATAAAAATCAGTTGAGCAAATACCCCGGGATAAAGATTTTGTTCGAGGTTGAGCCGCAAATTCGTCAGGCGTTTAATAATTTGTCGCTTAATATGAACATTCCGAAAGAGCTTTTAAGCGATTTCGTGAACGATTTCGAGGAGCTTATCTCGATAGACAAGGAAAGAAGCGAGGACGACGGCGTTTTGTTTGAACTGAAAACGGTTTGTCTTTTGTGCAAGCTCGCAAAGTTGATTTCGCAAAAATACGCGACTACGGACGAAAACCGTGACAACACCGCCGACTACGTTATTTTAAAAACGACGCAATATATGGAAGAAAATTACTTTTCAAAAATCACCGTGGACGACTTATCGAAAATAGTCAATATGTCCACGCCGAGCTTTTTCAGGTATTTTAAAAAGGTTTTCAACACCTCGCCTATGGAATATCTCAAAAAAATAAGAATTTCGCACGCGACGGCGATGCTTTCGTCCACGGACAAGTCGATTTCCTTCATTGCGCAGGAATGCGGATTTTTCGACGCTTCGCATTTCACGCACGCATTCGAGCAATCGACGAATATGAAGCCGAAGGAATTCCGTCAAAAATCCCAAACCGGAATAATCGGCAATTAACCGCCGTAAAAAAAACAAATTCGTGAAGATGCCGCTAATTTTATACTGCGCCTTTCTAAACCGCTTTTTGCTTGTTATGACAGCATTTCTATCATAACACGGATTTACAACAGAATTTATATCATACAACTTGTATTTTGCACTTTTAACGATTATAGAAGTTTTATCGAAATTGTTAAAAGATAAACAGATAAATACTAAAATCACAATATTGCTATTGTGAATACTATTGATATTCGGAGTAAAATGTGGTATAATTGCAAAAATGGTACAATACCGAATTTATAGTTGTGTATGAGGCGTAAAACAATGACTGCAAACTATAAAAATTATTCAAACTTTTAGTCGACCGCAATATAAAAAAGAAAGAACTCGCCGAAAAAGACGGCATCAGCAGAGCCGCTATTACAAAAACGGGAAGGATGGCGCGGTTGTCAACAGTGAAATTCTCGTTAAAATATGCTCCTCTCTCGGCTGCGCTATGGATGATATAGCGGAAATCGTGTCGGAACAAAAACAATAATATAGTGAAAAAGGATTTAGATACAAAATGGACTATTTATCGGTAAAGGAAACGGCTCGACTTTGGAATATCGGAACCGTTATGATAGCAAAATATTGTGTTTGTAACAGAATCCCCGGTGCAAAAAAGGAAAAAGGCAGATGGTTAATCCCCGCTGACGCAACAAAACCAATCAATGTCAGAAAAACAAAATCAGAGAAAAACCCGCCGTTTACATTTGTGGATTTATTTTGCGGTATAGGCGGTTTTCATCAGGCAATGGCATCTCTCGGAGGTAAATGCGTATTTGCGTGTGACATCAACGAATTGTGCCGAAAAGTATACGCGGCAAATTACAAAGTAGTCGGTGACGATTTGATTATTGCAAGCGATATTAAAAAAGTGGCGAAAGAAAATACCATTCCCCCATTTGACGTTTTATGCGGCGGCTTTCCGTGTCAAACCTTTTCCAAAGCCGGAAAACGAAACGGATTTAAGGTCGTCGAAGATGAAAACGGCGGCACAGACGACAGAGGTCAATTATTTTTTCGGATTATCGATATATTAAAAGACCATCCGGAATGTAAATATGTCATATTAGAAAACGTACGAAATCTTGCCGATAAAAAAGACGATTGGAAAGTGGTTTGCGACGAACTCAAAAAACTCGGTTTTATCATAACGGAAGAGCCAATCATAGAATCTCCGCACAATTTCGGAATTCCGCAAGTCAGAGAGCGTGTTTACATTCTTGGAATTAAAGAGAACGCAATAAAAACCGACGTGTTGCGTAATAGTAAAAAAATTACTCGAGAAATGCTGAATATAAATTCGAACCATAGAAAATGTCCTAAAAATTGTATTCCTATGTTATTAGACGAGGTTGCTGACCCGAACTATTTTGTTTCCGATGAGATAGCGGAAGTTTTGAATATATGGGAAGAGTTTCTTCAAAATGTAAACAACGTTAAAAGTCCTTTTTGGCTTCACAAGGCCGGCCTGGGAATATACGATGACGAGCAATATAAAAAAGACCCGGACATCGGATACCAGAATATGCCGAACTGGAAAAAAGAAATGGTTTGGAGAAGCAGAGAAATGTATAACAATAACCACGAATTTATCGATTCCTGGGCTGCACGGTACAATATGACCGAAAGAAGCCTGATACACCAAAAATTCGAATGGAACGCATCGCGCGATTGTACTACCATAAAGCAAGGCATTACACAGTTTAGACAATCAGGCGTGAGAGTAAAAAATCCCGATTATTTTCCATCGCTTGTCGCAATGAACAACACACCCATCGTGTGGGATGAATCGGCCCAAAAATATCGCTATCTTTCCCCTCACGAGGCCGCAAAATTACAAAGTTTTAAAGATGACTTCATATTCAATGAATCAGACCCCGTTTCTTACCGACAACTTGGGAATTCAGTAAATGTAAAACTTGTAAAAATCTTTGCGAATGCATTGATGAAATTGTAATTACCACGAGGTAAAAGATATGGAAAAAATTACATCCTTAAATATACAGCCACAAGCAGGCGTACTTGGCGTTTTTTCTCGATTAAACTACAAATCCTGGTATGCGATTGCCGAATTTGTAGATAACTCTACTCAATCGTTTTATAATAACGAGTCCGTTCTTAACGCTAACGGAATCAAAACGATTACCGTTCAAATCGAATATGATTTTGATAAAAATATTTTAAAAATTACGGATAATGCGTATGGAATGGAGATGGCCGATTTTTCAAGAGCGGTAAAGGTTGATTCCCCTCCGGAATCCAACAATGGCAGAAATGAGTTTGGAATGGGATTAAAAACCGCTGCTAGTTGGTTTGGAAATATATGGTCGGTAGAAAGTACGCAGTTTGGCTCAACAAACAAATATTTTACCGAGGTTAATATCCGCGAATTACGCGAGAAGCATCTCAACACGATTGAAATTATTTCCGGCGAGTGTAATCCCGCGGAACACGGAACAACGATAACCATTCGTGACATCACAAAAAAAATCGACGGTTCTCGTACCAAGGGAAAAATCATTAAACTTCTCGAAAGTATGTATCGTAGAGATTTAAACTCCGGCAAGGTAAATATTTGGTTTAACGATACTCCTCTGCATTTTGATGAGTATCAAAGCCTTGAATTTAGAGATAGAGTTTGGAAAAAAAACGTCGATTTTAAATTTGAGTTCGATGGTCTCGAACATCACGTTACCGGGTTTGTCGGAATTTTGGCAAACGGCGGATTCGGAAAGGCCGGTTTTGCGCTGTTCAGAAGAGGGAGAGTGATTATCGGCGGTGAAGAACAAAACTACAAGCCGGAAGGAATTTTTCACCAAGCGCAGAGTCCTATATCGCATAAATTATTCGGCGAACTCGACCTTGAAGATTTCCCCGTAAACCAAGCAAAGGACGGCTTTGTTTGGGATGACGGACTGGAAGTCGCTTTTGTCAAGGAATTAAAAAAAGAAATTCAGGATTATATAGATATTGCCAAAATAACGAACAAAGAACGTGCAAAAGAAGAAGAATTTTCCGACAAGGCTTCGGAAATAGTTCAGGGCGAAGTGAAGAAATTTACGGATTCTTTGTCTTTTTCAATCGACGATGATAAAAAAATCGCGGACGCCTATACAAATGAAACAACTAATAACAGCGACATCGCCGCTTATGAAGAATATCTCCATAGTACGAATAATGATGAAGAAAAAACCGTAGGAAATAAAAGGTTATACTGTATACAGATAAACGAAGCAATTAAGAAAGATTTTATTGTTGAATGGTCTATCGGTAACAAAACCTATTGGATAAACGTTGACGAATCTAAAGATGATAATAAAGTCAGTATAGTAATAAATATAAACCATCCGTTTTTTAAGCCTTATTCTAATAATGAGGATTTCAAAATCGTACTCGAAAAATTTGTAATATCATTTGTCGTTGCGGAGCAACAGGCAAAATCGACATCGAACAAAGACGGATATATACCGGCATCGGCTATCAGACATAGAATGAACGAGTTCCTTTCTAAAGTCTCGGAGGATTAAGCAATGGAAAAATATACATATGGCTCGGAAAGAACATCAAATCTGACTATAAAATTTGATAAATATTTTAAATTGGTTAATGATAAGCATATTGCATCATACGGCGAAACGGGCGCAAACAATATCGTGCAAAACATTGTTGAGACTTACAAAAGTATTCAGTTACAACTCGCGTCTGCAAACAAAAACAATAATATCTTGCTTGTGGGTAAGGTTCAGTCGGGTAAAACTTCTAATCTCGAAATGCTTACAGCCATAGCCTTCGATAACGGCTATAACATTCTTGTTATTTACGGCGGATATGATACCGGTTTGCTTAAACAAACGACAGATAGGTTTAAAGGAACGTTTAACGTTGTTGGCGACGCCACATATGACGAAGATGGCCCTGCCGTCTTTACAACAGACGATAGCGCTCAAATTTTAAGCATCGACGATGAAATCATGACGGACCTTTTAGACAATAATAAGCCTGTTATTTTTGTTTCAATGAAAAGACCTGCGGCGATGAAAAAAATAAACGAACTATTTGACAGATTGGATAAATCCAAATTCAAAGCTTTTATTATCGACGATGAGGGAGACCAAGCGAGTCTTAATACTTCTAAAGATAAAATAAAAAACGCATCGGCGACCTATAAAGAAATCAGCAGGATGAAGGATTTGCTCGATGAACCAATGTATCTGTCGGTCACTGCAACTCCGCAAGCAAATATTTTCCTTGACACTTGGAGCAGATTAAGACCGGATTCTATTAGGTTAATACAACCCGGATTTGGGTACGACGGAGCTGAGATTTACCATTTGTATGAGAACGACATTATAAAAATCGTATCCGACAGCGACCACGAGGACCTGTCGACCGGGGTGATTCCGGAATCGCTTTGGGAAGCAGTAAGATATTTTATTGTCGCTAGCGCAATTAAACGTAAAAGAGCCTCTCAAACTAAAGAGCATTATAGCGATATGATTATTCACGCCTTTCGCGAAGTAACCCAACATAGCAATATCTATACTTCTATAAACAATTACTTAAAAAACATGAAGGATTCATTCGAATACGATGAAGATGACGACAAAAAGACATATTTGACCGAATTCCGAAACTGCTACGAAAAGTATGTATCCGAAGAAATAAAATGCGATACTGCTTTTGATAGCATTATTGAAGAAATTTCAACGGTAGTTAAAAAAACAAAAATCATTCTTAAGAACGGAATAGGAAAAACAACACAAGGAAATGAAAATCTTAAGTGGCATAAAATTTATGTCGGCGGTGACTTGCTCCAACGCGGACTTACATTTTCCAATTTGATTACAACGTATTTCACCAGGTGGGCTGCCGGCGGCGGATATATGGACACTAATCTGCAAAGAGCGCGTTGGTTTGGATATCGTAGCAAATATATTGACCTTTGCAAAATATTTACCACCGCCGAAATTGCTCAAGAATTTACTAACCTTGCAGAGATTGAAGACGACCTCTGGGAACAGTTTGCTGACGTCGAAAACGGTGAACGGCTTATTGACGATATACTTATACAATCGGAAAACACTAAACAAAACCCGACAAGCAAACGACGCGTAAAATATAAAAAGGTTAATTTCAAAAATCGTTGGCTTAAACAGAGATTTTTGGTTGACGATGAAAATAAAATCAGTAAAAACGACAACGAACTTCAAAAACTTTTTAACGCTGTTACCTGGAAGACCACTACCGCAGGAAGTACAAACGGAACGGCGACTGCTCGTTATGCGTATTTTGATGCGAACACGTTGAAAAAACTAATCAGCGTCATTTACGGAGTGTTTGACTGTGAGCCGTTTCAAAAGAAAGCTTTAATGGATTTACTTGGCGAGGACAACATACCCGTTATATTGATGGGGAACGATAAAAAAGCCCGCTATCGTAGTATTTATGAGGACAATTTCAGAATTAAAGCATTGCTTCAAGGCGCAAACTCTACCGTAGCCGAAAAAATTACATATATTGGCGACAGCAGCGTAATAATTGACAAGGACAAAATTAACATTCAAATTCACAGAATTGTTCCCGGTAAGGATAAGGCATATCCGATGACAAATAAAGAACAATATATGTTTGCGGTTTATATACCGAAAGAAAAAACATATTTTGTAAAAGGTGAATAATATGCTTGAAAAAATAAAGAAAGCACTCTCCGCTTGTCCCGAAGACGGAGTTATATATTTAGTTTATAAACTCTCTGCTTTTTCCGGTTTTTTTATGTCTGATAAACACCTAATCTATATGGTTTACAATACGGAGGAAATTTCACATCAAAGTTTGACAACCGAATTTTTACGGTTAGATACCGATATAGAAATCAATTCAATAAAGAACAATCAACAGTTTGAATCCGGAAGATATAACATTATTGAAATTTTGCCCACAGGTCAAAAATACGATGAAGAAAACCTTAATACTTTTGTGAATATATGTATTGCACATACAAATTCTATGGAATCTTCCTCATTTTTGAATTTCTTTTATTCTTTAGTAAACTTATTCCAGTATCCTAAGGAGCAAAAGTTCGTAAACCTAATCGGTTTATTTGGGGAATTATCGTTTCTTTCAAACATATCGAAGGTAATGAATGTGGACTTGTCAAATTACTGGCACACATCAGGAAGTTTAGATAAATATGATATTGCCTTAAAAACTTGTAATCTCGAAATAAAAACGACGGCGTCTTCCGATGAATCGGTAACTATAAAACACTTTCAGTTGTTTAACAAAGAAAACAACTTCCTTGTGACGATTTTAATAGAAGAAAATAACGGTGGTATAACATTAAATCAACTTATCGCCGATATGCAAATGCACCCAAATCATTTTAAATCCCTCAATTTTGCCCTAAATATCGAAAGAGAAAAAAAGCGTATCTCTTCAATAGATGCAGAAACAAAAAAGTTCTGTTTTAAATCGGCAACAATTTATAATGCCAACTTAATAAACCCGTTTCAAAAAATACCGGAAAATATATCGGATATTACATATAAATTAGATTTATTCGGGTTGCCTTCTGTTGATTTGACGACACTTGAAAGGGAGATAAAAAAAGTTTAAAACATACGAATTTTAATCGTGAAAATATAAATCCTTTTACCACTGAAATGTTTATAACCGTTTATCCGAACGTTTAAAGTTTGACAGCGATGAATTGTCAAACTAAGTGCAACATTTAGAGAGAAAAAAGTTAAATAAATCTA
>CALDMH010000038.1 GCA_937915565.1 uncultured Clostridia bacterium | reverse complement strand
CTAACGTCGGCCCTGCGGTTATGGGCGTGATTTATCTCTTCCTCGGCGTAATTCCGCTTGCGGAAAAAATCGTTTGCGACGCAGTCGTTGCCAAAATGCGGAAGGAATACAGCGAAAACGTACCCAAAATGGACGATATAACCGAGGAACTCGAAACGGACGCCGATAACAGCGTAATCGCCGCGGTCGGCCGCGCGAAAAGCGACGAATATTCAAACGCCGAAAAACCCGAGGCGATTGAGGCTATGCAAACGGAAGGTTCGGCTAAAACGAAAAACGGAGCCGCATATAAGACGAAAAACGAAACCGCGGATAATGCGAAAAAGGAAGCTCCGCGCGGAAAAGAGGATATTTTCGACACCGCCGAAGAGGAGCGTATTACGAAAAATTACGGAAAGGCCGCCGGCAGGCTTGCGAGAAAACTCAAAGAAATGGAGGAGGACGACGAAGATTAACGGCTTTTTCGGCGATTTCCGTTCGAGGAATTTCGGACGAATTGCACTGCGGAGCAAAATTTTCGGGAAAGGCTTGCAAAAGACCTGACGATATGATATAATGGCGTTATTAAACAAAATGACCGGACGGATGCGTATATTGTATCAGGGGGAACGGTTTACGGAATGATAAAAGAGAACATAACCAACGATTTCATCGAGGATATTTGCCGCGAATTCGGCTTGGAAGGCGATTTTAAATACTTTGAAACGCTCACCAACGGGCATATAAACACTTCTTTCAAGGTTTATTTTTACAGGGACGGAGAAATGAAGGATTATTGCCTGCAAAGAATCAATTCGTACGTTTTCAAAAATCCCGAACAGGTGATGGAGAATATTTCCGTTATCACCGAGTACATAAGAAATAAGATAAAAGCAACGGGCGTCACGGCAAAAAGGCTCGTTCTTCATTTTCAAACGGCTTCCGACGGCAAGTTTTATTACGTCGGGCCGAACGGCGGATTCTGGCGTTGTTCCCGTTTCATAGACGATTCGGAAACTTACAACGAAACGGATAATCTCGGCATCATCGAGGAGGCCGGCAAGGCCTTCGGCGATTTTCAGTTAAGGCTGGCGGATTTTCCCGTGAAAAAACTCAATATAACCATTCCGCATTTCCACAACACGATTATGCGATACGAGGCGTTCGACGAAGCCGTTAAAAACGATTCGGCGCGCCGCGCTCACGGCGTTTTGCGGGAAATAGAGGAGTTTTCGGCTCTTCGCGAAACGGCTACGGAAATGTATAAAATGCAACGCTGCGGCGAACTTCCGCTTAAAGTTACGCATAACGACACCAAGTGCAACAACGTTTTATTCGATAAAAAAACGGGCGAATACCTTTGCGTTATCGATTTGGATACGGTTATGCCCGGGCTTGTCGGGTTCGATTTCGGCGACGCCATAAGGTTCATAGCCAATTCCGCCAAAGAGGACGAAAGGGATTTGGAGAAAGTCGGGCTCGATTTCGGCAAATTCGACGCTTTTGCGAAAGGGTTTATCGGAAAGTTGAAAGGCGTGTTGACGCGTAACGAAAAAGACACGCTTGCGCTCGGCGCGTTTACGATGACGGCGGAATGCGGTTTGCGATTTTTAACCGATTATTTAAACGGCGACGTTTATTTCAAAACGGCTTATCCGGAGCATAATTTAGACAGGGCGCGTTGCCAGCTTACGCTTGCAAAGGATATGCTTTCAAAGCTTGACGAAATGAAGGCGATTGTTTCAAAATATGCCGATTAAACGGCTTATAGGCGGACTTTTTAATAACGTAAATAAAACGCAGGGATTTAACCCCTGCGTTTTTCGTTTTATTTCCGGTGTTTTTTTGCGGCGGGCGAAAGTTTTTAAACTCCCGCCCGCCGAATTCGATTTAATAACCTTGCTTCCAGTATTTACCGTCTGAAAAAGTAATTCTTTTGATTTTGATTTCAAATTTCAGGTCGGAAAATTTTGTGTTATAAAGAGCTTTGAACGTTTCATTCCTGTCGAGGTCGTAATTTTCAACGTAAGTGGAGTAAGTGTTCGTCGAACCGGCTTTTACGTCTATATCCAAAGACGTGTTAAGCTCGCCGAGTTCTTTTCCGGATTTATCGTATATGGTGGTTTGTAACGTAACGTAAGTTGCGCCCATATCCTTTGCTGTTATTTTATAATCCAAATATATATAATAGCAACCGCTTGAATATACGGAATCGGTCTCCTTAAATTCTTGCGTTTTTGAAATTATGGACACGGTAATCTGGTCGGGGGAGTGCAACGCTTTGTCTTTTGCGGCCGACGCCTGAACCGAAGGAACGGCTATCGATACGATTATAAGAATCGCCGTTGCTATCGAACATATAATCGCAGGTATTTTCACGCCTTTGCGTTGATTGCTGTAAGAAGCGGTTTCTCCGATTTTTTTAGAGTCGAACAATCCCGATTCGTCCTCGGTAAGTTTATCGTATCCTTTTTTCGTTAAAACGTTTTCCAATTCTTTTCTTTTTGAAATCACGTTGTTTTCGGTTAATTCTCGAATTCTTTCGGAGTATTTTTTGTCGCTGATAACGTGTAACGTGATTGCAAGCGCCAAAGCCAAAGTCGTGGGAATAAACAGCCAGAACGCTTTGGCCGCCATAAGAACGCAGCTGAGAACGAATAGCAGGCCGAAAGTCGCCCATCCGACAATCATTTGCGTTCTATACGGCTTCGTGTCGTTGGACGCTACGGCGACTACGTCTACGTCGTTGGGCGGATAATCGGCATTTAAGCGAAAATCGCCGTTTGCAAAGTCTGAAATTTTGTATTTTTTACCTTTGTAGGTGTATTCTACCTCGTAAAAAGGAAGTTTATAACACTCCAATGAGTTTACGTCGACGGTTGGGTTGCTGTGAAAATCTCTATAACGGTCGCCGGGAAAATCAATCTCGCTTTCAACTACGTTTATACACGACGATTTAACCGTTTCAAATCCTTTTTGAGAAACCACGGCCTCTCCCTCTTCGGTCGTATAGCCCTTATTTTCTGCGGATTGAAGCACTTCGATAAGCCTGCTATCGTCGTATTCCTCGTCGCCGTTTATCGCCGCGCAAGCCACGTCGTTGTCGATATGGCCGCTGAACGGTTGCCAATCGGTTACGGTTCTCGTTTTAACGACGTCCACTTCATAACGACGACTAGTATTTGCGCGTCTTTGGACTCCGTTGTAGGTGTACCATTCTCCTTCGTTTAAATATTTGCTTTCGGTTGTGCGGTAATCTTCTTCTCTGTCGTAACCGATTGAAGCGGAGTAGTCCGACGAAACGTGGGCCGCCATTACGATAACTTCTTTTACGCTTTCTTTAACCTCTCCGAAATCGGCTTTCACGGCGTCAACCGGCGTTTTGGTGTTGCTTGCAATTCTGATTAACGCTTCTCGCAAAAACTGTTCTTTCGTGTGTTCTTTTCTCGCAGTGTAAACGTGTTCAAATTCCATTTTTTCTTCTCCTTGTTTTTATATGCCACAAGGCCAAGGTTCGTTTTATCTTCGGCCGGCATAGTAACGTTTTGCTTGAACTCGGCAAAATATTTACTACCGATAATTTAACATAGAATATTCTATATGTCAAGTATTATTATAGAATTTTCTATAATATAATAATATGGACTACACGTTTTCGGATATATTAAAAGAATTTCTCGTTATCAACAACTTAACTCAAACGGCTTTTGCCAAAACCGTAGGGATAAAGCAAAGTCAGGTGAGCGAATGGCTGAAAGGTAAGGCAAAACCGGGGTATGACCTCTTAAAAAAGATTGCCGTTTCTTTCGGCGTATCAGCGGATTACCTTCTCGGCATTAAAGATAGTTTTTGAAAAATATGCCGAATAATCGACTTATAGCCCAGCTTTTGTAACGTGAAGTTTATTGCGTGACGAGCGGTTTGCCTGCCGCCGTTTAAAAAGGTAACGCCCCTCGAAAAAGTAATTAAAATTTCAAATAAAAAACGCAGGGCGAGAACCCTGCGTTTAATTTATCGTTTTATGCGTTATCGGTTTATAATCCGCGGGCGGAAATTTGAAAATTTCCGCCCGCGGATTATTTAATATTATTCCGATTTTAAAAGATAACGTTTTTCAAAATAGTAAGTCGTGACGAACAGCGAGAAGGCGAGAATAATAATCGCCGCGGCTTTAATTGCGTTTTTCTTGCTGTCCTTAACGATAAATTCGCTCCTAACGTAACCGATTTTACCGTCGTAAACGATTTTCGCGTAATCGCCCGAAACCGAAAGAACGACGACTTGTTTGTAGGATTTGAAAGTGTCCGTAACGGTGGAGAGGTCCTCGGCGTAAACTTCCGCGCCGTTTTTCGAGTAAACGTAAGCGTTTTCGAGTTTCGAATATTCCGTTTCGACGAGATATTCGTCGGCGACGAAAGACGCCGGGATAAAGCCCGTTTCCTCGCCTATTTTAACGGCGTAATAATCGTCGTCGTTGAAGCGGAGTTTGCCGACTACGGCGAGCTTGTCGTATTTTACGGCGGAAGCGGCGGTTACGCAACTTTTCCCGAGCACGGGGATTCCGTAGGTGCGGAAATCCGTTATGGCGTAAACCGTTTCGCTTGCGGGCGTAACGGCGAACCTGCTCGATTCGACTAAATCGTTTTTCCTCACGATTGCCGCGCGTTTACCGTTGATTATGAGATAATATCGATTGTGCAAATCTTTCACGACGTAATCCTGTTTGCCGCTTTCTATCGCGAATTTTTCAAACGCGAAAAACTCGCTCGAAACGTCCGAGGCTTTAATTTCAAAAAGCTTCGCGCCCTTTCTGATTTTTCCGTAAACTTCGTCTTCGGAATATTTAAAGGAAAAGTCGGTGGGGATATTTATCGTGTAAGGCGTGGCGATGCGAAGGTTCGCGTCCTCGGAGGAGCGCAGAATCAATCCCTCGAAAATGAAGTAAGCGTAACGCGAATCGCAACTTACGCACATTGCCGCCGCAGGTTTGATTTTGCCGAGATTATCGGAAGGTTCAACGGTTTTTGAAAAGACTTTTTCCGTTCCGTTATAACATTCCGCAAGGTTGTTTTCGTAAAGGAGATAGAGTTTTCCGTCCAAATCGGTTTGCAAGGAAAGCAGCGTTTTTGAAGCCGAAACTCGTTTTATAAGCGATTTAACGCCGTTCTCATACTTGTAAAGGTCGTAACCGCCGGTGGTTTTAACCGAGAAATAAAGCGAGTTGAACGGGTCTGCGCAAATTTTCGTCGCCGCGCCGTCCACGTCGTCGAATCTCGCAATCTGTTTAAGTTCGTCGGTCGGCGAAGCGGCGTCGAACGAATAGAGAACGGGGTGGTTGAGTTGTGAGCCGATGAAATAAAACACGTCGTCCATACAAGCGACGTCCCTTATCTGAATGTTTGAAAGGTTTTTGCTCGAATCGAAGAGTTTTTCCAAACCGAGAATAGGGCTGTCCGCGTCCGGACGAGTGATTTTCGCCACGGTCACTTTCGAGGTCTGGTTGGACGAAGCGAAGGACGAATAAGCGAGGTAATCGCCGCAAACGGCGAAATCGTCAACCGCAGAATCGAGGTCTATCCTGTAATAAATCCTGTTTTCGGGAACGTCGTCGGCGTTTTCGATAACGACTATCCTGTCTTCGTCCAAAGCGTAAATTTTATCGCCGAAAATCGTTATGTCGCGCGCTTTGTCGGTGAGCCTGTTCACCGCTTTCGAGTTTGTTGTTATCGCAAAATCGGTGAATTCGTTCTTTTCGAGGTCGTATTCCTGAACGGCGTTTATCGAATTTTTACCGTCGGAATTATCGGCGTCCACAATCCAGAGTTTTCCGTCCACGACGCATATTCCCTGCGGATTCCAAAGTTTTCCCAAATCTCTTTCGCCGCTCGTGGAAACGCTGCGGATTTCGGTGGGTTCGGGGTCGGATTCCTTGGGATTAACCGAGAACAGCCCGTCGCTGGAAGAATAGAACAGAGTGTTGCCCGTTTCCTTGCCCTGCGCGATGGATTTTACGTTTTCCACGTTCGTGACGATTTTTCTTGCCGTTGCCGTTTCGGGCGAGTATTCGTAAATCGCTTTCGCGTCGTTGGAGTGGAAGTAGGTTTTATAGTCGTCCGCGAGATAAATCGCGGTGAGGTTGGTTATTTCGTAGCGGTAAGCTCGCTCTGTTTTTTGCCTGAATTGAAGTTCGCCGCCGCTCACGGAAAGGTCGTAATAAATCACCGCACTGTTAGTGGTCACGGCAATGGCGTCGCCGTTCACGGAGAATCCGTTGCTGCACGCGAGGCTGGTTTTAACCTGCTTTCCCGTGTGCGCCGAATCGAAATCGGAGACGTCGACGTAGTAAATATTCGACCACTGCGTGAATATCAAAAAGTTTTTGTATTTCGCAATCGAGGGAACGCCTATTGCGGACGAACCTTCTATTTTAACCGAGCGGAATTGTTCGCTTCCCGTTTCGCTCGAACGCCTGTAAATCACAATCGCGCCGGCGTGGGAAATCGCAACGAACGCGTCCCCGTTTTCCTCGTAACGGCAAATCGCGTAAGGATTATCGAGTTTGTAATATTGCAAATAACTCGTCGGCAAGAAAATGTCTGTCGGAAGAGAATTTTCGGAGGCATACGAAACCGCACCGCCGTCAGAGCCGTTTCCGTCCGCAAAAGCGCGGAGGCGGGCCGTCGCGGGGAGCGCGAGCGTTAAAACCAAGGATATTAAAATCAGGATAATCGCGGGTAATCTCTTCATTTGTAATTCCGTTCGCCCCGAAAACGAAGCTTTCACATACTTGTTTTGAGTATATATAATACTCCTTTTCGATTATAACATACCTTTCGGGCAAAAGACAAGGCTTTGGCAATTCTTTTTTCAGTTTTTTCCGTAGCGGCAATTAGTGATGGCGAATGGAATCCCTAGCGGTAATTAGTGGGCGAATGGAATCCCTACGTTTTTTTTGACAAAAATCGACTTCATTCGACAATCCGAAATGGAAAATTGCGACAGGCATATGGCATATATCAAGCTGTAATATATGACACAAACAAATGTTCGTTTTTATTTTGCGAGGGCAAAAAAGATGCGAAAAAAGGTGCACAAAAGTCTTGAAAACGGAAAAACGACGATTATAATCGGAGCAAAAACGCCTGAACAAAAAGGAGATTAAAATGTTTATCGAACAAAAAGCGTTGCTCAAAAGTCTGGAAGAAATCAGCGGAATAATCGAGAGTATGGACAGGAGATTTATGTTAAAAGCGATAGGAAGTTTTTCGTGCAGGCTTCCCGCCGAGCAGCAGGCAAGCCGACTTATCGAGCTTACCGAACGCAAGAAACGACTTTTAATTTTAAGGCTTGACGTTTACGAGGCTCTCCGCGGCCTGAAACCGGAATACAGACGTATTCTTGCGGAAAAATACGGGTTTGACGAAGAAAAGAGAGGAGTTACCGACGAGAAAAACAGGAATTATTACAAAAAACTCGCCCTTGCCACGGGCAAGTTTGCAAAGGTACTCGAAGCGCAGGGGCTTACGACCGAAAAGATACGCGAGCTTGCCGCTTCTTTCCATTTTATAAGCGAAGCCATAGCCGTAGAAAAAGCTCATTCTATAAGCGCGGCCAACTTCGGCGTTTTGAAAAATACGTCCGGCAAAAGTCTTAAACCGTCCGGCAAAAATCTCAAACCCGCCGAGACGAAATTTACGCCGACCGACGAAGAACGTAAATCGACGGAAGAATGCGGCTCGGGTTCGGGGGTTAGGGAAAGAAATGCTCAATAATCGTCGTCGAATTCGTTATCGGTTATGGCTTCGTCTTTCGCGCTCCCCTTTCCGGAGGGGCGGAAGAGCAGGTAAACGATAGAAATTGCCACGGCCGAAACGGCTATTATAACGGCGAGTTGCACGCCGTTTCCCGCGGCGGCGGAGGACGATTCGACGGTGGAGGAAGGAGCGTCGTCCGAGGCGGATTCGGGCTGTTCTTCCTCGATTTTCAAACTCGGTATTGTGAACGAAAAAACCGAGTTAATCGACATATAGCCGAGGTATTTATCTCCGGAAGTCGTTGTAACGAGCCCGAAAATATACTTTTCCCCGTTCGGGCGGGTGAGCGTTCCGTAATAGTCCGCGGAGCTGTTCTGGGTTATCGTTTCGGTGATTGAAAAATCGTTGTCCTTATAAAGCAGGCAGGTCTGATTCACCGTGAGCGTTACGGACGGATAAAGTATCGGCGGGGCTTCCTCGGTAAGGTGCAGTTCCTCGGTGCTTATATAGCCTTTTGCGGAGGGTTTGGACGGATTATCCCCGCGGTATTCCACCTTCGCGCTCGTTCCGCTTATCGAAAGAACCTTAACGTAATAACTGTAAGGCAGGGTGAACCACGGTATCGAGAGCGAAGAATCCATATATAATATAACGTTTTCCGAGAGGACGCGCGAATACCTCGTTTCGCCCGCCATCGCGTAGTATTGCGAAGCGGAATTTACGGAAAGCGGAACGACGGATAACGCGAACAGCGCGGCAAGCGCGATTAAACATTTTTTCATAGTAAAAAAATTATAACTTCAAAAAACGTGAAAAAAAGAACTTTTTAAAAGGAATCGAAGGAGTTTTTGTCGATTATGACGGAAAAGACGGAAAGGGAGATTGTCGAGGCGATTAAAAAAATCGAAGCCGAGCAGGAAAGACGAAAAAAGCTCCCCATAAACGAATATAATTCGGGCGAGAAGAAGCACTTGAAGCAAATAGCGTTTCACAAATGTCAAAAGCGCAATCGCTGGGTTTTCGGGGGAAACAGAAGCGGAAAAACCGAGTGCGGCGCGGTGGAGGCCGTTTATATGGCGAGGGGAATTCACCCTTACCGCCGGAACAGGAATAACGTTTTCGGCTGGGTGGTGTCGCTCTCGCGCGAAGTGCAAAGGGACGTTGCGCAAAGCAAAATTATGAAATATTTGCCCAAAGAGTGGATTTCGGAGATAATTATGAGTTCGGGGCGCAAGGATTGTCCCGAAAACGGAGTGATTGACCAGATAAAAGTTAAAAACGCGTTCGGCGGAATATCCACGATAGGTTTTAAAAGCTGCGACCAGGGCAGAGAAAAATTTCAGGGCAGTTCGCTCGACTTCGTCTGGTTCGACGAAGAGCCGCCCGAGGACGTTTACAGGGAATGTAAAATGAGAGTTATCGATAAGCGCGGCGATATTTTCGGCACGATGACGCCCCTTAAAGGTCTGACTTTTATTTACGACGAAATTTATCTCAATTCAGGCGGTTCTTCGGAAGTGTGGTATGAATTTGCGGAATGGGCGGATAATCCTTACCTTTCAAAAAGCGAAATTGCCGAATTGTCCTCGTCGATGAGCTCGGAGGAGCTCGATTCCCGTCGTTTCGGCAGGTTTTCCGCGGCGTCGGGGCTGGTTTATCCCGAATTCGACGAAAACGTTCACGTCATAGAGCCTTTTCCGCTCCCGTACGAATGGCAATGTAATATTTCGATAGACCCGGGGCTTAACAACCCGCTTTCCGCTCATTGGTATTACGTCGATTACGACGATAATATTTACGTTGCCGCCGAGCATTTCGAGGCGGGCAGGGACGTGGAATATCACAGCCGAAGAATAAAGGAAATAAGCGATAATCTCGGTTGGCGGAGAGATTCGGAGGGGAGAGTGCGCGCGCTTATAGATTCCGCCGCAAATCAAAAAACTCTCGCCGCGCTCAAAAGCGTAACCGAATTGTTTTACGAGCACGGCGTGCTTGCGAATCCGAACGTAAACAAGGATTTGTTTTCGGGCATTGCCCGAGTGAAAGAATTTTTCAAAAATAAAAGGATATTCATCTTTAAAAATTGCGTAAATCTCGTTCGCGAACTCAAACGCTATCGTTGGGGCGACGGCGACGTGCCGAGAAAAGTCGACGACCATTGCCTCGACGAATTGCGTTATTTTATAATGTCCCGGCCGCAAATCAAGCCGCCCGCTCCGCAGATGACGGCCGTTCAGAAGGACAAGGCCCGCCTTGCCCGAAAAATTTCCAGAGAGGCCCGAGGAACGAAAAAAATTTTATGAATATTTTGCGATTATCGGTTGCCGTTTTTCGGCGATTATTTTGTTAAAAACCGCCGAAAAACGGCAAAAAACCCCTGTTTAAGGTCGTATTTTGCGGCTACATTTTGTGAATAAAAAATTGCATAAATACAATATCTTGTGGTTTTTTTGTCTAAAAGGACAAATTGTTGCATCGGCAACATATAAGGCGGCTACGGTTGTGCTATACTTTTTGAGCTAGCCACGGAGAATTGCGTTTCGGCGGGTTCTGACGCAATCGTTTGTGGCCGCGCACAAAGGCCGTTTGCCCGAGTGCGATTCAACGGTTCAATAAGAGGTGAGAAAAATGAAGATTATCAAAAGAAGCGGAATAGAAGCGGCGTTCGACCGCAGCAAAATAACCGCCGCGGTTACGAAAGCCAACGAGTCGGTGGCGCAGGGGAAAAGACTCACCAAAAAGCAAATCGAGCTTATCGGCGACAACGTCACCGAAATCGCAACCAACAGAAAAAGAGCTTTAAGCGTTGAAGAAATTCAGGATATAGTCGAAAACGAGATAATGGACTTAAAGGCTTTCGAGGTTGCGAGGAAGTATATCACTTATCGTTACACTCGTCAGCTCGTCAGAAAATCCAACACGACGGACGAGCAGATTCTGAGCCTTATCGAATGCAATAACGAAGAGGTTAAGCAGGAGAATTCCAACAAAAACCCCACCGTCAACAGCGTTCAAAGGGATTATATGGCGGGCGAAGTCAGCAAGGACATCACCAAGAGGATTTTACTGCCCAAGGAGATAGTCGACGCTCACGACGCGGGAATTATCCATTTCCACGACGCCGATTATTTTGCCCAGCATATGCACAACTGCGACCTCGTCAACCTCGAAGATATGCTCCAAAACGGCACGGTTATAAGCGGCACGCTCATCGAAAAACCGCACAGTTTTTCCACCGCGTGCAATATCGCCACGCAAATTATCGCGCAGGTTGCCTCCAATCAGTACGGCGGGCAGTCGATTTTGCTTACGCACCTTGCTCCGTTCGTTGATATAAGCAGGCAGAAAATCAGGAAACAGGTGACCGAGGAACTTAAAGAACTCGGCATAGACGACGAGTCTAAAATAACGGAATTCACCGAAAAAAGGCTTCGCGACGAAGTTTCGAGGGGAATCCAGACCATTCAGTATCAGGTCGTAACCCTTTTGACGACCAACGGCCAAGCTCCGTTCATCACGGTGTTTATGTATCTTAACGAGGCGAGAAGCGACCGCGAAAAAGCCGACCTCGCTATGATTATCGAGGAAACGCTTTTGCAGAGAATGAAAGGCGTTAAAAACGAATCCGGCGTTTATATTACCCCGGCGTTCCCCAAGCTTATTTACGTTCTCGAACCCGATAATATCGCCGAGGACACGAAATACTGGTATCTCACCGTTTTGGCCGCGAAATGCACGGCGAAGCGTATGGTTCCCGATTATATTTCCGAGAAGAAGATGCTCGAATATAAGGTCGATAAAAACGGCGAGGGACATTGTTACACCTGTATGGGTTGCAGAAGTTTCTTAACGCCTTACGTCGACGAAAACGGCAAGCCGAAGTATTACGGAAGGTTTAATCAGGGCGTCGTTACCATAAATCTCGTGGACGTGGCTCTTTCTTCGGGTGGCGACGAGGAGAAATTCTGGGAAATTTTCGATAAGAGGCTCGAACTTTGTTACAGGGCTTTGATGTGCCGCCACAACAGGCTTAAAGGCACTCTTTCGGACGCCGCGCCCATTTTATGGCAGTACGGCGCGCTCGCAAGATTGAAAAAAGGCGAAACCATCGACAAACTTCTTTACGGCGGTTATTCCACCATTTCGCTCGGTTACGCAGGGCTTTACGAATGCGTTAAATATATGACGGGCAAGTCGCATACCGACGCCGAGGCAAAACCGTTTGCACTTCGCGTTATGCAATATATGAACGACAAGTGCAAGGGGTGGAAAGAAAAGGAAAACATCGACTTTTCGCTTTACGGCACTCCGCTTGAAAGCACCACTTACAAATTTGCAAAATGCTTGCAGAAACGCTTCGGAATTATCCCGGGCGTTACCGACAAGAGTTATATAACCAACAGTTATCACGTTCACGTCACCGAGAAAATCGACGCGTTCACCAAACTTAAATTCGAGAGCGAGTTCCAGCAACTTTCCCCCGGAGGAGCGATAAGTTACGTCGAAGTTCCCAATATGCAGAACAACATAGAAGCCGTTCTCGCGCTTATGAAGTATATTTACGAGAACATTATGTACGCGGAACTTAACACCAAGAGCGATTATTGTCAGGTTTGCGGTTACGACGGAGAAATACAAATCGTAGCCGATGCCGACGGAAAGCTCGTTTGGGAATGCCCGAATTGCCACAACCGCGACCAATCCAAGATGAACGTCGCAAGGCGTACCTGCGGGTATATCGGCACGCAGTACTGGAATCAGGGCAGAACCCAGGAAATCAAGGAAAGAGTTTTGCATCTTTGATATTTTTCGTTCAGGATTATGAATTACGGCGAAATAAAATATTACGATATAGCTAACGGAATCGGAGTGAGAACGTCCCTTTTCGTTTCGGGTTGCAGAAATCGTTGCGAGGACTGTTTCAATCGCGAAACCTGGGCGTTCGACTTCGGCAAGCCTTACACCGAGGAAACGGAAAACGCGATAATCGAGAGTTTAAGACCCGATTATATCGCAGGTCTTACCGTTCTCGGCGGCGAGCCCTTCGAGCCGGAAAATCAGGAAGAAGTTCTGAAACTTATAAAAAGAGTGAAGAGCGAACTTCCGAACAAAACCGTCTGGATATATTCGGGATTTACTTTTGAGGAAATATTGAGCGGTTCGAGGGCTTCGGGAGAAACGGCGAACGAAATTTTAAGCGTTGCCGACGTGCTTGTGGACGGGCGTTTCGACAAGACGAAAAAGAACGTTTCTTTGAAGTTCAGAGGAAGCGAAAATCAGCGGATAATCGACCTCGGGCCCAGCTTATTGAAAAAAACCGTCGTTTTGAAGGAGCTTTAAATTTATGAAAATCAAGGTTAAAAAATTGTCGCCGCAGGCCGTTTTGCCCACTCTCGGAAGTAAGTTTGCGGCGGGCGCGGACCTTTATTCCGCGGAAAGCGAGGACGTCGTTATCGCCCCGAACGAAACGAAGTTTATAGGGACGGGCATCGCGGTGGAAATCCCCGAGGGTTACGTCGGGCTCGTTTACGCGCGAAGCGGACTTGCCTGCAAAAGAGGCCTTGCTCCCGCAAATAAAGTGGGCGTTATCGACAGCGACTATCGCGGCGAAATTAAAGTCGCCCTTTATAATCACGGCAAAGAGCCGCAAAAACTCGAAAAGGGCGAAAGAGTGGCTCAAATGGTTATCGCGCCTTACCTTTCCGTTTCTTACGAGGAGGCGGACGAACTTTCCGATACCGAACGCGGCGAGGGCGGCTTCGGTTCGACGGGAAGAAAATAACCTTTAAAACGGAAGAAAATCAAATGCTACGGGCGGGAAATTCCGAAATCGAATTCGGAATTTCCCGCCCTTTTTCGGCTTTCGTAAGTTTTTTATCAAAATAAAACGAAAAACCGCTCGTATTATATTGACAAAATATAATTAAAAGTATAAAATGTAAACGTTATAACTAGGATTACCGTCTGCGGCAAACGCGCGCGGAGGTCTTGCCCCGCGAACGGCGCAGGGAAGAGCGAAAGCGAAAAACGGCAATCTAAAATTCCATTATATGGGAGAATTTACTATGAAGAACAAAAAGTTTTCGGGCATTTTCGCGCTGCTTTTCAGCGTGTGCCTTGCTCTCACGACGTTTTCCTTCATCGGCGCAAAAGCCGACGGAGCTACGCCTGACGCCGAAAAAACGGTTATCGCCGCTTTGAAGTACGAGCTTACCGACCTTTACGAAGGCGCAACGGAAATCGTTTCCGTTAAGAAAGGCGATGAGGACGCGGTGAACGGCGTCGACCCTGATAGAGACACCTCGAAAGTTGCCGATTATTTTTACGGCACGGTTAAAAAGGACGGCGAAACGAGTACCGTCGAAGCCGGAAAAGACGTTATTTTCAACTTAACCGCTACGCCGGAATATCTCGTAACGCTTAAAGCCGTCGATTCCGGAAGCGAAGTTCAGAAAACGGTTAAAGTCAACGTCGTTGCAAAATCGGATAAAACCCCCGCTTACAATCTCGACGACAAAGTCGTTCTCGATAAAGTTTACGAAGCTTTCAAAGCCGCAACCGTAAACAGCGACAAGAAACTCGAACTTCCTTTGGAAATGTGGGAACTTCTCGGAGACTCCGCGGATTATCCCGTTTCGCAGGTTACCGCGAAGGTTTACGTTAAGAACCCCAACTCCGGTTGGTCGTCCTCGCCCTCCACTTCGGGCAAAAAGTCTTCTTCGCTTAAAGTTACGCTTTCGGACGTCGGCGTTTATCGTTTCTACGTTCTTTTCTCCGTGAGAAAATACGACCCGCTCGACGTTAAAACTTACGACGAAGTAACTATGGAGAAGGATTCCGAGTGGAAAGAGTTCAAGCCTTCCAATGGCGCTACGGGCTTCTATTCCGTAGATAAGGACGCCGACGGCAACGAAACTCTTAAAGAGCTTAAAATCCCCGTATTCGAATATGAATATAAACCGGCTGCGGACGTTAAGATTACCGAAAAGATAACCGTTCGTACCGGAAAAGTGGGAATGACTTACAACTCCCTTTCGTTCACTCTCGAAAACGCGACCAAAGCCGTATGTGAAATTTTATACGCTCCGGCAGGCGCGTCCGAATTCAAGAACGTAAACGAATACACCGGTAAAAACGCCGTTGCGGAAATTAAAGACGAAAACTCTTTGAAGAAATATTCTTCGGGTTCGTCCGTTTCCTTCACTCCGCTTGCAAAAGGCCAGTTCAAGGTCGTTTGCAAAGCAATGGGCGTCAACTCCGAACTTGAAACCGTCGAAAGCACGATTATCAACGTAAAGAGCGAAATGGTCGTCCGCGCAACGGAAAACACTGCCGTAAGAGATTTCTTCAAGAACAACACCACGGCCGTTATTTTCCTCGGAATCGCGCTTCTTTGCCTTATCGCTATAATAGTTATCGCGTGCTGGAAGCCGAAGGACGGCAAGCCTGCCGCCAAGGTTGAGGACGTTAAAACCGCCAAAAAGGCTGAAAAGGTTGAAGAAAAAGCAACCGTAGAAGCCGACGACGAAGTTGCGAATAAAGAAGCCGAAGCAGCTCCCGAAGTCGAGGAGGCTACGGAAGAAACGGTAGAGGAAACCTCGGAAGAAGCTGCCGAAGTTACCGAAACTACGGAAACGGAAACTCCCGCCGAAGAACCTGCAACCGAAGCCGAAGGAACGGCCGAAGAGGTTAAGGAAGAAGTCGGCGAGCAAGCCGTTGAAGCTGGTGAGGACGCCGGTAATGCCGCTCCCGCAGAAGAGAGCGCGGAAGCTCCCGCCGAAACTCCTGCCGAAGCTCCTGCCAACGATGCTCCCAAAGCGGAATAAAATCAAAACGAATAAAGGCTGCCGAAATTTCGGTAGCCTTTTTTATCGAGTGTAATTATGGGTTGGTTTAATTTTTACGGATTGATTTTTATAGCAATTATAATGATACCGAACGTTATTTTTGCGATAAAATGCAAGGACGGATTTGAAAATAAAAAAGTAAACAAAACGATTGAAGTTTTGGAGCAGGTTGGAAGATTCGGTTGTTTCGGATTTATGATTATCAACGTTCCGTACACGCACTTCGGCTGGCTTTTTGAGGGCGCGTTGCCGTTTTATTTGATTACGGACGGCGCTTTGGTTGCGGCTTACTGCCTGATATGGGCGATTTGCTTCAAGAAAAACTCTTTGTTCCGCGCGTTGGCTCTTTCGATAATTCCGTCGGTAATTTTCCTGTTCAGCGGGATTATGCTCACGTCCGTGCCGCTCACGGTTGCGGCGGTGATTTTCGCGCCTTGTCATATATATATTTCGTATATAAATCAAAAGTAATTTCGGGTTTAATATAATAGGATATATAATATAGTCCCGCCCGCTCGCCAAAGCGAGCGGGCGGGCTCTCACGTTTTACGCCGGGGCGACTTTTTGTCGCCCCGGCGTATTTTCAAAACTCCAAATTGAACAAATTCAACGCTTTTTCCGTCAGTGTAATTTCAGGAGAGCACAAGCCGTTTTCCTCATTCAAAATGCAAGAAATATAGTTTCTGATTTGCAGGCTTGCCAATAAATTTTCAAGTTCCTTATAATTTTTTATTCCTATTTTTTCGCAATCGCATAACGGTATTGAAAACTTTACCGCCAAGTTTTCTTTGTAACGATTGCATATATATCTCATAAGTGATTTTTCATAATAATTCAGATTCTCTCGTGTAACCATAATTTCCTCATAATAAAAAGCGCGCCAACCGAAGTTAACGCGCAAAAACGCAGACTCCGATTGTCGCTCAACAAATCTCATTATATGACCTATAAAACTAATTATGGGGGAATCCGCATTTTATCAAGATGACCATAATTAGTATTTTAAAACAGGGCAAAAATATGCCCCTAAAATTGATTTAGTTCATATAACGTTTAATTTGTTGAGCGTGAACAGTATATCATATAAAAAAATTTTAATCAAGTGTTTTATAAAAGAAAGAAAAATCATAAGGCAATGTGAGTGATGAAAAGCAATCGAGGATAGGCGAGCCTGACAGGACTTGTCTTCGCGGAAGCGAAGTAAGCGAAGAGAATCTGAGCACTACGTTATTTCGTCGGCCTGTCAGGCACAAAAGAAAAACGCTCGATTGCGAAAAGCAATCGAGGATAGGCGAGCCTGACAGGACTTGTCTTCGCGGAAGCGAAGTAAGCGAAGAGAATCTGAGCGCTACGTTATTTCGTCAGCCTGTCAGGCGAAAACAAACAACACCTGATTTGCGTTACGTAACGGGGATAAGTGCGTCCTGACAGGACTTGTCTTCGCGGAAGCGAAGTAAGCGAAGAGAATCTGAGCGCTACGTTATTTCGTCAGCCTGTCAGGCGAAAACAAACAACACCCGGTTTGCGCTATGTAACGGGGATAAGTGCGTCCTGACAGGAATTGTCTTCGCGGAAGCGAAGTAAGCGAAGAGAATCGGAGCGCTACGTTATTTCGTCGACCTGTCAGGCACAAAAGAAAAACACTCGATTGCGAAAAGCAATCGAGGTTAATGGTGTGCCTGACAGGACTTGAACCTGCAACCGTCAGAATCGGAATCTGATACTCTATCCAATTGCGTTACAGGCACGTTTGCGGTTTGCCGCAGCCGCCACAAAGCTTATGCGTTACAATCCATTTTGAAACGAACGGCGTACGTTACAACTCGTCGACTAAAATTATATATTTTTTCTTCCGTTTTGGCAAGCGCAATTTGCCTCCGTTTCAAAAATAATTGACTTTATTTAATCATTATTATAAAATATAAAGGAATTTAGTCGAATGATAACTCCAATCGTTCGCGGAGGTTTTGTATGTCGAAAAAAACCGTTGTGGTTGGTATGAGCGGAGGAGTGGACAGCTCCGTTGCCGCCCTTCTTTTAAAAGAACAAGGTTATAACGTCGTGGGACTGTTTATGAAAAACTGGGAAGGCGACGACGTTGACGGCTGTTGCACCGCCGACGACGATTATGCGGACGTGAGAAGAGTGTGCGCAAAACTCGATATTCCATATTACGGCGTGAACTTCGCAAAGGAATATATGGATAGAGTTTTTTCCTATTTTCTCGAAGAATATAAACGCGGGAGAACGCCCAATCCGGACGTTCTTTGCAATCGTGAAATAAAATTCGGGCCGTTTAAGGAGTATGCGATGCAACTTGGCGCGGACTATATCGCAACGGGGCATTATTGCGGAATTCGCCACGAAAACGACGTGCATTATCTTTTAAAAGCGAAGGACCGGAACAAGGACCAGACGTACTTTTTAAATCAACTTTCGCAAAGTCAGCTTAAAGACGTGCTTTTTCCGCTTCAAAATTTGCCGAAGCCCGAGGTGAGGCGAATCGCCGAGGAAAACGGACTTGCCACCGCCGAAAAGAAGGACAGCACGGGCATATGCTTCATCGGCGAGCGCAATTTCAGGAAATTTTTAATGAATTATATCCCCGCCAAAAAAGGCGAAATCCGAACTTACGACGGTAGGGTTTTAGGCGAGCATTGCGGGCTTATGTATTACACGATAGGTCAACGCCGCGGGCTTGATATAGGCGGGCAGGCGGGCGGCGCCGGGAGATGGTTCGTCATTGAAAAGGATTTGAAAAACAATATTCTTTACGTTGCTCACGGCGCGGAGGACAGGCTTTATTCCAAAGGTCTTTATATGAATTCCTGCAACTGGATTCCTTCCGTCCCCGTTCAAAAAGAGTTTAAATGCAAGGCAAAATTCCGTTATCGTCAGGAAGAACAGGGCGTGACCGTCCGCATCGGCGACGATAGAATTTACGTCGATTTCGACGAGAAGCAACGCGCCATAACCGAAGGGCAATTTTGCGTTTTTTACGACGACGAGAAGTGTCTCGGCGGCGGCGTTATCGAAAAGGCGATTTTTTAATTAAATGAAAAAACGGGCGATAATCGACTTATAGGCCTACGTTTTCAAAAAAATACGCATAATAAAACGGAGGGCGTTATGGCGGAAAATAAAAACAGAATATACGCCGCGATAGATTTGAAGTCGTTTTTCGCTTCCGTGGAATGCGTTGAAAGAGGGCTCGACCCTTTGGGCGTCAACCTCGTCGTCGCGGACGAATCGAGAACGGAAAAAACGATTTGCCTTGCGGTTTCCCCGTCTTTAAAAGCCTACGGGGTGTCGGGCAGAGCAAGACTTTTCGAGGTTTTGCAGCGAGTTCGCGAGGTGAACAAGGAGCGGCGAAAAAACGCTCCGAACGGCAGGTTTAACGGGAAATCGTACGTTGACGAGGAACTGAAAAACGACGCGTCGAAGGAGTTGGGTTTTATAATCGCCCCGCCGAGAATGGCGAGATACGTTGCTACTAGCCGAAAAATCTACGAAATTTACAAAAAATACGTTTCCGAGGACGATATTATCGTTTATTCGATTGACGAAGTGTTTATCGACCTTACGGATTACCTTAAAATTTACAAACTCGGCGCGCGTGAACTCGTTATGAAGATGATAAAGGAAATTCTTGCCGAAACGGGGATTACCGCAACCGCGGGGATAGGCTCTAACCTATATCTTGCAAAGATTGCTATGGACGTTGAGGCGAAGAAAATCAAAGCGGACGAAAACGGAGTGAGAATTGCCGAACTCGACGAAAAGTCCTATCGCGAAAAACTGTGGGAACATAAGCCGATAACCGATTTCTGGCGCGTCGGGCAGGGCTATGCGAAAAGGCTTGCGGAACAAGGGTTGCACACTATGGGCGACGTTGCGAGATGTTCGCTCGGAAAGCCGTCCGATTATTATAACGAAGAACTGCTTTATAAAATTTTCGGAATAAACGCGGAACTGCTCATCGACCACGCCTGGGGCGTCGAGCCCTGCACGATTAAGGCGGTGAAAGCGTATAAGCCGATAAACAGCAGTCTTTCGTCGGGGCAGGTTTTGCAAGAGCCGTATCCGTTTGAAAAAGCGCGGATTATCGTTAAGGAAATGGCAGATTTTCTCGCAATGGATTTGCTTGAAAAAAAGCTCGTAACCGACCAGATTGTGCTCGATATAGTCTACGACGTTGAAAATATGGCCGCTTCAAAGGGGTATAAGGGTGAGGTGACGGTTGACCGTTACGGAAGAAAAGCTCCCAAAGAAGCACACGGCTCTTTGAATCTCGAAAGATTTACGTCGTCTACAAGGGAACTCGTGGAAAAGTTCGACGAGCTTTTTGCGCGCATAACCGACCGTAATTTATCGGTCAGAAAATTGATTTTGTGCGCTTCGCATACGATTGACGAACAGCTTGCCGCAGAGAGAGCTGCGGTTTTTCAACTGACTTTTTTCGACGACGCCGAAAAGAAACGAGCCGACGACGAAGAGCAAAAAAGAGAGCGTAAACGACAGGAAGCCGTTTTGGAAATACGCAAAAAATACGGCAAAAACGCCGTGCTTAAAGGAATGAATTACGAGGACGGGGCAACCGGCAGGGAGCGGCATAATCAGATAGGCGGCCACAAAGCGTGAAAAAGCAACCTGAAAAAGGGGACGGAGGCAACAAAGCGTGAAAAACAACCCCAAAAGAGGGAAAGGAGGGCGCGTGAAATGGGAAAATACGACGATATAATCGGAATGAATCGCCCCGCGTCGCGGAGGCAAAAAATGTCCTTAAACGACAGGGCGGCGCAGTTCGCCCCGTTTGCCGCGCTTACTAATTTCGGCGACGAAATAAAGGAAAGCAACCGAAAAACCGTTGAAGCGGTAGATTTTGACGAGAGTTATATCGAGGAAACGGATTTCACGTTGCGCGAAATCGAAAGGCTGGTTATGGAGCGGAAAACTCAACCCTCGCTTTGCGTCAACGTAAAAGTTCGTTATTTTATTCCGGACGAAAAGAAATCCGGCGGCAGCGTGCGGGAATATTCGGGCAACGTGAAAAAAATCGACAGGTATAATTCGCAAATAGTGTTCGACGGGGAAATGGTCGTGAATTTTTCAAGCGTTTTGTCACTCGAAATCACGGACTGAATAACGGCGGGATAAATAAAAGAGGAATAAAAAAAGAAAAAAAAAAAAAAAAACAAAAAAAAA
>CALDMH010000037.1 GCA_937915565.1 uncultured Clostridia bacterium | reverse complement strand
CATTGTAACACAACGCTGACACAATGTCAATCTTTTTGAGCGAAAGGCAGCGTTTTCATTGACTATTCCTGCAAAATCGTGATAAAATATGCGGGAGGGAGAACGGCTTTTTATAATATATGAAAAATAACGTTTTTAAATTAAATTACACCGAAAAATGGGACGAAGGCGCGCCTGTCGGAAACGGAAAAATCGGCAGCCTCGTTTACGGCGGAAATCCGCTCGCGGTAACGGCAGACAGGGCGGACTTGTGGGATTTAAGACCTAACCCGACGACGCTCGAAAAAGGCTTTAATTATAAGAACCTTTGCAAATTATCTCAAAGCCTCAAAAAGGAAGATTGGGAAGAAAGAGCACGCCTTTTTGAGGATATTTACGATGAAAAACCCTATCCGTCCAAAATAACGGCGGGCAGGCTTGAATTGAGATTTGAAAAAGAGCCTGCCGACGTTTCTTATGCGGTCGATATGACGGACGGTTTTTTAACCGTATTTTCGGGAAAAGAGGAGATAGCGGAGATTTTTACCTGCCGAAACGGTTACGTCGGGGCGATAAGAACTACGGGAAAAGCGGCCGTTTCGTTCAATATTCCCTCGTATTTGTCCGACGAGAACGTTCTCGGTTATCCTGCCGCAGCGTTTAGAGCCGACGGCGATTATATTTGGTTCGAGCAAAAAACTCACACCGATTTCGCTTTCGGAATATTCGTTCTGAAAAAGGGAAACGAGATTTTTTACACGCTTTCCACGTCTTCCGACGATAAAAATTACGTCGATTACGCCAAGCGTTTGCTTAAAACTCACGCGGAAACAGGCTTTAACGAACTGAAAAAGCAAAACGCCGCCTGGTGGCATAAATACTGGAAAAAGTCGTTTATAAAAACTAACGATAAGATAATCGACGACGTTTATGCGAAATCCACCTATTTGTTGGCTTGTACGTCGAGAAAGGGCGGTTATCCGATGGCTCTTCAAGGCGTGTGGACGTGCGCGGACGATAAACTTCCGCCTTGGCGCGGGGATTATCATCACGACACCAACACCCAGCTTTCTTATCAGTCCTATTTAAAGGCGAACAGGCTGGACGAGGGCAGGGCGTTTATAGATTATTTATGGTCGTTAAGAGGCGAATTCAGGAAATTTGCGAAGAATTTTTACGGTGTGAACGGACTTTTGATTCCCGGGGTTTCCACTTTGGACGGTAAGCCTATGGGCGGCTGGGCGCAATATTCCCTGTCCCCGACGATGACGATTTGGAGCGCGCAAAGTTTCGACGAATATTATATTTATACCGGAGACGAAAGCTTCCTGAAAAATCGCGCTTATCCGTTTTTTAAGGAAGTTGAAAAAGCAATAGCGGGCATTTTAGAGGAAAAGGACGGCAAACTTTACTTAAAACTTTCCACTTCGCCCGAAATTTTCGACAACACGCAAAAGGCTTATTTAAAGCCGAACAGCAATTTCGATTTGTCGCTTTTGATTTACCTTTATAAAACGCTCGTCGGCTACTCGAAAAAGCTCGGAACGGACTATTCCGAATATGAAAATATCCTTTCAAAGCTGGACGATATAGCCGTGAACGAAAACGGGCAGGTTTTGCTCGACAAAAACACTTCGCTCGAAGAAACGCACAGGCATTTTTCGCATTATATGTGCTTATATCCGTTGCACCTTATAAATTACGACACGGACGAGCATAAGAAGATTTACGAGAGGGCGATTTTCGATATAGAGCGTTTAGGCACGGGAATGTGGGTCGGATTTTCTTTCGCAATGGCCGCGCAAATTTATGCGATGGCCAAAAAAGGCAACGGCGCATATGAGAATTTGTATAAATTCTGCAACGGTTTCGTCGGCGAAAACGGCCTCCATTTAAACGGCGATTTTAAAAATTACGGTTACACGACCTTCCATTATCGCCCGTTCACTCTTGAAAGTTCGTTCGGTTTTTGCGACGCGCTTCAAGAAATGCTTTTGCAAAACCACGAGGGCTATATCGA
>CALDMH010000036.1 GCA_937915565.1 uncultured Clostridia bacterium | reverse complement strand
CAGCCCCAGAACGGCAAGTTCCGCGCCTTTTTGCGCCGTTTGAAACAAAAGCTGTTTTTCGCCGAAAAAGATACCTTTTCCGTCGGTGTAACAAAACGGCTTTTCTTCGGTTACGGAAGGCTCGGCTTTCCCCACCGCGTAAGCGAGGTAAGAATAAGACGAGCCGAACGACGCCACGGCAAGCTTTAAAACTTCGTTTGCGCTGTCGAGTAAATTCGTCATCTTTTCGCCTCTTTAACTATGGGTATTTGCTTCATATCTTCGGCCATCATATCGTAAACGCCGATGCCGGAGCGCACCGCTTCCGCGCATAAAACGCTGTCCTTTCTGTATTTTTCGTCCAAAGCAAAGTAATTTCTATGGTCTTTCCTGCACAAAACTTTCAAATCGTCGTAAGAAAACGGCATAGTTTTAAACCACAAAACGAAAGGCTTATCCGCGTTTTTCACGACGTAACTTTTAACGCACTCCGAAACGATTTCGGAATCGTTAAACAGCGGCGAATCCTCTATGAGTTTTAAAACCGCGCCGTTGACCTTGGCGCACAGCAAAATGACTTCCCTGTCCGTTTTGTATTCCGAAATATTGTCGAAAAGAGTTTGAACGGCTTTTGGCGAATTGCGTTTCAGCCCGCGGACGATTTTTTCTCTTTCCTCGCGTTCGCCGACGTTTTTGGAGTGCATATACGACATAAGGTAAGGAAGCACGCGCATTTTTCTATGTTGCACGGCGTAAGGCAAAGCGTCCTTTATCGTTTGCGGCGGAACGGAAAATTTTTCGCATAAAAGCTCGGCGCATTTTCTGTCGTCCTTTTCCACAACCCGCGCCAAAAGTTCCTTTTTCCTTATCACGTTGCCTTCGCAAACGCTCAAAACGGCGTATAATTTATCGTAATCGATTGTGAGCAAATCGATTTTTTGCGAACCGAGCCTTATGGTGAGATTTTTTTCGGCGATTTTTTCAAACAAACCGAGGGGCATATCGTTTGAAAGCGTGTTAGCCCCGATAACTCCCCTGTCCGCCCTAACGGAGCGTTCAAAAACCTTATCGCTTTTAAAAGCGTCGTCCGCAAAATAGGCGCAAACGGTTCTGTCCTGCGCGAGCGCGGCAAGACAAACCTCTTCGTCCGCCCTGACGTTTTCGGAGAAAAACCTGACGTTTTTGGCGTTTTTCGTGACTGCAATCTTTGCGATTTCCTTATCGGAAAAGAATTTTTCGGGCAAAGCCTCGATTGCCGAACCGCCGTTTTTTGCGACCAGTTCCGCAATTTCGCGGCTTTCGGCGGCTTCACCCGTCAAAAACGATATGCAAAGCGGATAATCCGTTGCCGCAACGAGCGCGATTTTCGGGTTTGAACGGATACTTTCCGGAGCAAAACGAATAAGCCTTCCGTCGCCTTTAAAGCACGTTTCGGCAATCTCCTCGTCGGCTTTAAGTTTATCGGAAGCGTATTCGTAAAGTTCGGGTCTTCTCAAAACGAGCTTTAAGGTAAGTTCTCTGTCGTTTTGAAGTTCCGCGTTCGTTTTATAATCCTCGGAAAGAGCGTTTAAAAGCCTGACCGACATTTCTTTGTTTTCGTTGTTCATTTTTATCGCCCTCCGTTATTCGTTTAAAATCGCAAGGTTTTCGCCGTGCCGTAATTTTATCTATTAAGTTATTATAACACACATAGGGCAAATTGTAAATGCTAATGCGCATTTTTTAAGAGTTTTTTTTGTGAAAAGCAAAAGGCTCGGCAATTTTCCCCGAAAAATGGGAAAATTGCCGAGCCGATAATATTATCGTAATTTAATTACTTATTGAAAACGTCCTTGAAGGTTTTGCTGAATTTAACCGCGGGAGCTTTGCAAGCCTTAATCTGAACCTTCTCCTGAGTGAGCGGGTTAACGCCTTCTCTTGCAGCCTTATCCTTAATTTCAAAGGTAGCGAAGCCGGAAATGTGAATATACTCTCCGTTCTTCAAAGAATCGGTGAGAGTTTCAACGAACGCGTTAAAATTCGCGTCAGCCTCTTTGATTGTTACGCCGAGCTTGTCCGCATAAGCTCTGATAAATTCACTTTTGTTCATAATTTCCTCCGATATACTTAGTTTCCGACGCGGAAAGGGCTTCAACCCGTTTTTTGTCCGAACGTCTGAACCAATTATAACATATTTTCAGAAAATATCAACAGTTTTTTAAGATTTTTTCGGTGATTTTTGTTTTTTTTATAATTTTTCGCGAATTTTCGCTAACTTTTCAGAAAAAAGTCTTAATTTCGCTTTGAAAAAACCGCATAAACCTCGATTTCGCCTTTCGTTTTCGTTTTTGCGCTCTTTTTTTCGGAAAACGCTCTCGTCCGCCCGCCGCGCATTACGCTTGACAAAACGTTATTAAAATGCTATATTACAATTATATAACGTAACGAATATAATCGATAACCTTTCGGGGTAAAAATATGCAGGACGAACAATTAGTATCTAATTTAAGAAAAAAATATAAATTTTCAAGGCTTGACGCGCTGAAAAAGCTATCCGCTTCGGAAAACTTCGAGGTGGAGCAAAACCAGAAAGCGAATTTCAACTTCCATTGCCGCACGGAATTTTCGGGTTTCGATTCAACGCCGTCCCTTTCGGCTTATAAGCTTATGAAAAACGGATTTCCCGCCGTCGCAATCGTCGATTACGCTTCCCTTTCCGGTGCGAAAGAACTTATGAAGGCCGAAAAAATTCTCGGCGGATTGTATTATATCGGCACGGAAACCGAGGTTGCGGACGAAAACGGTAACCCCGTGAAGATGCTTTCCCTCGGAATTCCGCACAAAAACATAAAACCTTTTAACTTCGAGCTTTTCTTTTATAGAATTCTGCGCAACGAATTCACCGACTCGCTGCTCGAAAAACTCAATTCGCGCCTGAAAAAATACGGTATGGCAATCTCCGCGCCGCCGAGGTCGTTTTTTAAAACCACTTCCGCGGAGGACGTTTTCGTGTGTTTTGCGAACGCGGTTATCGAAAAATACGAAACTGCGGATAAAATCAACGAATTTATTTCGGAAGAACTCGGAATCACCCTTTCCGACGAGGAAGCGAAAAGGCTGGAAGACACCGCCAACGTTTATTATAACGCAGACCTTGCCGAAATTTTGTTTAAGAAATACAAATTAAAATTCCCGACGAGAAAATTCAAAAAGGTTTCGGAATTCGTTTCGACGAGCGACAATTTCGGCGCGATTTCCGCGCTTATTCTCTCCGGAGACGTTGACGAAGCGATAAATTTTGCCGTGAAACACGGCATAAAAAGCATAGTTTTCAGCGTGGATAAGGTCGGCGACGACTTCAATGCGAGAGTTTTTTACGACAAATGCCTTCAAAACGGAATTCTGCCGCTCGCAAGGCTCGTTTGCGATTATCCGAAAAAGAAACTCCTGTGGGAATTCGACTCCGAGGAAACCGCCGAACTCTTCCGCGAAACGACTTTTGCCGTTGCCGGACACGAAATATCCGCTTCTTTGCATATCGAAGACGGTCTGTTTTCCGAGCGTTCCGTTGAAAACACGCCCGACCTGAAAGACCGCATCAGGCTTTTTTCAAGAATCGGGCTTAAAGGCAGCGATATTAAAACTTTATAAAAAAGATATTAAAACCTTATAAAGCGTCTAAACCTTATAAAAATTTGCATAATCGACGGGCTCGGCGAGCAAAAATTTTTTGCTCGCCGAGCCCTTTTCGTATAACGACCCGTTTTTCCGTCAATAATTCCGTCTATGAAAAAGATTGCGTTTTTCCTTTTAACCCTGTGCTTAACGGCGGGCGCGCTGAAAGCGGTCGGCGGAACGGTTTTAAAGGGCGGAGATAATTACGAAATATTTTACGAAACCGACGACGGCGGATTAAGGGCGGAAAAGCCTTCCTTAAACGAACTTCGCTACGGCTTATCGTTTGAAAAGAAAAAAGCCGAGAGCTGTTCTATGAGCGAAAAAAACGCCGAAAAACTTCTCGAAAAACTTAAAGCGACCGAAGTGACGAGGGAATCGGGCGAAAATTTTCGTAACGTTTATTACTACTCGCCTTTTATTTCCGATTTCGTTCTCGTAAGCGGGAAAAAAGCGAATTTGCACGTTTCGTTTTTTCCGTCGGGCGAAAACGTGAAAATCGCAACGCCTATAAATTTCGGCGGCTACTGATTTTCGGCCGTTAACTTTCAGCGGCTACCCGCTTTCGGCAACCATTGATTTTCGGCGGCTACCGACGGTAATTATCGAAGCCGAAAACGATAATCTTTCGGCGGCGTGTATAAAACGGAAAAACGCGGTCAATAATCTTCATCGTCGGGAAAACGACGCCCGATAAGAAATAAAACCAGACAAAAATCGGAGGAAAAATTTATGTCGGAAAAGAAAAAGAAACAATCGTTACTTATTTTCATCAAGAAAAATCTTTACTATCTCGTGATAGGCGTATCGCTTCTGATAATCGCAACGGTTATCGCGATAGTCCTTTTCACCAACAAACGGCCCGATATTGCGAACAAACCGCAATCCGAACAGGTTACCGAAAGCGAAAACGATTCCAACACCGGCTCGAAGGAATCGGAGAAAAATTCCGAAAGGCCGAACCAATCGGATGAACCCGCCGACGACTCGGGAAAAGAACCCGAAAAGGAATCGGACAAGCCTACCTCGAACAAAATCGTGTTTTCTCTGCCCGTCGCCTCGTCCACGATTATAAAGGACTTCACCTCTTCGAGCGTAGTGTTCAATAAAACGCTCGGAGTTTACACGGGGCATATGGGCATCGACTTCGCCGCCGAAGCGGGTACGGAAGTCGTTGCGGCTTACGACGGAACTATCGAAAGCGTCACCACCTCTTATCTTCAAGGAACGACCGTTACGATAGACCACGGCAACGGCTTAAAATCCGTTTATAATTCGATTGACGCGGACGAGAAACTCGAACAAGGCAAAAAAGTTAAAAAAGGCGACGTTTTGGGTGTGGTTTCCGATAACAACAGGCAGGAATATAAGGACGGACCACATCTTCACTTCGAGGTAATCGAAAACGGAATTAAAATAGACCCGGAAACCTACCTTCTTTCCTCTCAAAAATAAATAAAAGTATATCTTAAAAGAACGAGAATATCCCGAAAAGTTTTCCCGTACACTGTACGGGAGGACTTTTTTTATGCGTAAATTTATTTCGGCCGCTTTATGCGCCGTTACGTTTTGTCTTATCTTGACCGTTTGCTCCTGCAAAAAAACACCCACCGAAAACATCTGCCGCCTCGATTTGCATTACGATTCCGAGAGCGGAGTTTTGAGCGGAAAAGCCGCCTATAAGTTCGTTAACTCGTCAAACGAGGTGCTAAACGAGATAAAATTCAACCTCGCCGCAAACGCCTATAACGGCAAAAACGAGGCGGTTTCCGCCAGCCGAAAGGACTCTGCTTATTACCTCGGAGAAAGCCTCGGCGGCATAAAAATCCTTTCCTGCAAAACCGGAGAAAAACCCCTTCAATTCTCCTTATCCGAAAACGAACTGACGCTTTGCGCGGCGTTCGGCGAATTGTTCCCCGACGAGGAAGCGGAAATCGAAATAGAATTTGAAACCACTCTTCCCAAAGCCAATCTTCGGCTCGGGATAACCGAAAACGCCGTAAATCTCGCCGATTCTTACCCGACGCTTTGCAAACTTTCCGAAAACGGCTTCGTCGAAACGAATTATTCGCCGTTCGGCGACCCTTATTTCTCCGACGTTTTCGATTTTTCGGCGAACGTGGACGTCCCTTCCGAATTTACCGCGGCCTGTTCCGGCTCGCCCGAAAAAACCGTTATCGACGGCGATAGAACGACTTATTCTTTTTCAATGAAAAACGGGCGGTATTTCGCGTTCGTTCTTTCGGATAAATTCAACGTTTCCGCCGTGAAATCGGGAAATACCGATATTTATTACTATTCCGTCGCGCCCGAAAACGGAAAACTTGCCGAAGTGAAAAAATGTTTCGATTATTTCTCGTCGGAATTCGGCGAATATCCTTACAAAACCTTTTCGGTTGCGGAAACGGGCTTGTTTTGCGGCGGAATGGAATTTTCGGGGCTGTGCTTTATTGCCGACGCCCTTGAAGACGAAGAAAAAATTAACGCGGCGCGCCACGAAACGGCGCACGAATGGTGGGGAACGACCGTCGGGAACAATCAGCTCGCCGACGCCTACGTAGACGAAGGGCTTGCCGAATATTCGGCTTATCTTTACCTGCTTTTCGAGGGGAAAAACGACGAGGCGGAAGAGATGATTAACAACGCAAAAGCCGCCTATAAGTCGTTCTTTGATATAAAATCGATTTTTTCGGGAAGCGCGAACACCGTTATGAACCGCCCTTTAAACGAGTTTTTAAACGAGGAAGAATACGTTGCGATAGCCTACCGCAAAAGCCTCGTTATGTTTTCGGAACTCGAAAAAACCGTGGGCGCGAAGAAGAACGTCTCTTCCCTGAAAAAGCTTTATCGCGACAACAAATTTAAAAATATCGGCTTTAACGAGCTTACGAAAGCTTTCGGGAGAGAAGAATATTTTCGCTCGTTCGTTTCGGGCAAAGTTATCGTTTGACATCGCGCGCCGCGCGGTGATATAATTAGCCTCGCAAATAAACCGAGGTGAATTATATGCCTTTTTTTGAATATAAATGCCCGAAATGCGGGAAAATTTTTGAAGAATACGTTAAAAAATTCGACGACGAGGCAAAATGCCCCGCCTGCGGAGAAACGGCAAACAAAAATTACAGCGGCTCGATTTACTCCGCCACCGGCGCGAAAAAAATCAACTGCACGGGCAACTGCAAAACCTGCGGAGGTTGCAAATAAGTCGTTTTGGGTTGCAAGCAAGCCGTTTAAAGTTGCAAATAAGCCGTTTGGGACTGCAAGCAAGCCGTTTAAAGTTGCAAATAAGCCGTTTGGGACTGCAAGCAAGCCGTTTAAAGTTGCAAATAAGCCGTTTTTCCGATTTGAACCCGATTTGAACTCGTTTTGAGTTATTTTATTCGACGAAAATGGCTTTTCTACGAACGAACCCGACGCTCCGCAAGCCGCCGAACGAAAAAAGCGCGCCGCTTTCCGAAAAAAATATAGGTGAAAAAATATAAATTATTGCGAATAATGCCGAGCGAACTATTGACAAATATAATATTTAATGGTAAAATTTTAAAGAATATAAACTTATGTTGACGAGTGTTGCCTTTCCGGCATTTCGTCAAGGAGATTAAGAATGAAGAAACTCATTGCTTTAATTTTATCACTCGCGCTTGCGACGGCTCTTTTCGCGACGCTCACTTCGTGCGGCGATGAAAAAACAAAAGATACCACGGTTAAATATACTTGGGAAACCACTACCGACGCA
>CALDMH010000035.1 GCA_937915565.1 uncultured Clostridia bacterium | reverse complement strand
GTTGCCGAGCGACTTGCTCATTTTTTGTCCGTTCACCTTGATAAGGCCGTTATGAACCCAGTATTTAACGAATTGTTTGCCCGTCAAAGCCTCGGTTTGGGCAATTTCGTTCTCGTGGTGGGGGAAAATAAGGTCCCTGCCGCCGCCGTGAATATCGATTTGGTCGCCGAATGCCTTTCTGTTCATTGCCGAACATTCGATATGCCACCCCGGTCTGCCCTTGCCCCAAGGCGAATCCCAGCATATTTCGCCTTCCTTCGCGCTTTTCCAAAGGGCAAAGTCGAGCGGATTTTTCTTTTCGTCGTCGTTTTCGATTCTCACGCCGTTAAGCGCGTCCTCCAAATTCCTGTGGGAAAGTCTTCCGTAAGGAGCAAAGGATTCGACGGAGAAATATACGTCGCCTTTCGGAGTGGGGTAGGCGTGTCCTTTTTCGATAAGTTCCGAAACGAAATCGATGATGATTCCGATATTGTCCGTGGCTTTAAGCCAAATATCGGGTTCGTCGATTTGCATTTCGCGCATAACCTTATCGATTTTTTTAATCATCATTTTCGCATAAGCGTCCGCGGGAATCCCCGCCTCCTTTGCGCGCGCGATGATTTTATCGTCCACGTCGGTGTAATTTCTCGCGTAAGTCACGTCGTAACCTTGTTTAACGAGAAATTTGCGGATAATATCGTAAATCAACGCCTGATAGGCGTGCCCTATATGAGCTTCGCCCGAAACGGTGATTCCGCAGGCGTACATATTGACTTTATTGCCGTTTATCGGTTTGAAATCTTCCTTCGTTCCCGAAAGGGTATTGTAAATTCTCATTGGTTTTTCTCCTTGATTTTATATTCGAGTTCGTCCACGCGCGCCCGAAGCGAGCAAAGCTCTTCCAAAATCGGGTCGCACTTGTCGGGCGTGTTGTCCGGAACTTTTTCGCCCTTGATTTTAACGATTCGTCCCGGGACTCCCACGACGGTGGAATGAGGAGGAACGTCTTTTAAAACGACGCTTCCTGCGCCGATTTTTGAAAATTCGCCAACGGTTATTCCGCCGAGAATTTTTGCTCCGCAAGAGATAACGCAACCCTCTTTTATCACGGGGTGACGGCGTTTTCCCGAGTCCTTGCCCGTTCCGCCGAGCGTTACGCCCTGATATATCAGAACGCCTTTTTCAACGACCGCCGTTTCGCCTATAACGACGCCTGCGCCGTGGTCGATAAACACGCCCGCGGCGATTTTTGCGGCGGGGTGAATTTCGATGCCCGTCAAGAATCTCGCAAATTTACTCATTATGCTTGCGAGAAGTTTCAGATGACAGCGATAGAAAAAATTGGCGACTCTATGCCTCGAAAGAGCCTTTATCCCGGGGTAAGTAAGCCAGATTTCAAATTTCGATTTGGCGGCGGGGTCGCTCTTTTTCGCAAAGTTTATATCCGCGCGGAGAGATTTAAAAAACATTTGGTTTCTCCTAAAAAAATAACGCCTTTTCGTCGCGGGCGAGCGGGGTGAAAATCCGCTTCCGCTAAACGAAAAGACGCGGCCGAATAATTATCGGCAAAACGTGGTTCCACTTTTCTTTAAAGCGCCGCAAATCGCCGCGCTTCCTCATTGCTCCTTTTACGGCGGAGAGCCGAGGGTGATTAGCCCCTCTCGGCCGAGCCTGAACGGCTATTTTGCATCGTTCAAACTTCGGCGCAGCGAAACGCACTTCGCGCTTTTTCGGCAAAGACTCGCACCAACCGTCTTCTCTCTGTATGAACGCACCGGAACGCGTTCGGATAACCGATAAAAAGCGTTACTCTTTTTCGCAAAGATTTATCGTTATATTTCGATTATAATCAAAAAAACTTCGATTGTCAACCGAAAACGCAGGAAAAAGGACTACGCGGCAAATCAAAAATCGTCGCCTTCGTCTTCTTCGTCGTCTTCCTCGTCCTCTTCGTCGTAATCTTCGAAATCGGCGGCGTCGGCTTCGGGGTAGTCGAAATCGTCCTCTTCGTCGTCCTCGGGTTTGTTGTCGTAATAATCGGAATCTTCTTCCTCTTCGTCGTCGAAAAGTTCTTTGGCTTCGTCTTCGCCGAGTTTATCGAGGGAGAGCATTTCTTCGCCGTCCTCAACCTTGTTGCTTATCGCTTCTTTTTCGTCCTCGTCGAGGTAGTTTCTCCATTCCTCGTCGCTATCGGGGTCAACGTCCTGTTCGGGCTCGATTGCCGCCTTATCGTTCTTTTCCTCTCTGCATTCCGCGCACATTTCCTCGCCCGGGTCAATATAGTTTCGTTTGCACACGGGGCAAAGAATCTGGTCGGAATCGTCGTCGTCGCCGAAAGAAGCGAATTTGATTGTCGGGCCGAGTTTAAGTTCGGCTTTGCAAACGTCGCAATATTTTTCGGTTTCGGGCATATAATTGAGGTCGCACCTCGGACATTTTACGTATTTCATATAACGCGCCTCCGCTGTTAATCCGCAAATACGGGTTCATATATTTTTCGTTTTCCGGGCAGGCGATTGCATAGGCTTTGAGCCAATCGGCAATCGCCCGTTTTAAACGTCCCAAAAAACAACGCGGTGTAATTATATCATATTATATGAATTTGTAAACTGTTTTTGAGCGAAAAAATACTTTTTTTTAAATTTTCAAAAAAACGCGTCTTAAATCAAGCTCCTTCGAGCAGCATTTTATCGGCAATAAGCGCGATAAATTCGCCGTTTGTCGGTTTCTCGCCGGAAAGATAGGTCTGAACGCCGAACAAATCGTTGATGTTGTTTATTCTGCCTCTCGCCCAAGCCACTTCGATTGCGTGGCGAATTGCCCTTTCAACCTTGCTCGGGGTGGTGGCGTATCTTTCGCCAATCATAGGGTAGAGTTTTTTCGTTATGTTATTTATAACGTCTGGGTCGCAAACGGCGATTTTAATTCCTTCGCGAAGATAGCCGTAGCCTTTGATGTGAGGAGGAATACCCACGGAAATGAATATTTTGCTGATTCGTTCGTCGAGAGAAGTCGTTTTTGCGGCGCGCATATTGTCGGGTAATTTTTCCCGATTACCATTCAAAAACAGGTCTATAACACGATTAACGAGCGTTTCCGGCGGACAAGGCTTTGCCGCGTAAAAGCTCGCGCCCTTTGAGATGCACGTTTCCACAACTTCTTCGCTGGATAGCGAACTATACACGATAATCTTGGTTTTCGAGCCGTACGCTTTGAGCCTGTCCAACACACCCAATCCGTCGAGCCCGGAGAGAATGAGGTCGATAACGCAAAATTCCGCGTCGTTTTTCAAAATCAAATCAACGCCTTCTTCGCCGTCGGAAGTCTTCCCGATTACAGTAAATCTGCCGCTTAACTCAAACGCTTTGGCTATTTCGTCCGCTTTAAACGGGTTATCCGCAAGTATAGCAATTCCGTGTTTATCCATTGTCGCATCTCCTTTTTTTTTTCTTTAATTTTAACACAAAAAAAAGTAAAATTAAATCGAATGAACGGTGTTATTTGTCAGGAAAATGGGTAATATCGTCGAAAAACGGCGAAAGCGGAATTTCTTGCGAATTTTGTAAGAGGAGTTTTGTTTGTGGGGATATATAGCGGCGGCGAGGAACGTTTCGTTCCTCGCCGCCGCTATTAAAATTATAAAGCTATTTCGTTATCGTTATGAATTTATCTCGATTTTTTATCTTGCTTTTTATCTTGCTTTTTATCTTGCAACTCCGCGGGGAGTGAAAACGTAAACGTCCTTCGTGAGTTCGCCCATATTTCCGTCGATGGCGTAAATCGCGCCGGACATTAAATCCATAACCCTTTGTGCCGTTTGCGAACTCACCGCCGAAACGTCAACGATAACGGGTTCGCCGAGGAGCAATTTATCGATAATCGCCGCAACGTCGTCAAAAGATTTAGGGCAGCATTTTTCGATTGAACCGCTTCCCGAATAGTCGTTTACTTTCGTTTGCGTAGGGCGATTGCCCGTTTCTTCGCGGCTTTTTTGCTTTTTTCGATTGCTTTTCGTAACAAAATCAAATAATCCCATAAGCGTTTTATCCTGTTTACAAGTTTTATCTTAATTATAACCGTTTTTAAATATTTTTCGTCGTAATTTCCCTTTCGCCGAAAATCGCTCTTCCGAGCCTAATCATATTCGAGCCGTGCTTTATCGCGATTTTATAGTCTCCGCTCATACCCATAGAAAGAGTTTCCACGCTTTGCGTTTTCAAACGGATTTCATCGTAAAACGCTCTCACTTTTTCGCAAAGTTCGGCTGTTTCCGCTTCGCTTTTGCCTGCGGGAAGCATTGTCATAACGCCGGTTAGTTTTATGTGTTTTAGTTCGATAATCGACTTATAGAGGGCTTTTGCCGCAGTGATTGAAGCTCCGGTTTTGGTTTCTTCGTCGCCCGCGTTGACTTCGATAAACACTTTTTGGCAAACGTTTAAAGCCGAAGCTTTTTCGTCTATCGCAGCCGCGAGGTCCGAAGAGGAAACCGAATCGATGACGTCGGCTTTTCCGACGACGTATTTAAGCTTGTTTTTTTGCAAGGTGCCGATGAAATGCTTTTCGCAAGGAAGGTAGAATGCGAACTTGTCGCGGAATTCCTGCGCGTGGTTTTCGCCGATAAACCGCAGGCCGCAACTTATCGCTTCGTTCACCCTTTCCGCAGCGACGAATTTGGTTGCGCCGAGAAGCCGAATCGGTTCGTTTCGGTCGTTACCGAGGGAAATTTCGGAAAATATCGAGTTTAAATTTTTTTCTATATCGCTCAATTTTCTCCTCCGAAAAAGCCCGAATTTCAACGAACCGCAACGAACGCTCATAAGCGAACGCCCGAATATAAAACCCGAATTTCAACGAACCGCAACGAACGCCCAAAAACGAACGCCGGAATATAAAATCCGTTATAAAATTCGAATTGCGACTAAAACCCGAAATAAAACAAAAGCCGCCCGCCTACGAAAACCGAACCCCGATAAACCCTCGCGGTTCAAATCTCGTTCGGCGCAACCGCAACGAAAATTGCGGTTAAGCGGCTTTAACGTCTTTTTTACTGCGCAGTTCCCTTTGACAAGCCGAACCGAAGCGTTAATGCGGCAGGTCGCTCCGTCAAAGCAACCTTATGGCACACGCAATCGACCGTTTAGCGCTGCTATATCCCTATCCTGACGCGGTTCGCGGCTTTGCGTTGCATAAGACCTTGACATCGTCACGCCTTACCTCACGCAGCCAACCATACGACGAGCCGAGGGGAACGTTCAGCCTTGCTGTAGCGGATTGCAAGTTCAGGGCACCGCTATCTCCCCGCTCAGCGCAGTGTAATCATTTTAACCCAAATCGAAAAAAAACGCAAGGGAAAAAGGGGCGCAAATAAAAAAATAATTGTCGAAACTTTCGGGAAAAAGACTAAACGCTTCAAATCCCTTTACTTTATATTTAATTTTTGCTATTATATAGTATATTTCGACGTCGGCGCGGTTTGCGCTTCGGTTCGCTACATTGCATTGCGGTTAGGTTCGCGAACTTGCGCTTTGGTTTTAACCTGATTTTGCGGTTCGGTTTGTCGCCGCGCGGACGGAGAAAGACGAAAACAAGACAAAATAACGCGAAAAACGGAAAGACAGACGAAACGGTTTCGCGTATGCGGAGGAGTTATGTACAAAAAAGTTGACGCGTCGCTCAATTTTTTAAAGAGAGAGCAGGAAGTTCTCGATTTCTGGAATAAGAACGACGTTTTCGAGCAAAGCATCAAAAACAACGAAGGTCATCAGGAATTCACTTTTTACGACGGGCCGCCCACGGCCAACGGAAAACCGCATATCGGCCACGTTCTGACGCGCGTTATGAAGGATATAATCCCGAGATACCAGACGATGAAAGGCAAGCACGTTTTAAGAAAAGCGGGCTGGGATACTCACGGGCTTCCCGTGGAGCTCGAAATCGAGAAAAAACTCGGGCTGGACGGCAAGCAGGACATTGAAAAATACGGCATCGAGCCGTTCATAAAGGAATGTAAACAATCGGTTTGGAAATACACCGACGAATGGAAAAAGATGAGCGACCGCCTCGGATACTGGGTTGATATGGAGCATCCTTACGTCACCTATCACGACGATTATATCGAATCCGTCTGGTGGGCTCTTAAAACCATTTCCGAAAAAGGATTGCTTTATAAGGGGCATAAAATCGTTCCCTATTGTCCGCGTTGCGGAACGGCGCTTTCCTCGCACGAGGTGGCGCAGGGCTATAAGGACGTCAAGGAAAAATCCGTTTACGTCAAGTTTAAAATAAAGGGCAGGGATAACGCTTATTTCCTCGTCTGGACGACTACGCCCTGGACGCTCCCCTCCAACGTCGCGCTTTGTATGAACGCGGAATACGATTACGTCGAAATTAAAGTCGGCGACGAATATTACGTTCTTGCGGAGGCTCTCGTGCCGTCGCTTTTCGAGGATTACGAAATCGTTTCCAAAAAGAAAGGTAAGGATTACGAAAACGTCGAATACGAGCCTATGTTCCCTTACGCCGTAGGTACGTTCAAACAAAAGGCGTTTTACGTCACGAACGACGCTTACGTCACTCTCACCGACGGTACGGGAATCGTTCATATCGCGCCCGCATTCGGCGAGGACGACGCTAACGTCGGCAGAAAATACGACCTTCCCTTCGTTCAGATGGTAAACGACCGCGGCAGATTCGTAGACGCCGTAGAGCCGTATAAAGGAATGTTCGTAAAAGACGCGGACAAGCTTATAATCAAAGACCTTAAAGAAAGCGGAAAACTTTTCAAAGACGTGCTTTTCGAGCATAGCTATCCGTTCTGTTGGAGATGCAACACGCCGCTTCTGTATTACGCAAGGTCGAGTTGGTTCATCAAAACCACGGCAATAAAGGAGCAACTCATCGCTTCAAACAAAACCGTGAACTGGATGCCCGAAACGATAGGTACGGGCAGAATGGGCAACTTCCTCGAAAACGTCATCGACTGGGGACTTTCCCGCGAGAGATACTGGGGAACTCCGCTTCCCATCTGGGTTTGCGAAGACTGCGGCGAAATTCACGTTATGGGCTCGAAAAAAGAGCTTAAAGAGACGTGCGGAATCGAAGGCGATATAGAACTTCACCGCCCGTATATCGACGCGCCCACCTGCAAATGCGGCAAGTGCGGAGGAAAGATGAAGAGGGTTAAGGAAGTTATCGATTGCTGGTTCGATTCCGGCTCGATGCCTTTCGCGCAGTTCCATTATCCGTTTGAAAACAAGGAGCTTTTTGAAAAGCATTTCCCCGCGGACTTCATTTCCGAAGCCGTGGACCAAACGAGAGGTTGGTTCTATACGCTTCTCACAATTTCCACGCTGCTTTTCGGAAAAGCGCCGTTTAAAAACTGCATTGTTTTAGGCCACGTCAACGATAAAAACGGAATAAAAATGTCCAAACATATCGGAAACGTCGTAGACCCGTGGTCGGTTCTCGATAAACAGGGCGCGGATGCCGTGAGATGGTATTTTTACACCGGAAGCGCGCCGTGGCTTCCTTCGAGATTCTCCGCGGAAGCGGTGTCCGAAGGTCAGCGTAAGTTTATGGGTACGCTTTGGAACACTTACGCGTTCTTCGTTCTTTACGCCGATATTGACGGTTACGACCCGTCGAAATACGAGCTTAAAAAATGCAAGCTCACGCTTATGGACAAATGGGCTCTTTCCAAGCTCAACACGCTCGTTAAAACCGTTGACGATGGGCTTGCGGAATACAAGACCTTTGAAACGGCGAGATATATTCAGGATTACGTCGACGAGCTTTCCAACTGGTACGTCCGCCGCGGAAGAGAAAGATATTGGGGCAAGGAGATGACCGAAGACAAGGCGGCGGCTTACACCACGCTTTACACGGTTTTGGTCACTTTGTCCAAGGTTATCGCGCCTTACGTTCCGTTTATGGCGGAAAGTATGTACGGCAACCTCGTTCCGCAGTTCTATAAGGACGCGCCCGTTTCCGTTCACCTTTGTTCTTTCCCCGTTTGCGACGAAAGTTTCGTGGACGCGGAACTCGAAAAAGGAATGGAGGACGTGCTCGAAATAGTCGCGCTCGGCAGAGCCGCTCGTAACGGCAGTAACATAAAGAACCGTCAGCCGCTTAAAAAACTGTACATCGCAACCGACAGGAAGGTAAACCTTTCCGAAGGACTTTTGAATATCGCCAAGGACGAATTGAATATCAAGGAGTTCGAGATTCTTCACGACGCTTCCGGATTCGTTTCGTATAAGATTAAACCGCAGCTTAAAACGCTCGGCCCGAAATACGGAAAAGCTCTCGGCGCGATAAGGAATTTCCTTGAAACTTGCAACGCAAACGAGGTCGTTTCGGCCGTTAAAGCGGGGAAAACTTATTCCGTGGAACTCGGCGGCGTTAACGTCGATTTCACGCTCGACGATTTGCTTATTTCTTCCGAGCCTGCCGAAGGCTTCGTTTCTGAAAGTTCGGACGGCCTTACCGTCGTTTTGGACGTTCATATAACCGAAGAACTTATGCTCGAAGGCGCGGTCAGGGAACTCGTTTCGAGAATTCAGAATATGAGAAAGGAAGCCGGCTTCGAGGTTACGGACAGGATTATTCTCGGATTTAAAGCCGAGGGAATTTCGGGAAGAGTGCTTCGCGAAAAAGCCGACGAAATCAAAGCGGACGTTCTGGCCGAAGAGATAACCGAAACTCCGGACGGATTCGTTAAGGATTTCGACATCAACGGAGAGAGCGTTACGCTCGGCGTTAAGAAAATATGAAAATAGCCGACAAGTGGATTGATTATTCCATATTAGCCACCGGCGACGGAATGAAACTCGAACGTTGGGGCGGGGTTTATCTTCTCCGCCCGGACCCGCAGGTGATATGGCCGCCAAAATCGGATATGTCCGCCTATATGTCGCTTAACGCCGTTTATCACCGCAGCGAGAACGGCGGCGGAGGCTGGAAAATCATCAAAAAAATGCCGCTGGAATGGACGGTTAGTTACGGGGAATTGAAGTTTTTGGTTAAACCTATGGGCTTCAAGCACACGGGGCTTTTCCCCGAGCAAGCCGTGAACTGGGACAAAATGGCGGAGCTTATCCGCGGCGCGGGAAGGCCCGTAAGCGTGCTTAATCTTTTTGCTTACACGGGCGGGGCTACGGTTGCCTGCCTTGCGGCGGGCGCGAGCGTTTGCCACGTTGACGCGAGCAAGGGAATGGTTGAAAGAGCGGGCGAAAACGTAAGGCTTTCGCGGCTTGCGGATAAACCCGTGAGATTTATCGTGGACGATTGCAAAAAATTCGTTCAAAGGGAAATCCGCCGCGGAAGAAAATACGACGCGATTATAATGGACCCGCCGAGTTACGGAAGAGGTCCGAACGGCGAAACGTGGAAAATCGAAAGCGAACTTTATCCGCTCGTGGAACTTTGTTCGGAGGTTTTAACCGAAAATCCGCTGTTCTTTCTGATAAACAGTTACACCACCGGGCTTCAACCTATGGTGCTGAAAAACATACTTAAACTTACCGTCGGAAGTAAGTTTTCGGGAGAAGTGGACGCTTACGAGGTCGGCATCAAAACCGAAGAGGGGATAGACCTTCCTTGCGGCGCGAGCGGGCTTTTTATCGGGGAAAAGTGATTTTTTAAGCTTAAAGTCGATTTTTCTCGAATAGAATTTAATTAAATTCGAGCCGATTTTTCTCGAATAGAATTTAAATAAATTCGAGCCGATTTTCCCGAGCCGATTTTATAAAAACGAGTTTTAGCTGAATTTTTAAGGAGTGATATATGGCTGAACAGATGCAAAAAGACGACCTTATCGTTTTATATGAAGACAATCACGTTATCGTCGTTTTAAAACCGCAAAACGTTCCCTCTTGCGAGGACGAAACGAAAGATAAAGATATGCTCACGGTGATAAAGGAGCATATCAAGGAAAAGGAGAATAAGCAGGGCAACGTTTACGTCGGGCTTGTCCACAGGCTCGACCGTCCTACGGGCGGAGTTATGGTTTACGCCAAAAGCTCGAAGGCGGCGGCAAGGCTTTCCGAGCAAATGCAAACCGGCGATTTTGAAAAGAAATACGCCGCGGTGCTTGCGGGAACGCTTAAAAATAAGCGTGCAACCCTCACGAACTATCTCAAAAAGAACCCAATAAACAATATGGTTTACGTTTGCCCGCCCGTAACCGAGGGCGCGAAATTTGCGGAACTCGAATATAACGTACTAGAAGAGAAAAACGACCTTACGCTCGCGCTTATCAAACTTCACACGGGAAGAAGTCATCAGATAAGGGTGCAAATGGCCAATATCGGCGCGCCCGTTTACGGCGATATGCGTTACGGCGGAGAAAAAGCCAAAAAGGGCAGGCTTGCTCTTTGGGCGGTTTCGCTTTCTTTCACTCACCCCGTGTCGAAGGAAAGGTTGTGTTTCAAAATTCAGCCGCCGGCGGATTTAATTCCGTGGAAATATTTCGACACCGAAAAAACGGTTTCTATGGAACTTTAATCGGGATTTTTAACGAAAAAAAACGATTTTATAAAGCCGTAAACACGGTTTTGGTAAAACCCTTAAAAAATTCAATAAAAAGGAGTTGTAATTGATGAAAAGAAGTCTTTTTAAGACAATATCACTCATCGTCGTTGTCGTTTTCGTGCTTTCGCTTTGTTCTTGTTCCAAGTTAAATTTTACGGAAGAACTCGATATGATTGCCCCGGACGTCAATTACGGTTTTTCGATTTATAACAACAGGTTTTTGGTTATCGACGGAGCTCATTATAAACTCTACGACCTCGCTTACGACACCGTACAGAAAAAAGACTCGTGGTCGAGCGTTTACGGGGTGAGGTTTATCGACGGGGATTTGTATTATTTCTATGATTATTCCACCGGAAAGGCTTCTTCAAATAAAGAAACGCCTATATGGCATTCCTACGTCGCTTTGCTCAAAACCAATCTTTTAACGGCCGAAACGGAACAGATTTACGCTTTGGAAGACGTTTATGCGTCAACCCCAACGACTCCCGATTTGCGTTCCGGCAAGGTGGAAGAAGACGTGCTTGCGTTAGTTTACAACGGAGCAATTTCTCTTTTCAACGTAAAAACGCGCGAAACGCTGCAAACCGTCGATTTTTACGATAAGGATGAGTTTGTGGCCGACGAGAGCAAAAAATTCGACAGAATGGTCAGGAACGAATTTAACGATTTTTATTATTTCTCGGACGACGTTTTAAAATATGCGGAGTATAATACGGAAAGCAAAAGGTACGTCGTGCATAACTTCGCCATCAACAACAAACCGCTTTACTACGGCAGCGTTGAAAACGTTAACAGGGTTGAGAATTACGTTTACACTTATAAATATATCGGCGGAAAAACGGGAACCGAGTATTACGACTGTTACGACCTTACCACCGGGAACGCAATGGACTACGACTTTATGATGGGCCTCGTTCAAAAACAAAAGGAACAGCAATTAACGGGGAAAGAATGGGCGGAGGAACAGACGCGTTTAGAAGAAGAGAAAAGCAAAATTATCGTAAACGATGAAACTTATCGCGTTAAAGTTCGGGGCGACAGGTCGTTGGAAATAAGAAACGAAGCCGGCGAGCTCGTTTTCACGATAGACAACGACTACGCTATGAAGAACAACGAAAAATTCTCGCAGCTTTTCCACGTGTTTCCCTTCTGCAACGGCGGGGAGAACGCGTACGTCACGTTTAAGATTTTTGAAAACAGGTTGTTCGTGTGTTTCAGAATACTGTCTATAATCGAAACGCCCAATTTTATTTTCGAGTTCAATTTTGCGACGAACAATTTAAAATACGTCAATTATATTTACGACGAC
>CALDMH010000034.1 GCA_937915565.1 uncultured Clostridia bacterium | reverse complement strand
TATAAAAACTGGCAGTTTCACCTATGCGTTGACGATTCCCGTCGTCGTTGCGTTTCTCGGAATGGCGCGTCAGTTTGCCAACCAGATGGGGCAGATTTCCAACCAGATAAACTCCGTCGTTATGGCAATGGCCGGTGCGGCGAGAGTTTTCGAGCTTATCGACAAAAAGCCGGAAGAGGATAACGGCTACGTAACGCTTGTGAACGCCGAACGCGACGAGAACGGTAACTTACGCGAAACCGATAAAAGAACGGGACTTTGGGCGTGGAAACATCCGCACAGCGCGGATTCCACCGTTACTTACACGCCGCTCGAAGGCGCAATCGTTATGGATGACGTGGACTTCGGTTACGACGAAAACAAGATTGTATTGCACAATATCTCGCTTTACGCCGAACCGGGGCATAAAATTGCTTTCGTCGGAGCAACCGGAGCGGGCAAAACCACGATTACCAACCTTATCAACAGGTTTTACGATATTGCGGACGGGAAAATCCGTTATGACGGAATAAATATCAACAAGATTAAAAAGGGCGATTTAAGGCGTTCTTTGGGCATCGTGTTGCAGGATACCAATTTGTTCACGGGAACGGTTATGGAGAATATTCGTTACGGAAAACTGGACGCGACGGACGAAGAGTGTATTGCCGCGGCAAAACTTGCCGGCGCGGACGATTTCATAACGCGTTTGCCGAAAGGTTACGATACGGAACTTTCCGGCAACGGCTCGAATCTTTCGCAAGGGCAGAGGCAGCTTATTTCCATAGCGAGACCCGCCTTTGCAGACCCGCCGGTAATGATTCTCGACGAAGCCACGTCGTCAATCGATACGAGAACGGAAGCAATCGTTCAGCGCGGTATGGATAAACTTATGGAGGGAAGGACGGTTTTCGTCATCGCTCACAGACTTTCAACCGTTATGAATTCCGACGTAATTTTGGTGCTTGACCACGGAAGAATTATCGAGCGCGGCAGTCACGAAAAGCTTATAGCCGAAAAAGGCACGTATTATCAGCTTTACACCGGCGCGTTCGAGTTAGAATAATCGAAAAGGAGTTAGATATGAAAGACGCAATCGAAACGTTGCTTACGAGAAGAAGCGTTAGAAATTTCAACGGTAAACCTATTCCGGAAGACGTTCTGAACACTATTCTCAAAGTCGGCACTTACGCGCCCACCGCGAAAGGTATGCAAAAGCCGATTATTATCGCGATAAAGGATAAAAAAGTCAGAGACGAGCTTGCCGCTTTGAATGCGGAAATTATGGGCAAAGAAGGCGTAGACCCATTTTACGGCGCGCCCGTCGTATTGCTCGTCGCGGTTGAAAAATACGATTTGTCCGTTTACGACGGAGCAAGCGTGATAGCAAATATGCTCGACGCGGCTTGGGCTTTGGGCGTCGGTTCTTGCTGGGTTCATCGCGCAAAAGAGGAACTTGAAAGCGATTTCGGCAAAAAACTTTTAAAATCGCTCGGGGTAAACGGCGATTACGTCGGCGTCGGTCACGTCGCGCTCGGTTATTTCGACGGCGAGCCACCTATGCCGAAGCCGAGAAAGGACGACTATATTTATAAGATTTAATTAACGACTTAAATTTAAAAACGGCGGTCGGCTTTTCATCTGAAAAGCCGACCGCCGTTTTTATTGGCGAATATTTTTTGTCGGATAAAGGTTTTATCAATACATTCCGCCCATACCGCCTGCGCCGCCTTGGGGCATCGGAGGAACGGGTTCGGGAATATCGGTTACGATGCTTTCCGTCGTAAGAAGCGTGGAGGCAATCGAAGCGGCGTTTTGAAGAGCCGACCTCGTGACTTTCGTCGGGTCGATAATTCCTGCTTCCACCATATCGACGTAAGCGTTCTTATATGCGTCGAAGCCGTAATTGGGGTTCTTGGCGCGGGTAATATTGTTGAGAATTACCGAGCCGTCAAGACCGGCGTTTTTAGCAATTTGTCTGATAGGAGCTTCGATAGCGCGAAGGATAATTTCCGCGCCCGTCTTTTCGTCGCCGGAAAGTTTTTTGACGAGCGATTTAAGAGCGGGAATAGCGGTGAGAAGAGCAGTTCCGCCTCCCGGAACGATACCTTCTTCAACAGCGGCTCTCGTGGCGGCCAAAGCGTCCTCGATGCGGAGTTTCTTTTCTTTCATTTCCACTTCGGTTGCTGCGCCTACGTTGATTACGGCTACGCCACCCGCAAGTTTTGCAAGCCTTTCCTGCAATTTCTCTCTGTCATAATCGGACGTGGTTTCGGCGATTTGAGCTTTGATTGATTGAATTCTTGCCTTAATTTCGTCTCTGTCGCCTGCGCCGTCGATAATAACTGTGTTGTCTTTGTCCACTTTGATTTGTCCGGCTCTGCCGAGCATATCGGGCGTAACGTCTTTAAATTCAAGCCCGAGTTCGGAAGATATAACCTTGCCGCCCGTAAGAATAGCGATGTCTTCGAGCATAGCTTTTCTTCTGTCGCCAAATCCGGGGGCTTTAACGGCAACGCAGTTGAACACGCCTTTAAGTTTATTGACGACGAGGGCCGCCAAAGCGTCGCCTTCAACGTCCTCGGCGATAATCATAAGTTTTTGTCCCTGTTGAGCGATAGGCTCGATAACGGGAAGAATTTCCTGAATAGAGGAGATTTTCTTATCGGTTATGAGGATAAGCGGATTGTCGTAAACGGCAACCATTTTATCGGTATCGGTTACCATATACGCCGAAGCGTAACCTCTGTCGAAACTCATACCGTCGACGGTGGTGAGTTCGGTTTTCATCGTTTTGCTTTCCTGAATGGTGATAACGCCGTCCTTGCCCACTTTTTCCATTGCTTCGGAAATAAGTTCGCCGACGGTTTCGTCACCGGCGGAAATAGAAGCGACCTGCGCAATCGAGTTCTTCGATTCAACGGGTTTGCTTATGGATTTAAGTTCGTCCACAACGACGTCTACGGCTTTTGCAATACCTTTCTTTAAAACGATGGGATTTGCGCCTGCTGCAAGGTTTTTAAGCCCCTCGCCTATCATTGCCTGGGCGAGAACGACTGCCGTAGTAGTGCCGTCGCCTGCAACGTCGTTAGTCTTTGTGGAAACTTCTTTAACGAGCTGCGCGCCCATATTTTCAAACGGGTCTTTAAGTTCGATTTCTTTCGCAATCGTAACGCCGTCGTTCGTGATGAGCGGAGCTCCGTATTTTTTATCGAGAACTACGTTTCTGCCTTTCGGGCCGAGCGTGATTTTAACGGTATCTGCAAGCGTGTTTACGCCGGCTTCCAATGCTTTTCTTGCTTCCTCGCCGTATTTGATTTGTTTAGCCATAATTGTGATGCCTCCTTATTTAACCGATTATTGCCAGAACGTCGGACTGACGAACCATAGTGACTTCTTCGCCGCAAACCTTAACGGTGAGAGCGGCGGATTGTGGATAGAGAATCATATCGCCCTCTTTAACTTCCATATCGATTTGTTTGCCGAAAGCCGTTGCGCCTTTTCCTACGGCGACAGCTTTTGCCGTTACGTATTTATCTGCGGACGCCGAGGGAAGAATGAATCCGCTCTTCGTCGTTTCCGCTTTTTCGTTTGTGTCGACTACGATATAGTCCGACAATGGTTTTATTTTCATATTATACCTCCGTATATTTTTAACGTTCTTTAATACTGTTTAGCACTCACAATCCCAGAGTGCTAATAATATTATAGTCCAACTTTTCGATTTGTCAATAGTTTAGGGACGAAAAAAACAAAATTTTTTATCATTTTCAAAATTTTCTCAGGCGGCGTTAAATTTTATTGCAAGATTCGCCGCAATATGTTAAAATAATCGCGTAAAGTTTGTTTTGCGGGCGGAGGAGAAATATATATGGATAAATGGGATAAAAGGTTTTTGGAACTTGCGGAGCTCGTTGCGAGCTGGTCGAGTTGTTATCAGGAAAACAGACAGGTCGGAGCGGTTATCGTCAAAGATAAGCGTATTATGACAACCGGATACAACGGCGCGCCGAGCGGAATCGTGAGTTGCAAAACGAAAGGAAAATGTTTAAGAAGAGAATTGAACGTTCCGAGCGGAACGAAACTCGAACTTTGTTACGCCGTTCACGCCGAGCAAAACGCGATAGCGCAGGCGGCGAAACTCGGGGTTTCGGTTGAAGGCGGAACTCTTTATTGCACGCATCAGCCGTGCGTTATATGTTGTAAAATGATAATAAACGCCGGCATTAAACGCGTGGTTTATAAATACGGTTATCCCGACGAATTTTCGTTGAAGTTATTTGACGAAGCCGGAATAATTATCGAACAAATCTCGTAACGACAAATCTCGTAACGATTTCAAAAATAAGGAGATATATAATGAATACGAATCCGATAGTTACTTTTGAAATGAAGGACGGCGACGTTTTTTACGTCGAATTATATCCGGACGTCGCTCCGAATACGGTGAATAACTTTATTTCACTCGTTAAAAAAGGCTTTTATAACGGCTTATGTTTTCATCGCGTTATCGAAGGCTTTATGATTCAGGGCGGAGACCCGAAAGGAAACGGAACGGGCGGCCCGGGGTATTCAATCCGCGGCGAGTTTTCCAAAAACGGATTTAAAAACGATTTAAAGCATAAAAGAGGAGTTATTTCTATGGCTCGCTCTATGATGCCGAACAGCGCGGGTTCTCAATTCTTCATTATGCACGCCGACGCTCCGCATCTCGACGGGCAGTACGCCGCTTTCGGACAGGTTATCGACGGAATGGACGTTATAGATAAAATCGCGCAGGTGAACGTCGATTATAACGACAAACCGCTTCGCGACCAGATTATTAAATCGGTGACCGTGGATACGAACGGTATAGAATACGACGAGCCCGAGCATTATTAAGAAAATTTTTGTCAACAAAAAGCCTTCCCGAAGAATAAAATGATTCGAGAGGGCTTTTATGTTTTCCGATTTTCACAGCGACGTATTAACCGCTTGCAACGGCGTTCTTTCCGAAGAATATTATCAAAACGAAATAATCACGGCGTTTTTTAGGGGAAAGAGAACGTTTTCCGAGGCAATCGCTTTGGCGAAAAACGCGAGGCTTCTTGCTTACGAGGACGCCGGCTATACGGATTTGGATTACGACGCTTTTATAAAGACGAAGCCGTATTACGTCGGCTTGACCTGGAACGGGGAGAACAGATTCGGATACGGTTGCAACTTCGAGCAAGGCTTAAAAAGCGAAGGAAAGGCTTTCGTGAAGCTTTTAAGCGACAACGGTATTCCC
>CALDMH010000033.1 GCA_937915565.1 uncultured Clostridia bacterium | reverse complement strand
CCGTGAATGCGGCGTGTCCCGGAGTGTCGAGGAAGGTAATCTTCTCGCCGTTTACGCTAACCGTGTATGCGCCGATATGCTGCGTGATTCCGCCCGCTTCGGAAGCCGTTACGTTAGAACTTCTGATACGGTCGAGAAGCGAGGTCTTGCCGTGGTCGACGTGTCCCATAACGGTGACGACGGGCGGCCTTTTAACGAGATTTTCTTCGTTATCTGCCGTATCGAACGTTTCCGAAAGAACTTCCTCGGCGGTTTTATCCATTTTAAGTTCGAGTTCGATTCCGAGGTCGGCGGCGATAACGCCTGCGGTGTCGTAATCGACCGAATCGTTAATGGTCTTCATTATGCCCTCTTTGAAGAGCTTTTTAGTAATTTCAATCGCCGAAATACCCAATTTTTCGGACAATTCTTTGATAGGAATAATTTCTTTGTTGATAACGGCTTTCTCGATTTTAATCGTTTGAGTCTGCTCGTCGGATTTTTTATCCTTTTTGTTACGAGCTTTTCTGTAACCGCTCTTATTCTCGTCGAAATCGTCTATGCTGACCTGACCTTTCGCAAGAGATTTCTTGTTAATTCCTTTCTTATCGTCGTAACTCTTTTCGGAGGACTTTTTCTTATTGCCGAAACTCTTACCCGTATCCTTGGGGACGTAAGAAATTTCAACGGGCTTCTTTGCTCCGCCGAAACCGCTCGGCTTCGGGGATAAAGGTCTTTGTCCGAAAGGTTTGTCGGAAGGAGTTCTCGGATTTGCGCCGAGAGGTCTTCTTCCGTCCTGCGGAACGTACTCGCGTCTTGCGGGGCGTTCTCTTTTGGGCGGCTCGTAAACTCTCGGTCTTTCGCTCGCGAGTTTAACGAGATTCGGGTCTTCGCCTCTCGCTATGGCTTCCTTTCTCTTTTGTTCGAGAATTTTAGCCCTCGCTTCGGCAAGAGCTCTTGCCTGAGCCTCTTCCAAAGCTTTCTTTCTTGCTTCTTTTATGGCTTTTTCGTCCATAACAGGCTTCTCGACAGGTTTCTCTTCAACCTTTTCCGTCGGTTTTTCATCGGCCGTTACGGGTTTAACTTCCTCTTTTTCTTCCGCGGCGGGCTTTTCGGAGGATTTTTTCGTTGCCTTTTCCTTATTTTCCGTTTTTTCTTCTACGACGGGGGTCTCTTCCGCAGCGGATTTCTTTGACAACGCTTTCTTTTTCTCCGTCGTTGCCTTTTCCGCTTTCTCAACCTTCTCGGTTCGTTCGGTTTTCTCCGCTTTTTCGGCCTTAACCTCTTCTTTGACTTCGGCTTCGGCGTTTTTAACGGGCGTTTCGGAAAGAATATCCGAATCGTTACCGCTCACGGCGGTATCCTCGGCCATAGACGCTTCCTGCTCGGCTTTAAGAGCGGCCTCGCGTTCTGCCTTTAACGACCTTTCCTTTGCGGAGATTTTTTTGGTAATAGCGGAAACGGACGATTTAGCTTCCTTGACTTTCGTTTTCAAATCGTCTAATTCGCCGTAAATTGCGTTTATTTTCTTTAAGTTTTTTAATAAATCTTCTCTTTTTTCTTCCATATCAATCCTTATGACCTCCGTCCAAAACCCTGAAATCTTCTCCGAGAGTGAGCATAATTGCTCCTGCCAGACTCTCATCCGTTATAGCGGCTACTTTGCAATTCTCTTTGCCGGTTATCTCTTCGAGCGAATATTTAGTCGATTCGATGAGCGGCGCTCCGTTTTTTTTCGCAAGTTTTTCGGCTTCCTTTCTTGCGTTTTTTTCGCCGGTTGAGCAAAGTATTATCAGATAAACGCCCTTATTTAACGTTGAAACGGCGTTTATACCCGTTCTTAACTTTCTCGCTTTTATCGCAAATCCGATATAAACGTAAGGTTTACTTTGTCTGTCCAAGAAGTTCCTCCTCAAGCTTTTCGTAGATTTCGGCAGGCACGCTCGTTTTGAAAACCCTATCGAGAAGTTTTGCTTTAAAAAGTTTCTTCGCACATTCGGGCGAACTGCATATATAAGCTCCTCTACCGTCGGATTTACCCGTTTCGTCAATCAAAAACGTTCCGTCCTTGGCTTTTACTATTCTATGCAATTCTTTTTTATCAAACTCGTTTCTGCACGCGATACAAGTTCTAATCGGAATATGTTTCCCGGTCATAAATGCTCCAAAATACGGTTTTAGTCTATTTTTTCTCCGTCATCGGAAAAATCTTCCTCGGCGATTTCCTCTTCGGGAACTTCGGCCTCTTCTTCGAGTTTCGCTTTGCTCTCGCTCTTAACGTCTACTTTCCAGCCGGTAAGCCTTGCCGCAAGACGAGCGTTTTGTCCGTCCTTACCTATGGCAAGAGAAAGCTTATCGTCGGGAACGACTACTCTCGCGATTTTTTCGCCCTCGATTGCGCTGACTTTGAGTACTTTTGCGGGCGAAAGAGCCTTCGCGATAAATTCAAGCGGGTCCTCGCTCCAAGGAATTATATCGATTTTCTCGCCGCCGAGTTCTCTCACGACTTCGTTTACTCTCATTCCCTTATTGCCAACGCAAGCGCCGACGGCGTCTACGTTCGGGTCGTTGCTGTAAATTGCGATTTTGGTTCTCTGACCGGCTTCCCTTGCGATGGATTTAACCGTTACGATACCTTGCGCGATTTCGGGAACGACGTTTTCAAAGAGTTTACGAACGAGCCCCGGGGAAGTTCTCGAAACGAGAATTTGGGCGTTTTTGCCCATACTTCTTACCTTTTTAACGTAAACCATAAGTTTATCGTTCACGTTATATTTTTCGTTGGGAACTTGGTCCTGCGGAAGCATAACGGCTTCGATTTCGCCTGCGCCGATTTCGACGTAAACGTTTTTCTCCTCGATTCTTCTTATAGTGCAAGCCTTGATTTCGTTCTCTTTATCTTCAAATTCGGCAAGAGTGTTATCTCTCTCGGCCTCGCGAAGTTTCTGGAAAACGACCTGCTTCGCCGTTTGAGCGGCGATTCTGCCGAACTCCTTGGGAACAAATTCTTTCTTAACCTCGTCGCCGACTTTATACGATTTTTTGATTTCTCTCGCTTCTTCGAGGGAAATTTCCTTCTCCGGGTCTACGACTTCGTCCACGACCTTCTTGACCGCGAAAAATTTAACGGTCTTTTTTTCCGGATTCATATCGATTACCACGTCGCTCGAAGTTCCGGTGTGTTTTTTATACGCAGAAACGAGCGCGTTCGTAAGCGTTTCAATCAAAAGCTCTTGTTTGATTCCCTTTTCTCTTTCCAAATCTTCGATAGAAAGAAAAAACTCCTTATTATTCATTGTTAATCTCCTTAACGTAACGACAATCAGTCAAACTTAATCGCTTCGTTTATTTTTTCAATCTTTGTGAGAGGAAGTTTATAATCTTTCTCTCCGTCGTTTAAAACGACGTTGTTTCCGTCGTAACCGACGAGTTTGCTTTCGATGTACTTTTTGCCCTGCAACGGCGTTGCGAGTTTTATTTCTACGTCCTTACCTATACGCTTCTCGAAATCGCGAGCGGTTTTAAGCGGACGGTCGAGCCCGGGGCTCGAAACGTTAAGCGTGTAGGACGCGCCGAACGAAGGGTCGAACTCGTCGAGAATTCCGTCAATGGCGTTATGAAATTTTTCGCAGGTGTCAAGGTCGACGCCGGTTTCGGTATCGATAAAAACCGTCAACGACGGATTTTTACTGATTTTCGGAACAATTTCCACTATTTCGATATTCATTTCGTCCGCAACGCCGCGAACGACTTTTTCTATTTCTTCAACGCTCTTAAACTTCATCGTGCCCTCCATATAAAAATTTGAGAGCGGCAAGAACCGCTCTCAATATCGAATAAACCATATTAAGCGTATATATATTAACACATTTTACGCTTCTTTGCAAGCGTTTGAACGCGTTTTTTACATAAATTTGGGTAATTCCTTTTTTATTCCGACAAGTTCGAGGAAAAGTTTTGCCGTCGCGTGGGCGTCGGATAACGCTCTGTGATGCAAAAACTCAATCGAAAAATGCTCGCAAACCGTATTCAGCTTATAATTTTTCAATCTCGGAACGACCTCTTTTGCAAAAGGAATAGTATCGATTCCGTCGTTTTTAAAGATATAACCCTGCTCTTTTGCGTAGAATTTGATAAATTTATAATCGAAATCGAGATTATGCCCTATGATTACGCTGCCTGCCGCATACTTGAAAAAGTCCAGGATAATTTTGTCGAAAGTCGGCTTATCCTTAACCATTTCCTCGTCGATTCCCGTAAGTTTCGTTATCTCCTCGCTTATTTTTCTTTCGGGATTTATAAGCGTCTGAAATTTATCGACGATTTTTCCGTCGACTATCTTCACCGCGCCTATCTCGGTTATTTTATCCCCGCCGAGATACGAAAGCCCCGTGGTTTCAATATCGACGACGACGAACGTTTTTCCTATAAGACATTCCGGAACGCTTGCGGCCATATCGAAAAACCCCGTTTGCGCCATATCCTCGATAGGTTCGGGCTTTACGACGGAATAATATTCCGGCACGGGTTTGCTGTCGCGTTCCCGAGGCTTGAAATCGGGCGGAAAGACGCAAAAGGACACGTCGGAAATTTTGTAACTCGGCAAACCGTTAAAGGTGCTTAAATCTCCCCTGCATATTATTTGCGTGCCTATTTGCAGTTTGTCAATCTTTTTCTCCTTTTCCTTGGTCATAAAGATTTTTCCCTGCATTTTCCCGGTCGTATCGTCAAGTTCGATTATGTAAAACGGTTTTCCCTTTTGCGTTTCCTTTTGATTTATCGAAACTATCGTTCCCGCAAAACAACAAACGCCCTGCGCATACTGCGCGTCGGCGGCGTAGATTGCAGTTCCGTCGATGTCGTCGCCCCAAATTTTCACAGGGTCGAAAACTTTGAGCGTTCTGCATTTTATCGTTTCAAAATCCGACGAGTTGACTTTTTGCTTTAAAATATCCGCGTTGGCCTCGGTTCTTCCGAGATTTTCCACTTCGCCGTGAAATAAACAGCAAAAGTTCTCGTACAAATGCGCAGAGATTTTATCGGTTACGTTGTTTGAACGAAAATAGCCGTAAACGTCGTCGTCCACTTTAAGAACGTACTCGCATCTTCCGTCGTTCGGAGGAAAAGCCGAAACGTTATCCTTCGTTACGCTGTTCGCAACCGACATAAAATCCGATTTAAGATAACGGAAAATTTCGTTTACGACAAGTTCGGGGTCGGCAACGATTTTCGCTACGTTCACCCTACATTCTTTGAAAGAATCGGGAAGATAATCCCGTAAAACGTTTTCGATTTTCATACAAACGCCGTCGCTTGCGGGTTTATCGCAAATGAAATCGAAGTTCGCTCCGCCGCTTTTTTTCAACGTTACGGATTTAAGCCTTATTTTCCCGAGATTATCGTCTATCTGCCTTATTTTAGGTAAAATATCTCTTTCGTAATCAGACAAGTTTTTCTATTTCCTTTATAAATTCTTCTTCCGCGTTTCCAAACGGAACTTTTTTGTATATTTCCCCGTTTTTGAAAAAAGCGCAAAAACCGCTTCCGCCGGCAATACCCAAATCGCAATCGGCGGCTTCGCCCGGGCCGTTCACAACGCAGCCCATAACCGCAATTTTCAAACGCTTTTTTATTCCGGAGGTCAATTTTTCCACTCGGTTTGCCAATGAAATACTGTCATATTCCGTTCTTCCGCAGGTGGGACACGAGATAACCTCGACGTAATTATCGTCCAGCCCCACGCTTCGTAAAATTCTTTTCGCGGCGATAATTTCGTCTTTCGGCGGGGCCGAAAGGGAAACTCTTATCGTATCGCCTATTCCTTTAAGAAGCAAACTTCCTATTCCTATACTGCTTTTTACTATTCCCGTATCGTACGTTCCGGCTTCGGTTACGCCGACGTGAAGCGGATAATCCGTTTTATTATGTAAATACTCGTAAGTTTTAACCGTAAGCGGAACGTTGCTCGCCTTTGCGGAAATCACGATTTGTTCCACTCCGTATTTTTCAAGCGCGGCAACGTTTTTTAGCGCGCTTTCGGCAAGCGAAATTTCGTTTTTGCCGTACCTAGCCAAAAACTCCTTTTCGACGCTTCCGGAGTTAGAGCCGACCCTTACGGCAACGCCCGAACCGACGAGCGCTTTCGCGACTTCTTCAACGTTTTTCTCCGAGCCGATATTCCCGGGGTTTATTCTTATTTTATCCACTCCGGCGTCGATTGCGGCGAGCGCGTATTTGTAATTAAAATGAATATCCGCAACGAGCGGAATAGCGATTTTCTTTTTTATTTCACGAAGAGCTTTCACGTCGTCTTCATCTTTCACAGACACTCTCACAACGTCGCAACCCAAAAGTTGCAAATCTTCAATTTGCCTTACAACGTCGGCGATTTTTGAAGTTTTTACGTTAGCCATAGATTGTATGGCGACGGGATTTCCTCCGCCGATTACAACCTTGCCTATCTTAACGGATTTAGTCATTTTTCACTCTCGCGTTCATTTCGTATATAATTCTCAAACCGTTTAATGTGAGCGTTCTGTCGAACTTATCTATACTCCCCGCCTCCTCGAAAATAAGGTTTCCCATTCCGCCCGTGGCGATAACCTTCGTGTCCGGACGACCAAGTTCTTCCTTTATTTTCCCGACGATATTATCCACAAGCCCGGCAAAGCCGTAAACGATTCCCGCCTGCATACAGTTGACGGTGTTTTTCGCAATTATCGAAGGCGGAGTTTCGAGCTCGATATTAGGAAGATTTGCAGTATTATTCACGAGCGAATCGAGCGAACCTTTTATCCCGGGGGAAATAACCACGCCGATGAGTTCGCCTTTTTCGCTGATTATATCGAACGTCGTTGCCGTGCCGAAATCTATACAGATTATCGGCGTTCCCTTTCCGTAGCGATGAATCGCGCTTACCGAATCCACGATAATATCCGCGCCGACCTCTCTCGGGTTATCCGCTTTAACGTTAAGGCCTGTTTTTATCCCGGGGCCGACTATAAGAGGCGATATGCCGAGATAATCCCTGCACATATGCTCCATCGTATAATTAAGCGACGGAATAACCGACGACATAATAACGCCGTTGATTTTTTCGCGAGGAATTCCCGCAGATTTAAGTAAATCTCTTACTATAACCCCGTATTCGTCGCTCGTCGCGTTTCTCTGCGAAGTAACGCGGAACGACGCTTTCATTTCCTCGCCGTCGAAAATAGCGTATTTGATATTTGAATTTCCTATATCTATACAAAAAATCATACTATTTCACCTTTCTTATCGTTTTAACGAAAATCGGGACTAAAATGATGCCGGCAATGAATTCCAACAGGAAATTAAAGGACATAATAGTTGCAAAAACGTCGGTCACGCCCGAAAAATCAAATATAAAAAGCATCGTCATAACCAGAACGGTGTTCGTAAGCACCCCGACCGCTCCGGAAAGCGAAAGCGGCAATATTTCTCTTACGAAATTGCTTTTGCCGTTTTTGAATAAAACCGTAAAGAGTTTATTCGCGTAAAACACCGCAACGCCTATAAGCACGCGCGGCAAAACGGAAATAAGCGGGTTATAAAAAGCCGCGTATCCGACTATAAACGATAAAATAAAAGAGCTGACGCCTAAAATCGTACCACCGACAAACATATCGGATTTTTTACCTTTCAGGCACAGCGCAATCGCAAGCGGAATGGTTAAAAACGCCGGCGACGGTTTGATTATATAAATAAAAACGTAAGTTTCGAGCATTAAAAGCACGAAAATCAACGCAGACATCACGCCGATATAAGCGACGGTTTTACCTTTTGAATTCATTTTTTACCTCCAATCGAGTTTCTTTGACGCGGTTACAACCGACAGAATACCCGTTAGAAAATTCTATTTCGAGACGTCGAATCTTAATAAGTATTCGCATTAAAATTATAATATATTTAAAAAATTAAATCAAGTTTTTAAAGGCTCGTTTTTCAACTAGAATAACGTAAGGGGCGGTCGTAACACTTTTATTATATTGAAAATATAATGATAGTGATAGCGTTAACGCTACGAATATCACAGGAGGAAATACATAAAATGTTGAATTGTTTGGGAATCGGCGATAATTGTTGCCTTTGGATGCTTATCATCATCCTCATTCTTTGCTTGTGCAAAAACGGATGCTTGAACGGTATCATAGACAAAATCTGCGGCTGCGGATGCTTACTCCCCGTTCTTTTGCTTCTTCTTTGCTGCTGCAAGGGCGGTAAAGGCGGACCCGAATTCGGATTCGGCGGCGGCGGTTGCTGCAAATAATAAATACTGATACATATTAAAGGGCGGCGAAAAGGCGGCGAAAAAACTGCGTTTTTTCGCCGCCTCTTTATTTTTCAATTCGTTCCGCCTCGTTTTATCGTAAAAAAACGCGGAATTTTTTCTTAAATAACCACGATTTTTTTATTGCGCGGCTATTTTTACTGTAACGATACCACCGGATTTTCTATCTCCGGTATGTCGTTAACCTTTAAAAGTTCAAGAACAATCTGCGGTTCGTCGCTCTCGTTTTCCGTGAGATAATGAATACGAGCTCTCAAATGAACCCAACCCTTGTTTTTCACTTTCAACGGCGCGTTATGCGCGCAAAGATGCCCTATAAGCTGAATATCGTTTGCGCAGCAAGTCATAGCAAGCCTGCCCGCAACGAAAGTGTTTTCGGGCAAATTTTTGGAAGTGACCGTCATACAATTGAATTCAACGATTTTGCCCTCGTATCTCGCGCGGTTATCGAACGTATCGATATAAAACACGCCGAAATCATCGTCGGAAATAATCATTTCGTCGGATAGTTTATAAGGTAATTCTTCAACGAAACTGACGGGCTTATTCTCGGCGTCGAGCGTGATATAATAAGCGTCCTTGTTTATCAATTTAAGACTTCTCTTATACCCGGCCATTTCGGGACTTTCGACGCATCTGTTCATAATAACTATGTTCGCCGCGCCCACTATATCCTGAAATTTTTGACGCATATTATTGAAATAAACCTTAAAAGTCGTCGCGTCGATTATAGCGAAAACCTGTTCGACCAAAATATACGGAGGAAGTTTAACCTCGTTCCAATCCCACATTGCGTTTTCTTCGATAAAAA
>CALDMH010000032.1 GCA_937915565.1 uncultured Clostridia bacterium | reverse complement strand
GACGCCCCTATGCCGGACAGAGATACCCCTCCCGATTCAAACGACAAGGGCGGCGGACAAAAAATGCCGACGGGAATGTCGCCGGAAGTTCCTTACGAGGCGCGCTATTTCACCGTGACGGTTTCCGCGGACGGAAATATCGAAAAGGCGGATTTTTCGAGAATTCTTACCGTTGACAAAACGACCGTCGACGATTACGTCGAAAAAGCCCTCGCCGACAAAAACGACCGAGGCTTTACGGCGCAGTTTCGTTACGCCAAAAGGACGAACGAACAGGGAACGACCATTCTTTTTCTCGATTGCGGACGAAAAATCGATTCTTTTAAATCGTTTTTATGGACGAGTATCGGCGTCGGTTCAAGCGGCTGCCTCGTCGTTTTCGTTACGTTCCTCCTCTTATCGGGGAAAATCGTGAAACCGATTGCCGAAAGCTACGAAAAACAAAAACGTTTCGTTTCGGACGCGGGACACGAAATGAAAACCCCGCTTACCATAATCAATGCCAATCTCGATTTGATTGAAAGCGGAGAAAACGCCCGATGCGACGAACTTGACGAAATCCGTTTGCAAACCAAGCGAATGAGCGAGCTTACGAACAACCTCGTTTACCTTTCAAAAATGGAAGAATCGGAGCATAAGCTTAACAAAATCGAAATGCCGCTTTCGGACACGGTTTCGGAAACGGTAGCCTCATTTAAAACTCCCGCCGCGGCGAAAGAACTCGATTTTTCCGCTCGAATCGAGCCGAATATTACGATTTGCGCTTCTCCCGACGCCGTAAGACAACTCGCGTCGATTTTAACTGAAAACGCAATTAAATACGCAAATAAAGGCGGCGAAGTAACCGTAAGTTTATCCGCAAATAAAAAAGCGGCGGTTTTATCGGTTTTCAACACCACCGAAAAACCCGTAAACAAAGCCGATTTGCCACGCGTTTTCGATAGATTTTATCGCGCGGACGATTCCAGAAATTCCGAAACCGGAGGACACGGAATCGGACTTTCCATCGCAAAAGCCGTTGCGGAAGCGCACGGCGGAACTATCAAAGCCGAAACGAAAAGCGGCAATGATTTTTGCGTTACGGCTACCTTGCCCGTAAAATAACGAAAGACTGCTTAAAAAGCCGACAGAAAATTTTTCTGCCGACTTTTTTATTTTAAAGTATATTTTAGTTTCGCGGGTTAAACTGTATTCAAAAAAAGGGAGGCGAATATCGTGACGGGATTTGTTTTTAAACGATACGAACTGAAATATTTACTGACGACGAATCAATATTTCACTGTGAAACGGGAGATTTTAAAAAGGCTTACTCCCGATAAGTTCGGAGAAAACACCGTGCAGAGTCTTTATTACGACACGCCCGACAACAGGCTCGTTCGCGAATCGATTGAAAAACCGATTTTCAAAGAAAAACTTCGTTTGAGATGTTACAACCTTAACGACGACGACAGAGATATTTACGTTGAAATGAAACGGAAATACGACGGAATCGTTTATAAAAGACGGATTGCCTGCAAGGAAAGCGAAGCGAAGAATTTGTTTGACGGAAAGTTGCTTCAATCAACGCAAATAGGAAAAGAACTTGGTTATTTTTTAAGTTTTTACCAAGATTTGCAACCGAAAACGCTTATACTTTACGACCGGGAAGCTTTCTTTGACAAGACGAGCGATTTGCGCGTAACTTTCGACAAAAACGTTCGCTATCGCAACGACGACCTTAATTTTTACACTTCTCTATGCGGTAAGCCGCTCTTATCCGACGGCCTCGTGCTTATGGAACTTAAAACGGGCACGGCGTTGCCGTTGTGGCTTTGCGATTTGCTCGATAAGGAAAATATCCGTAAAACGTCGTTTTCAAAATACGGCACGGCTTATCGGCTCGAATTTGAAAAAATAATCAGAATACAATCAATAAGGAGTACACTATTATGTTTGAATCGATTTTCAACGACGGAAACGTCCCCGCTCTCGGCTTCTTCATCGCTTTAAGCGTTGCTCTCGTTTGCGGCGTGATTTTTGCTTTTTTATCCTGCTATAAATCGGAATCATCTGCAAACTTCTTCATTTGCGCATCTCTTCTCCCGATGACTGTTGCCGCGGTTATCGCAATCGTAAACGGAAACCTCGGAATAGGCGTTGCCATTGCCGGAGCGTTCGGGCTTGTGAGATTCAGGTCCGCGCCCGGGTCGGCTCGCGAAATAACCGTTATATTTATAGGAATGACCGCCGGACTTGCCTTCGGCACGGGTTACGTCGCTTACGGAGTTATATTTTTGCTTGCTTGCGGCGCACTGCTCTTTGCTTTCACAAAATTCACCGAAAGAGCGAAAGCCGCAAAAAAGCCGGAAAAAACAGTGAAAATCACTATCCCCGAAACGCTCGATTACACAGGCGTTTTCGACGATATTTTTTCCGAATATACGGCTTCTTACGCTTTGGAAAAGGTGAAAAGCGTAAATATGGGCAGTATGTTCAGGCTGACGTATCGGGTAACTTTGAAAAACGCGGACTGCGAAAAATCTATGCTCGACGCTATCCGCACGAGAAACGGAAATCTCGAAATTCAATGCTCACGCACCGATATTATCGACAAGGAGCTTTAAAAGGAGTTTATTATGAAAAAAATATTTGTTTTAATTCTTGTTTTAATAACGTCTTTAAGCGTTTTCGCCTCCTGCAACGAAACGCCCGACAAACCCGATAACACCCCCGCGCCACCGGAACAAACGCAACCGAGCCAAGGTGCGACCGACGGCGAAACAGGCGAAAAAGCCGACAGTGAAAAAACGGATATTCCCGACGACCTCCCGGATAACGTGAACACTCTCGCGGTTTCTTTTACGGAAGGCACGGACAACTGTTGGGCTTTTGACGGACAAACGCTGACTTTTTCGGGTCTTTCAGCAGATACGGTATGCTCCGTTTCGGGAGAATTTAACGGCGCAATCGTGATTGACGCGGGCGACGACTACAAATTCGAGTTGGAGCTTTGCGGCGCGAAAATTTACAGCGGCGAGCAAAATCCTTTAACCGTTCTTTCGGGAGATAAAGTTACCGTTACGGCTAAAAAAGGCAGTAAAAATTATATTTACGACACCCGCGAAGCTATATCTTCGGACGACGAAACGTCTTATTCCTCCGCAATTTATTCCAAAACCGATTTGGATTTCGGCGGAAAAGGCGAACTCGTTGTGATTTCCGCAAACAACAACGGAATTCACACCAAGGACGACCTCAAAATTAAAAATCTCACCTTATCCGTGACCTGCGAGGACAACGCGCTTAAAGGCAACGACAGCGTGACGATATTCGGCGGAACGCTCACCCTCATTGCGAAAACGGGCGACGGAATTAAAACGAAAAACACCGATATTTCCTCAAAAGGCAAACAAAGAGGAAACGTTTCGATTTCCGGCGGAACGGTGAATATTTACGCCGCTTGCGACGGGATAGACGCCGCTTATAACGCAGAAATTAGCGGGGATTCGATTTTAAACGTTTATACCGACCGCTATTCTCCGTATTCCGAAACCGTGGAAAATTCAGCAAGCCAAAAATCGGAATCGATTAACGATTCCGTAACGTATTCCGTCGGCTTCGGCGGCGGTTTCGGCGGTATGGGTAAACCGGACGGCGGAATGGATAAACCGAACGGCGGTATGGGCAACCCGAACGGCGGATTTTCCGACGGGAACAGCGAAAAAGGCGACTACTCCACGAAAGGAATAAAAGCGGAGAACGAAATTTTGATTTCGGGCGGAACGCTCACCGTAAACGCATATGACGACGCAATACACGCAAACGGCGGAGAAACTCTTGAAAACGAAGCGACTTCGACGGGTAACGTTACGATTTCGGGCGGAACGCTCTCGCTCTTCTCCAAGGACGACGCGATTCATTCCGACGGTACGCTCACCGTTTCGGGCGGCGTTATCGACGTAACGGGAAGTTACGAAGGGCTGGAAGGAGTTTACGTTGCGATAACGGGCGGCGAAGTATCGATCGTTTCATCGGACGACGGCATCAACGCAACGACTACGTCAGGAACGGGAATTACGTTTGAAGGCGGCAAGGTCTACGTTTATGCGGGCGGCGACGGTTTGGATTCAAACAGCAAAACGAAATATAACGGAATACTCTTTGCCGGCGGCGAAATAACGATTATCAGCACTTCGGGAGGCGATTCGTCTATCGATACCGAAAACGGTTACGCTTACGAAGGCGGATACGTACTTGCCGTTTGCCCGGCAAACGGAATGAGCAACGAAGCGACGAATTGCAGCAATTTTTCGTCCGTCGCAACGAAAACGACGATGAACTTATCGCAGGGACAAACGCTTAACGTTAAAATCGGCGAAGAAACGGTAACGTCCGCGGAAATGCCTTGCCGAATTTCGGCGACGGTTATATTCCTCGGCTCGTCCGCCGCAAAGATAACGGCAGAATAATCGTTTAAAAAAATGTGGCGGTATGCGGGTTTTTCCCGCATACCGCCGCATTTTTTATTTGGCTTAAATTAAAAATTTGTCGAGTTCGGCAACGATTTTTTCGTTGCGTTTAATCTTCGGATTATCGTAAATCTTTCCGCGTGAAATAACCGTTTTTACGTTCCTTAAAACACGCAAATCGTCAAGCGGATTTTCTTCCGTGACAATCATATCGGCCGACTTGCCGACCTCTATCGTACCCGTAACGTCTCCTATCCCCGCCATTTCCGCGCTGCGCGCCGTGGCCGTGTATAAAGCAAAGGCGTTGGAAACGCCGATGTATTTGTGGAAATAAAACAGTTCTCTCCAAAACTCGTACTGCGCTATCCACGGACAGCCGACGTCGTTGCCTAAAACGACGGGTATATCGTTCTCAACGGCCGCTTTTGCGCAGTCGATTATCCCATCGAAAACCACTTTACCGTTAAACTGCTCGGTTTCCGTTATGCGGGAAAGCGAACGGTCGAAAAGCGCGTAAGGCACGGCGGGAGAAATGGTCGTGCATAAAAATGCCCCGCGTTCCTTAAAAAGCTTGATTATTTCCGGCGAAGGCTTTGCGCCGTGCTCGATTGAATCCACGCCGTTTTCGAGAGCGACCTTAACACCCTCGGGCGATTCGGCGTGAGCGGCAACCTTATAGCCCTCTTCGTGAGCTTTTTCGCATACGGCGGAAATAATTTCCGCAGGCATTTTAAGTTCGCCCGGAACGCCTTTTTCCTTTGCGTCGAGAACGCCGCCCGTCACCATTACCTTTACCAAATCGACGTTCTGGCTTTTAGCGACTTCAACGCGCCTGCGGGCTTCGTCCTCGTTCGTTACGGCAACCGCAACCGAACCTGCCATATGCCCGTTAGGAACGGATATTCCCTGATTGGCGGCAAGTATTCTCGGCCCGATTTTTTTTCCGCAAGCAATTTCGTCGCGGAGTTTTCCGTCGAAATCCGAAATTCCGCCCATCGTGCGGATAGTCGTAACGCCGCTCATAAGCTCGTCTTTCGCATAGCCGCAAACCAGTTTGTATGCGATTTTTCTCGTTAAAGCCGTGCTCATAACGGTTTTTACGAGTTTAGCGTTGTCGCGCTGCTTTTTTTGAGGCTTGCCGTTTCCCGCAAGGTGAACGTGCATATTTATAAGCCCGGGCATAATATATTTGCCTTTTAAATCAATCGTTTTATACCCGCTTAAATCGGCCTCGCCTGCCGACGTTATGCCGACTATTTTTTCGCCGTCGACAAGAATACTTTTACCTTCTTCAACGGTCATATCCTTTTTCCCGTTGAGTAGTTTGCAGTTGATTAAAGCGTACTTCATTTGCTTTACTCCGTTTATAATAATGGGTATATTATAATGTCGAGCGCATATTTTGTCAACACAATGCCGCCCGAGAATAAAAAGGCAAATTAAAAAGCATCTCGACGAGATGCTTGGCGTTGTTCTTTTGTTATATAAGGCTTACGAAAGAAATAAATTCTCCGTTCGTAGGCTTTTCGTATTTACCGAAATTTCCGCCGTAAAGAGAGTTCGCCACCTCGAAGAACTTTCCTTTGCTTATTACCGAATCGACCGCGTTTCTTATACATCTTTCGACGACGCTGCCCGAAACTCCGAATTTGTTTCCGACCAATGGATACAAGCCTTTCGTGAGATTGCTGAATAATTCGGGAGCTATATCGACCAATCTTACCGCTTCGACGAGATACTCGTAACCTTTAAGAGTTCTCGACAAGCCTATTTCGGTGAAAAATCTGCTGATTTTGCCCGGCGCGCCGTCTGCGCCGACGTTTGATAGAGTACGCCTGAATAAATCGACTATCGCGTTTTCGTCAAGCTGCTTCGTGTAAAGCTCGATGGGAAACATTCTTTCATAATCGCCTTTGCAAATATGATAAATTTTATAAACCGAAAAATTCTTCGTAAACTTTATCGTGCCGGTTTGCATATTGAACCAGGCCAATCTCGACGAAAGCTCGAAAAACATCGATTTGTAAAGCTGTTCGCCAATCAAAATGAATTCGTAATTTTGATTTATAATCGAACAAATCTCCGCGGCGTCGGCCTTATCCGCTTTAAAAATATCGACGTCGCAACAAAAGTTCAGCTTTTTGGCTAACCTGCCCGTCACTTCGTCCGCATCAATAAAAATTCCCTTCATCATTTACTCCTATCGCGTCGGCCAACGTTCCGTTTCATAAACGTTTTAAGCCTCTACGTAAATAGCGCAACGCTTTTGAAAATAAAGTAAAAGAAACGAACGTTACTTTTCGTAACGAGAAAAAATTTTTTACAATATTATTTAAAAACGTTGATGACTTTAAAATAAAGGTTAAAAAGCTTACAAAAATTCTAATTCCGTCTTATCCGACGTTTTTCTTGACTTTTTTTATATTATATTTTATCTTTCGCAATATGTCAAGCAATTTCGGTGAATTTTGTAAATTTTTTGTTTAAAATTTGTTCAAATTGTTAAAATAGTATTTTATGAAAATAGCAGGGCTAAATTTTAAAAGTTTAACCCTGCAAATTAACTAATTTTGAACGTATAATTCTTTATACGGATTTTCGGAATCCGGAGTTAAAATATAAAAATCCGAATTCAGCAAGCGGTTTGCGTCCTCCGAAAAGTACTCGCAGAACTTGAAAACGTATCGTTTGATTTCTTTCAAGTCCTCTTCGTTCGCCTTTTTAATTCGTATTTTCGGCGAAAGATTTTTCGGCTCTTTGGCACACCTTATAACGATTTTCCCTCCGTGCATACCCGTGCCGCAGAAAAATCCGACGGGGCTTTTGTCGTCTTTACGGTTCAAAACGATTATTATTCCGCCCGCCTGATACTCTCCGAGAAAGCTTCCCGCAGTTTCGCCGATAACTATAACGGGTTTCTTATCGCCGTATTCCTTTATATGAATACCCGTTCGGTAACCCGCTTTCCCTTCGATATAAATCGTGCCGCCGCGCATTGCGTAGCCGGTGGCGTCACCCGCAGAACCGTAAATTACCACGTTGCCGTCGTTCATCGTGTCGCAAGCTTGGTCCTGAACGTTGCCGCGGACGGTTATTTCTCCGCCGCTCATAAAAGACGCCAAACCGTTGCCGGGAACTCCGTTTATGATAATCTTCTTATTTTCCGTTCCCGCGCCGATAAATCTCTGACCTTCGCAATTTATAAGTTCAACCTCTTTTTCCTCGCGGATAAGTTCGCCGAGCTTTGAAAAATCGAGTTTTTCGCAATTTATTGTTTTCATCGGTTTATCTCCAAAATCATTCGCCGGCGTGTTTTATTCCGAGAATGGCAAGCTCTTTTTCGTTAAGCCCCACCCCGCGGAGCATCAGCCTGTTGCCCTTTAACGCCTCAATGGAATTTATACCCATTCCACCCATAAATTCCTTTATCTCGTGATCCCACGCCGTGAGAAGATTCACGAGCCTTTTACTGCCCGTTTCCGGCTCTAACCTTCCGACGAGTTCCGGAATCTGCGTGGCTATTCCCCAATTGCATTTGCCGGACTGACAGTTTCTGCAAAGGTGACAACCCAATGCGACGAGCGCGGCAGTGCCTATATATACCGCGTCCGCACCGAGAGCTATCGCTTTAACCACGTCCGCGCTGCTCCTTATAGAACCTCCCGCAACGAGCGATACGTTTTCTCTTATTCCCTCTTCGCGAAGTCGCGAATCCACCGAGGCAAGCGCAAGCTCTATGGGGATTCCCACGTTATCTCTTATCCTCGTGGGGGCTGCGCCCGTTCCGCCGCGGAAACCGTCTATCGCAATTATATCCGCCCCGCTTCGGGCAATTCCGCTTGCGACGGCGGCGATATTGTGAACAGCCGCAACTTTGACTATTATCGGCTTTTTATATTCCGTCGCTTCCTTTAAAGCGAAAACGAGTTGTTTTAAATCCTCTATCGAATATATATCGTGATGAGGCGCGGGAGAAATCGCGTCCGTTCCGACGGGAATCATTCTCGTCATAGAAACGTCCTCGGTTATTTTCGCCCCGGGGAGGTGGCCGCCTATTCCCGGTTTTGCGCCCTGCCCCATTTTTATTTCGATTGCCGCTCCCGCTTCGAGATAATCCTTATACACGCCGAATCTTCCCGACGCAACCTGAACGATAGTATTCTTTCCGTATTTGAAAAAGTCTTTGTTAAGCCCGCCTTCGCCCGTGTTATAGCATATTCCGAGCTCCGTAGCCGCAAGAGCAAGACTTTTATGCGCGTTGTAACTTATCGAGCCGTAACTCATTGCCGAAAACATTATCGGAAGTTCAAGATTGAGCCTCGGCGACGTGTTGCAAACGATATGTCCGTTTTTATCGCGCTGAATTTCGTGATTGCGTTTTCCGAGCGTAACCTTGGTTTCCATAGGCTCGCGAAGAGGGTCTATGGAAGGGTTCGTCACCTGCGACGCGTTGATAAGGATTTTATCGAAGTAAACGGGATATTCTTCCGGACAACCCATAGAAGAAAGCAAAACTCCGCCGCTTTCGGCTTGTTTGTAAATTTCCTTGATTACCGAATCCTTCCAGTTATCGTTTTCTCTGAAAAAGAGGTCGCTCCTGACGATTTTTAACGCGCGCGAAGGACAAAGACTCACGCATCTGTGGCAGTTGACACACTTGGATTCGTCGGAAACGAGCCTGACGCCTTTTTCGGTTTCGATTAAGGAATGAACCCCGTTAAAGCACTGCTTAACACAAATTCCGCACGTCGTGCATCTCGTCAAATCTCTTTTTATTTCATAATCGGCGTAAACGTAACTCATATGTCACCCTCGGCAAAACAGTTAAGATTGGTTATCGGCGGGTTGGATTTTTCGCCTTTTAAGGTTACTATAATCGGCTCTCCGCCGCGCGGCGCAAAAAAGTCGACGGAATTTTCATCCATTTTTCTTATGGCGCACTCCTCGCTCGCAAAATACGCGCGACTGCCGTTTCTCGCAGTTACCATCGAGCGAAGTTTCAGCCTGTCGTTTAACGCCATCATTCCGCCGTTCCAACCGACGAGAATCGAAAACGGACCGGTCATAAGAAGGCTCGGGAATTCCTTGCGGAGGTAATTGCAAACGTCACGGCGTTCGTCGGACATATTTTCAATCGTCGTCCAGAAAGGCGCGGCGATTACAGCCGCCGCTTCGGACATCGTCAAACCCTTTTTGCGAACGAGAAAATCGAGAGCGTAGGTTATAACCTCGGTGTCGGTTAAAAGAGTGCATTTATAACCGAACATTTCGATAAATCTTCTGTTTGCGTCGTAAGACGATATTTCGCCGTTGTGAACGACTGAAAGGTCTAAAAGCGAAAAGGGATGCGCTCCGCCCCACCACCCGGGGGTGTTCGTGGGGTATCTTCCGTGAGCCGTCCAGCCGTATCCCGAATATTCTTCCAGTTTGAAATAATCGCCTATATCCTCGGGATAACCGACGCCCTTGAAGCAGCCCATATTTTTTCCGCTCGAAAAAACGTAAGCGCCCTTTATCTCGTTGTTTATTTTTATCACGCAACGAGCGACGTATTCCCTTTCGTCAAGCTGACTGTCGCGAAGTAAATTATGGTCGGGCATAACGAAATAACGCCAGATTAGCGGTTCGTCCGTTACGTGAGGATTTTTCCTCACCGGGATTTTAGAAAGGTTTATTATCTCGAATTTTTCGTCAAGATAATCCTCGCACGCTTTTTTCGATTCCTTATCGGAATAGAAAACGTGAAAAGCGTAATAATCCTTATACTGCGGATAAATTCCGTAACCGGCAAACCCGCCTCCGAGCCCGTTTGAACGCTCGCGCATCGTGCGCATTGCTTCCGTGATAATTCCGCCGGAAATCATCTCTCCGACTTCCGAAAACACTCCCGCTATCGCGCAGCCCGAAGATATTTTCGTTTCGTTTTCGCCCTCTTTGTACATACGCTCCTCCGTTCGTAATGCCGACCAAGCAAGAATAGCCCGCCGTATTAACGCAATTTTCGGCTATTCGTTTTTTAATATATAATGAAAATCAACTACAAAATTATAACCGCACGACGGTAAACTGTCAAACGATTAACCATAATTATATTTTATATCGATAATAACGAGACAAAGCGTCGCAATAAAAAAAGAAATTTGACGACTAAAACGACAAAACTGCAAGCAATATAACGGACAAAACCGCATAACACGACGAAACGAAATTCGCCCTTTTACCCGTATTAGTAAGCTCGCAAAAGAAATATAAAGCGATGAAATAAGCCGCCGCAAAACCTATCGGAAACGATTTTATTTGGAGCGGAAAATTTGAAAAAACTTCGCAAAGCCCGGAAGTCAAACGAAGAATATTAGACGGCACAAATAGGGCTATAAGTCGATTAACAGGCAAAATTGCCGAAATCGCTATACCAATCCAAAGAGTGTAAAACGAAACGCTGACAAGCGGAACGACCAGGAGATTGGTAACGAAAGACACCAAAGGATAATAACCGAAAAAGATTACGCTTAACGGAATGGCAACTGCGGAAGCCGAAAACAAAACGGCAAGAGAATCCCGAAGTTTGGACGGCAGAAACCGAAGTTTATCGGCAATCGGCCTTGAAAGAGTTATAATCGCAAAGCTGATTGAAAACGAAAGAATGAAGCCTGCCGAAAACAAATCGAACGGGTTGATAAGCAGCGTAACGACCATTGCGAAAGCAATCGTGTTCCCCCTATCCTTCTTTTCGCCGAAACTTCCGACGACGGAATAAATCGAACACATAACCGCCGCTCTGACGGAGGACGGAGTCATTCCGCAAAGATATGCGTAAAATAGCAATAAACAACTTATAGCAAGACTTTTATAAATTTTCTTAATCGGAATGAATTTGAAAATAAACGAAAAGGCAGCAAAAAGCATACAGACGTGCATACCCGAAACGGCGAAAACGTGAGCTATGCCAGACACACGATAAAAATCTATCACGTCTCCCGCCTCGTCGGTGTCGCCCCTTAAAAGCGACCTCGCCACGGCGTACTCTTCTTTACCAAGACCTTCGGATAAAATCTCGTCGGTAAAACGCGCAAATTTCGCATATATACGGTTGCTCTTTCCCGTTATTTCGTAATGCGTTACTTTTGCGGAAACCATCGCCCTGCCGTGAAGCGCGTTATTCGATAAACCTTTTCCGTCGAATTCGGTTGCCGGCGCGGCGTTGCACACGACGTTTACCGCGTCGTACTTTTTCATTCCGGACGGAGCGTAACGCCAATAAAACTTACCGCCGCTTTTGCCGTTATACTTACAATTTCTTAACGTAACGAAATATTTTCCGTCGTTTTCGTAAACCGATTCCACCTCGCCGGAGATAAAATAATCGCCGCTTTCAAACCTACCCGAACGATAACTTTTAAAGGCCGCGCCTGCGGAGAACATTCCGACTACGGAAAAGAATGCGCAACATATCGCGGTTATCGCGTAAGCCTTCATTCTCCCTTTAAGACAAAACTGCAATGCCACCAAAAAAATTACAGCCAAAAACGCCACCAAAAACGCAACGGCGGCAAATTCGTTTGCGGCGAATTTTACGAAAAAGAATATTCCCGCGGCAAACGAAAGAGAACAAAACAATATAGGTCTGAAATTTACGGGCTTATTTATAAATCGTAAGATTTCCCCTCTTCCGCTATCGTCCATTCCCCTTTTCTTCCTGTGTTTTCAATTATTTTTTCTTCGTTATACAACGGGTTAATATGCGAGATAATCGACTTATTGCCCCACTTATTTCCGTATGCAACACATTTCTCGACGCTTAAATGCGGAGCGTTGTCATTCCAATCGGCTTCAATCAATCCGCCGTCGATAAGCACGACGTCCGCTCTTTTATAAAGCTCGTCAACCGAAGCGCAAACGTTCGTATCGCCCGTGTAAGAAAAACTCTTTCCGTCCGCAACGATATTCACTCCGTAACACTGCTCCGGGTGCTTCATTTTAAAAAAAGTAAGTTTAACGCCGTTGAATTCGCGCTCGCCCCCGTCGACGTATTCAACGTCGAAAAACTTCGACGAAGAAAGCAACGAGCATATTTCCCTTTCCGATTCGGGACAAAAAACCTTTATTTTGCGATTGAATTTTCCACGCTTTTCAAGTTGTTGAAGGTAGTATCCGAAAATCGGAACGTCGGACGAATGGTCGTGGTGAAAATGCGAAATTATAAGACAATCAATCTCTTCGGGAGGCATACGCTCCTCCAAACGCGAAAAAACGCCGGAACCCATATCGAGAACGAACGCGGCGTTTTTCGTTTCCAGTAAATAGCCGCTCGTCGCGCCGTTTTCAGGCGGAAACGGACCGTATTTTCCGAGAACGGTAAGCTTCATCTTTTTTCTCCGTTTTCATTTTAAAATAATTGCATTTATTTCAAAACGTATGATATAATATATTAGCTTAAATAAGTCTGCGGCGTTTGAAACGGGAGTTAATTAGATCCACAAATCAAATAAGGGAGCTTGGCGTCCTGAATAATACGTTACGCCCGCGGCTGCGGTTAACCGAGCCGATTTTTATTGCGGGAAAACGAATTTACTCGGCAGAGCACCCACCTGTTTTTAGAAAACGGGTTGATTTTTCTTCGCGTACGGCGCAGGCAGATTTATTTTTCGCCGTTTAGTAAAGCCGATTTTCCAAATCGGCTTTTTCTTTGCAATTTTTAAACCGATAATTTTTTTCCGCTTTCAAACGCCCGAAATCGGTGATTTTCGATTATTTTACGATAGCCTCTTTGCGGGTGGACGCTTATGCTTATAAAAGCGAAATCGCCGCTTTTAACTCGTAATCCACTCCGTTTTCAACGGCAGGCTCGATTATCCTGTCCGCATAAACGGGCAACGCTTCTTTTCTCACCCCGACGCCGTGAATACTAAGCCCCGAAACGGGCCAGTAAATTTTTGCGGTGGTAAGCCTAATTGCGTCGCCTAAAACGGGGTTTTGAATCGTGGTTTGCATTATGCCTTTCCCGTAAGACCTGTAAACCGTTTTTCCGTTTGAAGTCAAAGCGGACAAAACCACGCTGACTTTTTTATCCTTATCGTAATCGAGCATCGCGCCGATGAGAGCCTCCGAAGCGGAAGCCGTGCCGGAATTTGCGAGAATGACTATTTTTTCAAAACCGTAATCGGCGTAATCGACGGAATCCGAAACGAACCTGCTCTCGCTCCCGTCCTTATAAACGGCCTTGGACACGAGATGCTTCGTGCCGCTTTTTTCATCGATGAAATGCGAAGAAACGGTTTCGAGAATACTCATATAACCGCCTCCGTTATTCCTCAAATCGAGAATAAGTTTGTTTTTGCCGCCCGCTTTAAACTTTTCAAGGGCGGTTTTCATTTGCCACGCCGAAGAACCGACTTTTTTTTCACTGCCGGTTCCGTTGAACGAAGCGTATCTTATATAAGCCGTTTTATCGTCAAACGAGGAATCTCCGTCGTCAAAACGCGTAATTTTCATTTCGGTTTTCTTCCCGTTTGAATCGAGACCGTCAAAAAAGCGATAATCCCCCTCGTTATCCTTATAAAAAACGTAAGTTTCCTGATACACGCTGAAAGCGAGCGAACAAATCGCTTCCTCTTCGCCGCGTTTCAGTTTTAAAGAAAACTCCTCGTCGTCGGCAATTTCCGAAAAAATCGCGGTTAAATCGTCGAGCGTTTTAATTTCGACGTAATCGCTTTCGTCAGGCTTTTTCACTCCGATAATGACGTCGCCTTCCTTAACGCCCGCTTTTTCCGCCGGGGAATTACCCTTCACGGAAGAAATTTTAAGGGACGTTTTATCGTATGAAATGCCTATGCCGTTGCGCCTGCCCGTCGCTCCCATAGAAACCGCTTCATACTCTTCCTTGGTCATATACTCCGAATACCTGTCGAGTATGCTGTTGCCCATAACGGAAATAAAATCGTCGGATTCTTCGAGGTAGTATTTTTTATACGTTTCGACGATAAATCTGAGCGAAGCCATATCCGAGTCGCTTACGTCGCGCAGGATAAATCCCGCAAAAAACGAGCCGACAAGACATATCGCGCATACGACGCCGATAATTATTCGTTTGAAAATCTTATTGTTTTTCGATTCCTTTTTTTCCGAATTCGTTTTTTCCTTACTCATTGTTTCCTCCGATTTTTCGGCGTACTTTCTTTAACGGTTTAACTTTTCAGCCGAGCAATTTATATAAAATAGTCATAAGCCTGAACGTCATAGCGTCCTGAAACTTACGAATGTCGAGCCCCGTGGCCTTTTCGATTTTATCGAGCCTGTACATAAGCGTGTTTCTGTGCATAAACAAATTTCGCGAAGCTTCGGAAACGTTCAGGTTCGCTTTGAGAAATTCCGAAGCGGTTTCGAGCATCTCCGAATCGGCAAAAACGCTTTTCGTATCCGGTTCGGAAAGAACGTTCAAAAACTCTTCGAGTTTATATTTCGGCATATCTTCGAGCAATTTTATAAAGACGTATTCCTTATAAGTCGCAACGACGGTTTTCATCTCGAACATACCGCTCATTCTCACCGCAATCGTGGCCTGCTTATAAGAAACCGCGCTATCCGAAAAAGAACGCGTAGTCCCGCCGACGCCGATTTTAACCTTTACTCCCAGTTCCTCCTCGATGGATTGAGCCATAAGATACGCGTAATCCGTAAGCGACTGGAATTCGTTTTCCTGCGAAGCGTTTTCCTGAAATTTAACGTACGCGCAGGAAACTTCGTCCGTCGCAACCACCAAATCACGTGCGTTTGATTTGAAATTCTCCAAAAAGTCCAAAATATCCGAAATCGAGCCGCTTTGCGAATATATAACGTAAACGCTGCAAGGCAAATCCGGAATTCCGAATTTGCGAACGTATTTTTGAGCCTGCAAGGAATTACATTCGCCGAGAAGCACGTTTTTCAAAGAGTCGTTTTTACTCGTCGAAAAATCTTTTCCGCCGATATTTTCAAGCATAACCGAAATTACGCCCGCGATATTCGCGCCCTCTCCGCGCTCGGAATCGACGTAACCGACGTATTCGTCCGCCTTGTGACGAAATTTGAAATAAGTCTTCCCCTTGCCTTGATTTTCGATTATCCCGTCGACCTTTCCGTCGGCGCGCTCGATAATTTCGTTCGGCTGCGGAGAATAACTGTCGTCGCCGTTTTCAAGATACACCCTTACGCTTATGCCGGTGCGCTGTTTCACGGAGTCTATAAGAGTGATTATTTCGTTATCCATAGTATTTTCCTCGTTTTTTCAGTCCTCGTTCAATCCGAACTCGTTCATTTTAGTCTCGTTTTTTCTCGTTTTTCGTGTTATTCGCAATTTAATATTTTCTCGCTTCCGCGCAAAAATCAAAACATTCGTCCTTTGAAAAAATCAAATCGCAAAGCCGAACCCTGTAATCGTAAAAAAACGAATAAGTTTCCTCGATTTTTTCCGCGCCCGAAAACGGAAGAATCACTTTGAATCGCCCGTCTTTTTTCACGAAAGCGCGCGATATTTTTTCGCCCGTGAAACCTTTTTGTGCAAGCACGCCCGCAACGCGCATTTCCATATCGATAAGCGCGAAAACGATATACGGCGCGTAATTTTTCGTGGCGACGTTCCTCGCAAGATACTCCGTAACGTCCGCTCCGCAA
>CALDMH010000031.1 GCA_937915565.1 uncultured Clostridia bacterium | reverse complement strand
ACGTCGAAATCGGGTGCGGAAACACGTTCGGGGTTTAAGAAACGCTCGAAGTAAAGGTCGTATTTAAGCGGGTCGATATTGGTTATTCCGATAAGGTAAGCAACGATTGAGCCTGCGCCCGAACCACGCCCCGGGCCGACCGAAATACCCATATTTCTCGCCGCGTTGATATAGTCCCAAACGATGAGGAAGTACTCGATAAACCCTTGCTTTTCGATAACGGCAAGTTCGCTTTCGATTCTTTCGCGAATTTCCTTGGTTTCCGCGCCGTATTTTTTCTTTATGCCGGCGTCGATAAGCCCGCGGATATAAGTTTTCGGGTCTTCGCCCGTTTCGGGGTAGTAATGCGGGAACATATAATGCCCGTAGACGAACCCGAAATTGCATTTATCGGCTATTTCGAGCGTGTTTTCCAAAGCCTCGGGGTCGTTGGGGAAAAGCGACGCCATTTCGTCGTAAGATTTAAGATAAAACTCGTCGTTGGGGAAGCGCAATCTTTTCGGGTCGTCGTAATCCGCGCCCATCTGAACGCACATCAGAACGTCCTGCGATTCCGCGTCGGAGCGTTCGAGATAATGCACGTCGTTCGTGGCAACGAGCTTTATTCCGTATTTTTTGGCGTAAATTCTTAAATATTTATTGACTTCGAGCTGTTCTTCGAGCATATGGTTTTGCATTTCGAGGTAAAAGTCTTCCCCGAAAAGGTTTTTAAACCATACCACGAGCTTTTCTGCCTCGTCGAAATTTCTATTGAGAATAGCTTGCGGAATATCTCCCGCAAGGCACGCCGAAAGACAAACGAGTCCTTCGTGATGAGCTTCGAGGGTTTTAAGGTCGATTCTCGGTTTATAGTAAAATCCGTCGCGGAAAGCGATTGCGTTTAAAAGCGAAAGATTTTTATATCCCTCCTCGTTTTTACAGAGAAGAACGAGGTGGTTAAGCTTGGATTTACCGCTTTTAACGGTCAAATCGTCGCAAACGTAAAACTCCGTGCCTATTATGGCTTTTATGCCTTCTTTCTCGCACGCGTCGAAAAAATTCACCGCGCCGTACATATTGCCGTGGTCGGTGATGGCGAGCGCAGGCATACCGAGGGCTTTGGCTTTTTTAGCCGCAACGGCAATTTTTGTCGCTCCGTCGAGAATACTGTATTCGGTGTGGACGTGTAAATGTACGAAATTTCCCATTTGTTTTCCTTAAAAACGTAATAGTTGTAAGCGCAAGCGGCCTGCGACGTTATGCGAGCGAACAGAGTCGAAGCGGTCGTATTAAGCGGGCAGCGCAAAACGGCCTTATGCGAGCAGGCAAAGTTTTAGCAACCGTTATGCAAGCAGGCGAAGCGTAAAGCCTTGCGCCGCATTTAACTTTGCGCCGCGTTGCGGCGTTTGCAGGCGACCTGCGTCAGTCCATAAATTGAATTATTATCTCGTTCTGCACGAAGAGATATTCGGGCTTTATTGCAACGCCTTTTTCGGTTTCGTTAAGATATTTTCTCGTCGCGGCGATTTTTTTCGCGTATTTTTCCTTGAAGTTGCCGCCGAAACGCGAGCGGTAATCGTCAAACGAAATTCCGTCCGCCGTTCTCAACCCCAGCATAATAAACTCGAATTCCCTTTCGTCGCCCTCGATTTTTTCGCTGAATATTTCCGCGACTTTATCGCGCATAATGCAGGCGACGTATTCGTCGATTTTTTCGGTGTTGGTAAATCGCCTTTCGCCGATAAACGAGGAGGCGGAAACTCCGAAGCCGAGATATTCGCCGCGCTTCCAGTAGTTGAGATTATGCCTCGAATAAAATCCGTCCTTGCAAAAATTTGAAACCTCGTAGCGTTTAAATCCGTTTTCTTCGAGGTGTTTCACGGCAAAATCGTATTGGTCGGCAACCTCGTCCTCGCTCGGAAGTTCTCCGTTTAAATATCTGCAATACATCGGCGTGCCTTCCTCCGCTTTCAAAGCGTAAGAGGAGACGTGTTTTGCTCCGGAACTAATCGCAAGGTCAATCGCTTCGCGAACGTCGTTTTCGGTTTGGTTCGCAAGCCCGAACATAACGTCTACGCTGAAATTTTTGCCTTTTAGCAGTTTTGCAACGTCGATGAAATCCTGTTTCGTATGTATTCTTCCGATATTTTCCAGAAGTCTGTCGGTTGCGGTTTGAAGCCCCACGCTGAAACGGTTGAACCCCTGCTTTTCGTAACGCCTGATTTTTTCCTCGTCAACCGTGCCGGGATTCATTTCTATGGTAATTTCCGCGTTATCGGCGATTTTGTAGTAATTGCGGAGTTGGCGCATTGCGCCCTCGATATATTTGGCGTCCACGAACGAAGGCGTGCCGCCGCCGAAATACACGGTGTCGAAAACGTAGTCTTTAACCGATTCGCTTCTGCCTTTCATTTCCTTGTAAAGGCAGGCGAAATACAAATCGCATTTTGAAAGTTCCTTCGGGTAAGAGGCGAAGTCACAATAAGCGCACTTGCTCTTGCAAAACGGAACGTGAATGTAAATTCCGGGCATAAATAAACCTCAAATATCGGGCTATAAGTCGATTATTCGACAATTTTGTCATTTATTGTCGCTGCTGTCGATTTTTAAAATGGACATAAACGCCTCGCTCGGAACTTCAACCGAGCCGAGCTGACGCATCTTCTTCTTTCCTTCTTTTTGTTTTTCGAGCAACTTTTTCTTTCTGGTTATATCGCCGCCGTAGCATTTTGCGAGAACGTCTTTCCGAAGAGCCTTAACGGTTTCTCTCGCGATGACTTTCCCTCCGATAGCCGCCTGAATTGGTATTTCAAAAAGTTGGCGGGGAATAACGTCTTTAAGTCTTTCGGCAAGCGCGCGACCTCTCGCATAGGCTTTGTCTTTATGAACGATAATCGAAAGCGCGTCGCAAATCTCGCCGTTTAAAAGCATATCTAGTTTGACGAGTTCGCTTTTGCGGTAGCCGGAAAGCTCGTAGTCGAAAGACGCGTAACCTCTCGTGCGGCTCTTTAACCCGTCGAAGAAATCGAAAATGATTTCGTTTAAGGGGAGAGTGTAGTTAAGGCGGACTCTCTTCGCGTCGAGATAAGTCATATCGGTGAAAATGCCTCGCTTATCCTGACAAAGGTCCATTATCGCGCCGACGTAATCGGGCGGGGTGAAGATGTTTGCGGTGATTATGGGTTCTTCGGCGTAATCTATATACGAAACGTCGGGGAACTTGCTGGGGTTGTCCACGACGAGCATCTCCCCGTCGGTTTTGTAAATATGGTAGGAAACGGACGGAGCGGTGGTGATTATGTCTATGTCGAATTCGCGCTCGATGCGTTCCTGAATTATTTCCATATGCAAAAGCCCCAAGAACCCGCAGCGGAAGCCGAAGCCGAGCGCGTCCGAATTATCCGGCTCGAAGGTGAGAGAAGCGTCGTTGAGTTTGAGTTTTAAAAGAGCTTCTTTCAAATCGTTGAATTTAGAGCCGTCGAGGGGGTAAATTCCCGAAAATACCACGGGCTGAACTTTTTTGTAGCCGGCAAGCGGAACGGGAGTGGGGTTGTTTGCGTCCGTAATCGTATCGCCCACGGCGATGTCTTCTATGCTTTTTATGCTCGCGGCGATATATCCTACCTCGCCTGCGGAAAGCGTTTTCTTCGGTTTTAACTGCGGGTTGAACGTGCCGACTTCCGTAACGTCGAATTGCTTCGTTCCCGCAAAGGTTTTTATTCTCGTGCCTGCGGTAACCGTTCCGTCCATAATTCTCACGAAACAGATAACGCCTTTGAAGTTATCGTAATAGCTGTCGAAAATAAGAGCCTTTAAAGGCGCGTCGTCGTCGCCCTTCGGCGGCGGAATCAATTCCACGATTTGCTCCAAAACCTGGTCGATATTTATTCCGTTTTTAGCCGAAATTCTCGGAGCGTTGCTGCCGTCGAGGCCGATTACGTCCTCGATTTCCTTCGCGGTTTCGTCAGGGTCTGCGGAAGCAAGGTCGATTTTGTTGATAACCGGCATTATTTCGAGGTTGTTGTCGAGCGCGAGGTAGCAGTTGGCAAGCGTTTGCGCTTCGATGCCCTGCGTTGCGTCCACGATTAAAATCGCGCCCTCGCAAGCGGCGAGCGAACGCGAAACTTCGTAAGTGAAGTCGACGTGACCCGGGGTGTCGATAAGGTTGAATATATAATCCTTGCCGTTTTTCGCTTTATACGCCATTCTTACGGGCGTGAGTTTAATGGTTATTCCCCTTTCGCGTTCGAGGTCCATCGAATCGAGAAGCTGGTCCTCCATATCTCTTTCGGCAACCTGACCGGTAAGCTCCATAATTCTGTCCGCCAAAGTAGATTTTCCGTGGTCGATATGGGCTATAATGCAAAAGTTTCTTATATTGTCCTTGGTTGTTATTGCCATTGTCGTCCTCGCGCGCGCCGCGCAATAATTATTCACTGTATATTATATATAAAATCAAAAATAAAATCAAGTTTTTTAACGCTCTTTTCGGGTTGTCTGCGGCTCGTTCGATTTATCTTTTTTTATTTTTAGGGATTCCATTCGTCATCACTAACTATTTTTGTGGCGATAAACCGATTTATGCGGATGCCGAGCAAGAATCGAATCCCATCAAGCCTT